>JBDRQO010000078.1:0-140991 GCA_043826275.1 Pseudomonadota bacterium
TAATTTCACCTTTGACTACGGCTGAAGCTTTGCTTCAACCTGTCCGTCATAACGCAGTTATGCGGCAGTGAAGCAAAGCTTCAGCCGTACCATATAATCGGGTAAATTGCCAGCCCGCTCCCGGTTGTCCGACGTGAACAAAGAGTTAACAAAAGGAAACAGGGATCGAGCGACCTTGGCGGTAGCCAGAAAATTGGTTGCCTATATGCTGGCAGTTGAAAAATCCAAACAGGATTTTCAAATAGTAGATTCAGGCCAGGCTGCCTGATCCGGTTCCAACATAACATTGCTTATTTTTAGATCTTCCCGCTGTTCCTTGCTTTTCGGGGGACTGTGTGATCGATGACAGTCGTGATACACAACTGAGGTGTTTCAAGGCCAGCGGGTTACCCAAACTCAATCTTCTGTGATGGGTTCAAAAGAATCCTGATACTGCAAATAGATGTCTGGTCAAAAGATCTAATCTTTTTGGCACAATGAAATAGATTAAAAAGATCATGGAGTAACGCAATGAATTTTTAAACGCTTATTGGAGGGCAATTTTCGAAAGTGAAGGGAAATCTCCATTTTCCCCTTGACTAAACTTATCATAGATGTCCCCCTATCCACCCAGGTTATGCTATTTATTTTTTTTAGCAAAATAGTTGACCCCTTTAATATCCTTAAAATCAGCATCTTGCGTCCATATCGTGCAATCATGTTTTTTTGCAATAGCAAGGATTATACTATCTTCCATAGGAAGACTGTGATGTAAGCTGAGCTTTGATGCTTCAATAGCTAAACTCTGTGTCAGTTCAATTATACGGCCTTTTTGCATAGCAGCTATTGCCTGCAGAGCATCATTTTCAGTGCTTTCACGAAGTACAACTTTAAATACTTCATAAACTGTAATTACTGGGACTATCAAAGCCTTTTCATCTTTGATGGGAATTGAAAAAGAGTCAGCGTTAGGTCCGTCAGAAAAATATTCAAGCCATGCAGACGAATCAATTATATTCATACCCGATCCTCCTCACGAGAGAACTCTATATCAATTCCTTTCAGAAAACCGCGCAGCTCGGAAATCTCACGGTCGGGTATCAATTCAATGCGATTATCATACTCAATTACAAGCATTCTTTGGCCAGGTTTGAGTTTTAATGTTTCCCTGACTGCCTTAGGGATAACGACTTGATATTTAGGTGATACAATGACAGTTTGCATGTCGACCTCCAATCGATTTAATCTTTGTTTTACAATAATACTATCGATCAAGGATGTCAATAATTAAGGAGCATAACGAGTCTGTAGAAAAAGTCATTTTTTAAAGGTAGTGATTCCATTTTCCATGTACTTTTTCCAACATTTTGTTTTAATTTGGTTTTGGGTCGATAAATTTGATAGATATGATCAGATTTATCCTATATGGGGCTCATTACCCCATACCTCCATGGGGATCTCCCCCTTTATTTTATGTAACCGCCACCGATCCAAACCGGTGTATCTTTCTTAAATTATGCAGCGTACAAAACAGCAGCCATTGACTGTTTACTTTTCTTCCCGGCAGGGCATCTGCAAAATTTAAATTCAGGGCCAAAATAAAAATCTTTTTTTGAAAACAGTCCAGTCTTTTGTCCTTTTCTTAAAAGCTCTTTTTTATGTTCTTCTTTATATCGGCCGGAGTTATCAAATCGGGGATCTCGTTTCCTAAAACGACCGTCAGCCACATACACGTCAATACCTTCCACGGCAAGCATATCCATGTTGTCCTTGGTGTGGAAACCGCTGTCTGCCGTCAGCCTGGTTTCTTCAAAAACATCATCTTCCAGGTTTTGTTTCGTGGTGTCGATCATGGGCTTTAATAAATCCTGTTCCGGCCCTTTACCAAAGGCCTCTGCTCCTACAATCACCTGGTGTTTGTCGTCCACCATGGCAACACCGTTATACCCTTGAACCATGCCTTTTGACGTTTTCATCTTGGCAGATTCATTATCTGTGATGTTGGATTTAACCGGTTTGCCCTAGCTGCCGATTCGGTCATCATTTTTGTCTGTCCACTCCCGGATCTTTTTTACCTGTTTTTCCAGGGTGGCGATATATTGCGTATCGGTTTCGATGATGTTGTTTTTCTCTTCAATATCATCAATTTGCCGATGCTTTTCAATGATCCGCTCAATAGTCTTTTCAAGTTTGATGGCTTTCTTTTGAAAATCCTCTTTCGTCCCACTCCATTCTTTTGAAGCGTTGGAAGGCAGCTTGCAGCCGTCCACTGCGAACATTTCTCTGCCGATCAAACCCATGGCATCGCAGATAAGAATAACTTCCTGAAACAGTGTTGTGGCTTCTTCATCCTGGTTTGATATAAAATCTGCAATGGTTGTGAAGTGAGGCCGTGTGTGGGCGGATAGAGCCATGAAGATAATATTTTCCTCACAGCACTGTGCAATCTTCCGGCTGGATGTGATCCCCCTTGAGTATGCAAAAAGGATAATTTTTAAAAGAATCCTTGGATCATACGCAGGTGCACCGGTTTTATCATTATTATACCGGGTGTCAAAAACGGTTAGATCAATTTTATTATCAACCAGATAATTCAGGCAATATTCGAAAGTGCCAGGCAGAATCTGTTTATCGAAAAAGACTGGAAGGAAAACACCTTGATCGTATGAATAATCTTTGTATTCGGCCATTTATTTTTTACTCATTTAAAGGTCAGCGGTTTTGCTTTCTTTTTTTAGAAAAATATAGCACATAATGACAAAAATCTCCAGTGTTTTCAGGCTTTTCCTACAGCCTCAACCATAAAAATCTGCGGCTTGTCCGCCAGGATTTTGTTGTTTAAAAATATTTTGAGCAGGGGTCAAACGTAGACTTTACCTGGTGCAATTATTGTTCAATCGAATAAGGGTTCAAAAATTGCCGTTTCCAAAGAAGCTTCTTATCAACCTGATTTAACTCGGCTTCTTTGCAGACAGTTTCCCAATGTTGCCCGATCGCAGCAATTTGGTGATGGAATATGTTGCGAGCCTCTTCTTTAGTTAGAAGGAAATTGTGTGCGGTCTCTAAGCATGACTTGAGCCTGCTCAGATTGTTATCACCATATATGCGCATGGCCTGTGATGCTTCATTGCCTGTGCGGCCTTGTGGACAAATATCATAAGCAGGGGTCAGTGTCAGTACATTACCATCCCAGAAGGCTGCATGGTTTCGTGCATGATCGTCTGTGTTTCCGCATAGAATATTAAAGACAAGCCGGGAGAACATCTCTTGGAGTGTCGGCCTTGGATTGGTAAAACGGTGGCGGATAATTTCAGCTAAGGTTTCATAGCTGGCGTAGCGCGCCATCATATCATCCAAAGCAAACAGCGTCAGCGCCGAAACCATAGCCTTGCGGGTCCACTTGTCGGCTTTTGGTTCGCGATCGAAGCGCTCGATCAGAAGAACATCTCTGTTTGCTGCTTTTGTCAATGCTACGGGTGCGACATCCAATCCTGCCAACTCAGCTAACCGCATGGCAATGTACTCAGCTTTCACAACGCTGTACAGATCGGTGCTGGATGAAAATTTGGCCACGTATTTTTTGCCGCCTTCTTCAACCAAGGCTTTCGGACGAGCCCCACCTATAGAGCTGCCATGGAAAAGTGCCTGATCCAACTCCGGAGTGAGGGGAATTCCTTGCTCAACTCTTTCTGCAGATGCAATCAACTCTTCCATGCTGACATTATTTACATTACGCGGCACATACACTGTAGGAGACTGTTGAAAATCCAGCGCACCAATTCGATCTGACCCAGACTCCAGCAGGTACGTCAATTCATCTAAATTGGCCGTATCCGTGCTGACGCCTTTCAGTCCTAATTTTTTGTTGATAATCACACGTCTTCCCCAGGCATCGGGTGCCGCATCCCTGATACAACCGGGCATGGTCAAACCCTTGAGTAAAGGCAATAATCCAGTTTTTAGCGGCAATTCGGGTTCGTAAATTGCAATTGCTGGCTTGCTGACATTGACACGCTCCAAGTAGCTTTTACCATAGTTGAACATGATATTACCGTTATCAGCTTCAAGACGTCCAGCCACAACAGGTTCGGTTTCACCAGGGAGCCAGATCCAAACAAAGACTTCTTTTTCTGTCTTAAAAGTCATCATTCACCTTTTTTGACTTTTTGCGAACTGACTTTGGCATGAGCGATAGCTTTTCCTTTGTGTAACGAAGCTGTTTAGCCATGTCGTTTTCATCAGACTCAAACAGCTTGATGCCAACAATAGTTGCTACTTCGAAAACAGCTCCAATTTCACATTTGAGGTTGCCTTTTTCAATGCGTTGCAGCAGTCCTCTGGAAATGCCAGCACGATCTGCCAATTCTTGAGCGGTAAGTTTGCGTTCATTACGTGCTTCTCGGATTAACGCGCCGAGCAAAGTTGCTGCATCTCGGCTATACTGTGAGTATGTACGTGCAATAGATTTTGGCATCTCTTCTCTCTGGTCTATATATAGATCATAGTTTGGCCATATGGTCTTTTTATAGATCAGGACTACTATGTTTGAATCAATTTGTCAAATGGTATTTTGATCTATATATGATCCTTGTGGCTTTGTTATGGTCCATATATAAGGCATATTTTGTCGTTGGCCTGCAAAAATGAGAGGGGCTTAACATTGTTGGAAATATATATTAATTCTTAGAACGCTGTTTTTGGGGTGTGGTTTGCCAATATCGGATCATGTCACAATATCAGCGTATTGCAGGTTTTTCAAAATTTATTGTCAATGCCAAATGAACCTGATATTCAGTTGGGCTTCTTGCTGAAAATTTTATCTGGGGTGCTCCCAGAATATATTCTGAACTTTTGAAGCTTGGCTATACTGAAAAACAGGTTTCTCAGAGAACCATATCTCGATATCTTAAAAAAATTAGACCCGATAACCCTGATAAAACCAAGGACAAAAGGCAACAATGGAAAGTGTTTTTAAAAAATCACCGTGAATACATAATGGGCATGGATTTTTTTACCGTCCCAACCATTAGTTTCAAAACTCTTTATGTATTTTTCATTATTGATCATGCCAGAAGAAAAATCGTTCATTTCAATGTTACTGAGCATCCTACAGCAGCGTGGGTGGTTCAGAAGTTGAAAAATGCATTTCCTTTTGACATCGCTCCAAAGTATTTGATCTTTGACCGGGATTCAATCTTTTCTGGCCGAGTAAAGCAATTAATAAAGGATATGGGCGTAAAACCAAAAGTGATAAACTACAAATGTCCCTGGCAAAATGGTGTGGCAGAACGTTTTGTCCTTTCAGTTCGAAATGATATGTTAAATCAAATCATTATCTTTAACGAACACCAATTGAGGGACTTTATGAACCAATATTTTAAATATTACAACAATGAAAGATGCCATTTGGCAGTAAATCGGGATTCCCCAAACGGACGAGAAATCCAAAATAAACCATTTAAATCTGCAAGAATTATCTCTTTTCCCAGAATCGGTGGATTACACCATATGTATAAATGGGCTAAAGCTGCTTAAGCTGATTTTTCGAAAACAAAAAAATTGTAATTCAAAATGTCTGTATAACTGCGTCCTGTATTTGAAATCTTGCCGTATCTTCAAGGCTTAATTAAATCATGTTATTGAAATTTGATCAGATTTAAAAAAATAAAGTTGGCTTAAACAGAAGCTCAAGATCAAATTACCATGCATTTTTTCCCGGATTCCTTTTTGGCGAACCACAAGCAAAGATAGATAGAATTTTAATAATTTCTCTCATTTTGTACTGTATAACCCCCAAATAACCGGTGAAATCCGGTTCATTTCTTTTGTTGGGATTATGTTGCCCCTGGAATTTGCAGATCAGATCCGAATACGATTATTGGGGCAACTCGGTTCCTTCGTTCATGATCTGTATGTACTCCACATATGAATAAAGACGGTTACGCTTCTGTCCAGTTATCTCTTTCACGATACCAAGCTTTTCAAGTTCGCGTAGGCATGCATTGACTGTGGCTGGCGAAAGTTGCGTTTTTTCCTGGATCGAGTTCGGTGAACCTATTGGGCGCTCCAGCATTACCTTATGAATGAGATGGGCCGAACCGGATATGCGTTTAAGACCGTTAATGCGCAGCCCGTCTTCAGTGGACAATCTCATCAAATGTTGAGATGTTTCAACGGCTCTTGTTGCTGTATGAATAACGGCATCGGCAAAGAAGTCGAGCCAAGCCTCCCAGTCACCGGTCAGCCGTACTTCGTTCAGAAGTTCATAATAGCGTTGGCGGTGTGTTTTGAAATAAAGACTGAGATACAGCATCGGTTCTTTAAGGACTTTTTCAGAACATAACAGCAGCGTGATGATCAGACGCCCAAGACGACCATTGCCATCAAGGAACGGATGGATGGTTTCGAATTGGACGTGAGCCAATGCAGCCTTGATCAACACCGGAGTTTTGTTCGGTTGATCATGCAGAAACAGCTCCAGCTTTCCCATACAGTCCTGAACATATTCAGGGGGCGGTGGTACAAAAGCCGCATTACCAGGACGGCTTCCACCAATCCAGTTCTGGCTTCTCCGAAACTCGCCGGGACCACAGTCTTTACCACGACCCTTCGATAGCAGAACACTATGAATTTCTTTAAGCAGTCTGAGTGAAAGAGGAAAGTCCTCTCCAAGTCGTTTAAGACCATGATGAAGGGCAACCACATAGTTGCTGACTTCCTGAACGTCATCCAAAGGAACTCCGGGTTGATGCTTGAATTCAAACAGCAGCAGGTCGGAAAGAGATGACTGAGTCCCTTCAATCATGGACGATAGCACCGCTTCCTTGCGGACATACATATAAAGGAAAAGCGATGTATCAGGAAGCAAAACAGAGACACTGTCAAGACGACCGAGAGCCAGCAGAGCCTGGTCAAATTTCTCCCTAAGTTCGGAGGACCATTCTATAGGTGGCGTTGGTGGTAGTGCAGCAGGAATAAAGGCTTGAGCCTTTTCTCCAATTGTCGAGATAGTTATATAGCGGCCTTGTAAATCTCTATTCATGTTTTTATTTCAATTTTTGAATTAATAATTTTTTTATTTCAAATTAGTCCTTAACGCAAAATAACGGCTTGACAATATATTGTCAAGGGGTACTTCGGAATTGCTGAAAAATCTGCGCAGTGTTGGTTCTCGTAAGCCGCCGTGAACTTGAAAATAACCGGTATTACCCGGTTCATTTTCTTGTTGTTTGTTAGCCAATGACGGATCATTAAGGAATTTTTTTATTTTTGGACCTTTCTGTCTTTCAAAAACCTCATATTAAATTTGTTGCCAAAATGGCACCAATGACATATGATATATGGAAAAATTGAAAAGCAAACCATAAAATACAAATAATTAGGAGAGGACTCAAAAATGAAAACTGAAACTAAAACCGCTCGTGTCTCAGCGCGGATATCATCTAATGTCTATAACACATTAGCCGAGGCATCGGAAATCACGGGATCTACATTAAATCATTTTATAGTACACGCAGCGCTTGAAAAAGCCCAGGCCATTATTGAACATGAAAATAAAATTAGGTTAAATAAACAATCTGCTCAGCATTTGTTTGAATTGATTGAAAACCCTCCAAAGGCGAATCCAAAACTGGCTCAAGCAATGAAACAGTATAAGCAGGATTTGAAATGATAAAGATCGAGCTTTTGGATAAATCGCATGACAGAATGCGGTTTGACTGTGGAAATATCCACTTAAATATATTTCTGCAAAAGACTGCCAGACAGCACATTACTAAAGGTATGTCCCGCACCTTTGTGTTGATTAATGATGAAAATTCGAAAGAAATTCTTGGATTTTACACCCTGTCGATTTGTGAAGTTGAAACGGATTACTTACCACCTATTATCGCTAAAAAATATCCAGATCAAGTTCCTGCTTTAAAACTGGCGAGACTTGCTGTATCAAGAAAATACCAGCTCAAAGGCTATGGAAATTATTTGATAGGGTGTGCTGTTGAAAAAGTCATTCTTATTTCAGAAAACGTTGGCATAATTGGACTCTTTGTCGACGCAAAAGATCCCCTTACCAAAGAATATTATGAACAGTTTGGATTTATCTCCCTCAATGGGAAACCCTTGTTATTATTCCTTCCGATAAAGACACTGGTTCAATACAAATAACACGAAAATAACCGGTGAAACCCGGTTCATTTTTTTGTTGGGATGCTGTTATAAAAAATGGAGCGGGTTGGAAATCCCATGTGTTTTCTGTGAAATCCTTCTGGTAGTGACTGTAACAGTTCAGAAACTCTTTCTCGCCAAGTGGACTTGGTTGTGATTTTTTGCATCATGAAATCAATAATATATAGTTGAAAATATGCAGATCGATTATTTCCTTTAAACCCTTTTGAAATTAACTGCTCTGAATCTTTAGAAATTGAATGCTTCGATCTTGAATTCCAGAATCGTTCGTGATGGGCGCATAAATTCCTGCAATCCACTATTGACCTCAATATGTCATACAGGGATTTCGATGTAAGATCAAATTTTCTGCTTATCCCTTTTTTATGCTTGCCTCGTAGATTTGAAAATAGATGAGAAATATTCCCAAATGTTAATCAGGAGTTTCGGAGATAAGCCTTTCTGAAAGCCCAAAACCGTTGATTAACAAGCCTTTTCGCTTTTTCAACACGTAAGACCCCTCAAGGAAAATCATTTATGTGACAAAAAGCTGCTAAAAATATAGGCTATCCGCATTTTTTTTCTTGACATGTAAGACCCTGCTTGATACATGTCGAGCATGGCACACTTTCATGTTAAAAAGAAAAAGGGAAGACCCTACCTATATGTGAGGGAAATTGCGCGCGTTGATGGCAAGCCCAAAGTTATTTCCCAGATATATATTGGCTCTCCTGAACGCGTTGCTAATCTTATCAGCGGTCAGACGCCGTCCATTCAAAAATTAAAGGTTGAAGAATTCGGGGCATTATGGCTGGCCCAGCAAATTGACAAAGATATCGATATCTGCTCTATCATTGATTCTGTTGTGCCAAGAGGTGATCGAGAAACAGGGCCATCCATTGGAGAATATTTTCTTTATTGCATCTGGAACAGGATGGTCGAATCCGTCAGCAAGAACAAGTTGCCGGAATGGTACCGACGGACAGCCATTCAGCATATCCGGCCTGTTGACATCAATGAACTCACCAGCAAGCGCTACTGGGAGAAATGGGACCGAATAGATGAAGTGTCTCTTAAAACCATTACTTTGAAGTTTTTTCAAAAGCTGTGGGATGTTGAATCACCTTCTGCCGATTGCCTTTTGTTCGACACCACCAATTATTACACCTTCATGGCAAGCCATACTGAATCGGAGATAGCCTGTCGGGGCAAGAACAAAGTCGGCAGACACAACCTCCGGCAAATAGGCCTTGGACTGTTGGTATCCCGACATTCAAGACTTCCACTGCATTATTCGGTATATCCAGGCAATCTGCACGACAGCAGGCAGTTTGAGGCTGTTATGGATGAAATGTTCGGAATTGTCTGTGGATTAAACAAGACCAAGGAGCGCCTTACCGTTGTCATTGACAAAGGAATGAATTCGGAAGGTAACTACACCTGGATTGATGAGCACTCCAGAATCCACTTTATTACGACCTACTCGACTTATTTTGCACAGGAACTTGCGGGTACACCAATTGACAGGTTCGATATCGCAGACACTTTGAAAAACCGGCAGCTTATTGAGAAAAATCATCATGCGGAATGTCTTCTCGCCTATCGCACCACGGGAGAGTACTGGGGAAAGGAACGGGCTGTCATCGTTACCTTTAACCCGGGAACAGCCAGAAAAAAGCTCTATACATTCCAGGACAAACTCGAAATGATCCGGCAGGAACTGCTTGAGATGCGTTCAAAAGTCAGGGAGGGACTCCCACAATGGCGAAAAACAGAGACTGTCAAGGAACGATACCTGCGCCTGTGTGAAAGGCTTCATATGTCATCAGATCTTTTCACCCTCCAGTTCGAGACATCGGAAGGGGGCTTAAGCATGAGCTTCCGTAAAGATCCGAACAAAGTGAAACAAAAGCAGGCGCTGTTTGGAAAAAACATCATCATTACCGACAATACAGATTGGATGACAGGGGATATCATCGAAGCAAGCCTGGATCGCTGGCAGGTTGAAGACCGATTCCGGTTGAGCAAAAGTGATGACCTTGTTGGCGTACAACCGATTCGACATTGGACTGATAGCAAAATCAGATGCCACCTGTTCACATGTGTAGTGGGCATGACTTACCTTCGCCGGCTTGAACTGAAGCTGTCAGCATCCGGTGTAGAACGGTCGGCAGAAGATGTGATGGATGATATGAAACACTTTCATTCTATCCTGAGCTTCCAAAAAGGATCAAGGCTGCCGAGCCGCCGCCTTGAAACCCCGAGTAAGACCCAGGCCGAAGTCCTATCGGCATTCGGCTCCCAGGTTGATGAGGGTGGGGTCTTACATAGTGTCATAAGGTAAGTCCATACAAGTCAAGGCTTTTGGCGCTTTATACCCCGTTATCCCCGAAACTCCTGATTAAGTATTAAGGATCATCATGAAAGTTCCGTCAATCGTATGGAATTAAAAAATAGAATTGAAAAAGATAAGCTTGTTATGAATAAAAAAGTTTTTACAGTAGCGACTATAGATAATATGAAAAAGAATACCCATTTTTGTGAATTTTATTTCACATTATCTTATAATTTTTGTATAAGTCAATATTAAACAAATTATTTATTAAACAAATTATTCTCAGAATTTACTATGGTTACGGATGATATTAAAAGCCACTTTAATCAATGATTTAAAATCACACAGCATGTTTGTGTAACTTGCATTCGCAAGGGGACAATAGCACTCTTTGCTCTTAACACTTTTGCGGAAGGCCTTTGCATTATCAGAGAACCAGATTTTTTTCAGGTCATAATTTGAATGCCTTAAATTGCCAAGCGCTTCTGCCCTGATGCAGCAACCCCAGACATCCCCGTCAGGCGCGATCTGGCCAGATGCGAATCCTGCATAACAGGGTATTGGTTGTTGTTTTTCTTTAATTATTCTTTTTACCAACTTATAATACTCAATACGAAATGCCTTTGTAATTTTTCCAATACGCTGAAATTCATTCCTTTTCAATTGATCGATTAAAAAATCGATTGCGGCAAAATAGCTCTCCTCAGTTGGAACAATGTCGCTTTCAAGGGTGTCCAGTTCAACCCTTTTTTCTGCAATTTCAGTGATATATGAATCAGGTTTATAACTTTGCATGGCTTGATAAATATCAGGTATTCGATTGGAATTATATTTGGAAATCACTGTATGAATTCCCAATGAAAGGTTTTTTTGTTTTAAAGATTTTAATTTTGATACTGTTTCAACAGCTTTATCATAACTCCCTGAAATACCTCGTATATGATCATGCTTATCACCAATATCATCAAGTGATACATTGATCACAATCTGAGATTTGGAACAGTATTCAGCAATGTTTTTTACCTTTTCAACGATACGATTAACCAATAGCCCATTTGTGGGGATATTGATAATTGAAGGTGAACAAATATCATACATTAAACAAACAAGCTGTTCTAAATCTTTTTTTAAAAATGGCTCACCACCGCTAAAGGTTACCCAAAAGGGCGCAGGCCCAATCTTTTTAAAAATCTTTTCCCATTCCAATAGAGAAAGTTCATCAGATTTTTTTTTATAAATATTACATGTTTTACATCTAGAGTTGCATTTGTAACTGACACTGACAGTCAAATTCATAGGAAGTTTTTTGGGGTACCCCATTAAATGGAATAAAAAAAACTGAGGGATTCTTTGTAAAACCTGAAACACGATATATAAATTTAACCTTTATTTGACAAATTTTAGTATAATATATGACAAATTATGACACAAAATCTCTTCATTTTTGTATAATCTCATAAATCGGCCCAGACTGATTAAGTGTATATTTTGACTCAAATTCAAATAAATTATAATAAAAATTTTTATCTGCTATATAAATCACCCTCTTTGCGTTTTCCTTTTTGACCTTATCTGCAATATTTTTAATTTTTATTCTTTCACCTAAATGAATAAGTGTTAAATCCGTTCGTTTATTTTCAATTTGCTGCAAATATGCCAAAATAGAATAAATAGTAAAGTCTGCGAGTACTATTGCGTCCTTTTTACAGTTTTGCAAAATTTCCTCGCCAAGTTTTCTGTTGCCCAAATAGCCTCGTTTGTTGGGATTTAGAAAAAAAGTATTGTTGTCTCTATATTTTAGTGATCGTGCATGAACTATGTCAATATTAAAATGGGTAACAATGGTTGGGATTAGTGAGTAAATTAAAATAGTGAGCCCTGTGAAAGAAAAAACTATAATGGTACGGACAACTGAATAAATTTGAGGTCGGTTTTCCAGGCAGTAGAATTTTCTGATTATAATGGTAATTAAGTGTGTTAATTTTATAAAGCCGGAACCATAAAAAATGCTCCAGATTACATAATCAGATATATAAAAAGTATATTTTGTACCTCCATACGAATTCCAGTAAGTCGTTTTTATAAAAAAAAGTGCATTTAAAATAACTATTGTAAGCAATAAAACTGTAACTGCCTTATTTTTTCCCCATAGTTGATGAATACCAAAAAGAATCCATACAATTCCCAAAAGAGGAAACTGGTAGGAAAGATATAAAAAATAAAATAAGGTTTCTTTCATCAAGAAAATCAAATTTTGAGGGGGTAAAATATACATATATATTGGTGGAGGGCCTTTTATATATTTCCATAAGACATCGTGGTAAAAGATTGTTATCAAAAATATTGCAATGACACCAATGACACTGAGTATAATCATACACTTTAAAAATTCTTTTCTTTTTTCTTTATTACTTATTAAAAAAAAATATAACAGAAATGAAGGTAGGCTAAGTATCAAAATCAAATGATTAAAGAGGCCGATTAGAAAAATAACCGGAAAGATAAATTTAATATTCCAAACATTGATTTTATTTATTGTTAAATATAATAAGCCGGCTATAAATAATGCATTTAGTGTATAAACTTCTGCGATAACTGAATGTAGCCAGAAAGCATGAGAAACCATTAAGGCAAATGCACCGAATAATGCAGCATATTGATCATCGTTAATATGTTGAATTATTAAAAAGACACACAAAACCGTGAAAGACCCAAAAATGGCTGACATTAAATTTATATTGTAAGCAAGATCAAATGGAAGTAAGGAAAAAATCTTTCCAATTATCATATAAAGTGGGTGGTCATCCGCTTTTCCAAAATGCAGAATAAGGTTCTTAATATTGATGCAGAACATTGAACTGTCACCGCCAATTATGGTGGGAGCAAGACTGTAAATATAAAAGCAGGAAGAACTTATTAAAACAGAGATTGGTAAAAATTGTTTTTTAATCATTTTATATCAAAAAAAATTTAAGAAGCTAAAATACGGTAATCGGGATCTTATCTTATGAAAATTTCTAAGTCAAGCACGATAGATAGCCCGCACCAACGACTGATGCATATAATATTTTAAAAGGTTGCGATATGCGTTTTATGATTTTTTTAGCATACCTTCGGTATCCCTTTCTCAGTAAATATGGAAAAATCGTTAAAAAAAACAAACAAAGCAGTTCTATAAACTTAAGGCTGAGACCGAATGAATATTCAGTCTCAGCCTATTTGTAATTAAAAGTTTATATTAATTTAACAACTGCTGTATAGATACTGGTGGTAATTAAAAAGCCCCAGCCTTAAAATCATCGATAACAGGATCGGATTCTGAATTCCCTCGCTTTATAATGATTCCGGCATAATCCCCTGTAGAATAAGTTGAATCAATCTTCTCGATCTTTAGTTCATTATTCACATAAACTTTTATTTTGTTACCAACAATTTCCATCTTTATTTTATAAGTTCCAGGTGCATAATTGCCAAGATAAAAGCCTACCCATGTTGAACTGTTGCCTGCAAATTTTTGCAAATAAAGGCGATTGGCTGCAAAATAAGTTTCATAACCCGTACGATTTACACTATCAACCCTGGCAATCAAACCTGAAGAGTGATCAGAAATTGTATACTCGACATCAGCTTCCACCCAATGATCGCTACTGCTTAATTGGGTTTTATGATATGAACGGGTCGATTTCCAAATCTGTCCATGGGCTGCTCCGCCGGCTATACTGATTCCACCTGAAATATTGATATAATTTCCAGAACTGTCTTCTGAAAAGAAATCCACAATATCAAGTCCTGAAGTCTTAAATGATCCTGCCTGAAAATTATCAACAGAAGAGTCTGTATTTAAAGAGTTCCTCTTAATTCTGATTCCAGCACGGGTTCCAGAAGTATATGTTGTGTCTTCTTTTTCTATCCGCAGCTCTTCATTTACATAAATTTTAATTGCGGATCCAACAATTTCCATCCTGAGCCTATAGGTTCCGGAAGTAAAGCCCCCTATGTATTGTGATACCCATGAAGACTTAGATCCTGCAAATTTTTGCAAATATAATCGGCCTGACGCAAAAAATGTTTCATAGCCTGTATTCTTGGTAGTATCTACCCGCCCAATAAGCCCGCCACTAACTCCGGAACTGGAATCATATGTAACATCGGCCTGAACCCAATGATCACTTCCTCCTAAACTGGTATTATGATAATATCGGGTTGTTCTCCAGGCCTGGCCATGCGCTTCATCATTTGTAATAATTAATGTGCCCGAAATGTTCGAATAATCGGCAGATGTATCTGTTGAATAGTCATCATTGATGAGAGCGGTTTTGGTTATCTCCGGTGTTATTATGTCTGGTTTTGTATACACTGCTGTCAGGATTCCGGTACCTGTATTTCCGGCCTCATCTCTGGCCGTTATGGTAATTACGTTCTGACCTTCGCCCAGGGATATATCAGGAACATTCCAACTGGTTGTCCCTGTTGCAGTGCCTGAACCGCCCCTTGAATTCGACCATGCCACCTGGATAACGCCTATGGCATCTGAAGCTGTTCCGCCTATGCTAAGGCTGTCTGATTTTGTTTCATAGGAAGACCCGCTTGTCGGGGTTGTGATGGCTATCTCCGGCGCTATTGTGTCTGGTATTGTATACACCACGGTCAGAGTGTCAGTTGATTCGTTTCCAGCCTCATCTCTGGCGGTAATGGTAATAGCATTCTCTCCTTCAACAAGAGAAATCATATCAACGATCCAATTAACAGTTCCTGCGGCGCTCCCTCCTGCTCCAGCAGAACTCAACCACTCAACCTGCATTACACCGATATTATCAGATGCAGTTCCCGAAAGGCTTATGGTTGATTGGATAGTATTAATCATTTTCTCTGTTGTAGGTAAAGTGATGGAAACTACCGGAGCAACCGTGTCTGGTTTTTGATACACCACAATAACATTACCTGAGCCCTGATTTCCTGCTTCATCCTCTGCTGTTACGGTTATTACATTCTCTCCTTCGATAAGATTAATTCCTTCTATGGCCCAATTATCTGTTCCTGCTGCTATACCACTGTTCCCATTAGAATCTTTCCAACTTACCTTTGTGACACCTATTGCATCAGAGCTATTCCCAGTAATATGAATGATATCTGTTTGTACAATACTATTATTGGAAGGTGAAATTATATTAATCTCTGGTTTTATGGTATCTGGTTTTATGAAAACGCCTGCTTGCAAATTATCAACAGAAGAATCTGTATCTAAAGAGTTTCTCTGAATTCTGATTCCAGCATGGGTTCCAGAAGTATATGTTGAGTCTTCTTTTTCTATCCGCAGCTCTTCATTTACATAAATTTTAATTGTGGTTCCAACGATTTCCATCCTGAGCCTATAGGTTCCAGAAGTAAAGCCCCCTATGTATTGTGATACCCACGAAGAATTTGATCCAGTAAATTTTTGCAAATATAATCGGCCTGATGCAAAATATATTTCATAGCCTGTATTCTTGGTATTATCTACTCGCCCTATGAGCCCGCCACTAACTCCAGAATTGGAATCGTATGTAACATCGGCCTGAACCCAATGATCACTTTCTCCTAAATCTGTATTGTGATAATAACGGGTTGTTCTCCAGGCCTGCCCATGGGCTTGCTCATCTGTGATTATCAATGTACCTGAAATATTAGAATAATCAGCAGATGTGTCTGCTGAATAGTCATCGTTGACTATAATTACTCTTGTTAACCCCTCAGTTGTTCCTTCTGGAATTTCTTCTGGAATTTCTTCTGGAATCGACACAATAACTTCACTTGAAAAACCACTTTCATTATTATTGTTATCGATTGCCGTTAAAGAAGCATAATAGGTATCACCTATAGTCAAATTTGTTAATTGATAGCTTGAAACTTTACCAATCTGAATCGGCAAATCATAATCTCTACTATTTTTTCCAAGGTAGAATCTGTAACCTTGCAGATCAAATTCAGAATTTTCAGTCCAACGCACAAAAGAATCAGTTCCTTGAATGTCTACAATTAGATTTTGAGGAACCATTGGCGGAGTTAAATCTTCACCTTCTGAAAAAACAAAAGTATATTCTATGATATTGGAATCCGCACTTTCAGAAACACTATCATAGGATTTTACAATGAAATAATAGGTTACACCTTCTTCTACAGGCAGATCTGACAATAAATATTCTGTTACATCACCTACATCAACCATAAAGGAATAATCCCCAGGTGAAGTTCCATAGTATATTTTATAACCATTTACTGGAGTTAAAGCTGGGTCCCATTTTAATTTTTGACCATACGCTATAGACGATATGAGAATTGCAAAAAAGACTATAATTGCAGACTGTATACTTTTTTTAAACATATTAAAACCTCCCGTATATATCAATTGGTTAGATATAGTTTTAATGCGCCTTTGGAATCTATTTCTCCCGGGATGCTTCCTTCATTACCCTGGGTATCGACGCTTGTGATAACATAAAAACCATTCGTTGATGGATCCGCTAAACAATCCAGCCATTTATTTGTACCGACTGGTAATGATGCAATTCTATACTTTCGATCTATAGGAGGTTGTCCAGATGTAGAATAATAAATATTGTAATACCGTGTTAATAAATTTGTATTTTCCAATTCATTCCACGATAACAGGTATTGTCCACTCTGACTTTGTTTTACTGCTTTAAAGTTTGCAGGAGCAAGAGGGCTCTCTGTATAAAAAGACTCAATAATACCCGGCTTAACAGGGTAGTCCTTTTGCTGTTGGCTTGAACCGATACTGCCGTCTGAATTTGTCATAACTTTCCATATATTACTTTGAACTCTGGATTCTAAGCCGCTGTTGCCTTCAAAGGATGTTACAGCATAATAAACAGTAGTGCTGCTATCTTGCTGGACCTCAAAAAACCAGTCTGTACGAACTCGATCAGACCCAAGTCTTGATTTAACAAGTACAGGTTCCCATTTCATTTTATCTAAAGACTTCCACAATCTAAAATGGGTTATTTCTTTAGGGAGTGGAGAAGGATCATTAGATTCGTCAGGCCATCCCCTTGTGGTATAAGTTCTTCTCATGGATGGTGTTGATGAATTTTCCCGAAAATCAAAATTGATCTTAATATTTGTAGAACTTTTTACAGCACCTGTGATTTCCGGAGGATATGGATAATAAGCGACCACATAAAACAAATGTGGATCATTATCATTGTTATTAAACATGGTGGAATGATATAACACTTTCGTACCATCCGGACTTTGAGTCGGCCTTGGTAAAGATTCATAAGATGCAGTCCCCTCTGTGTAACTTCCTCCCCCAAGCCGGGAATGTGTAGACGCTAATTTTTCAAGAGTGTTTTCATCATTATATTTTACTTGATAGATTGCAAGATTATAGGGGGAATCAGCCTCTTTTTTTGAAGTGCTATAGACAGTATAGTCACTCCATGCATTCCAAGCATGGTGTTCAGCACTCTGTAAAACCGGTAAAGTCCCATTTACTCCCTCTAAGGTATAAACTCGATTTTCTATGTCATAAACAGAGGTTAGGCCGTTATCGACAGCAGCTCCGCCACCACCAGACTGACTATAGGTTGCATATCTTCCCCATGGGTCAAAATGAACATGGCTCATATAGCCCGGGCTTTCAACTCCTGTAGATTTGAACTCTCGAGACCAGGGATCATTGCCATCTACCGGTGTATTAAAAGGTTCTAACTCATTTCCCCACTGGTAAGGAGATTCTGCATCTTCAATATGAACTGGCCCCCCATCCTTTGCTGAACCGACCAGTCTCATTCTCCACCAGCTAGCAGTTCTAGATGGCATAAAATAAAACCAAAGGTTCTCACCTACGCCGCTTAGAAATTGATCATGGAAACCAGTGTACTCTTCAGGACATTTTCCCCAATCACCGCAAGGAATATTCTTGTTTGTCCACCAATGGTAGCCATCAGGATCATCTAATTTTGCAGCCCCCCCATCATTAATTTCCTTCCCATAAACATCTGTGTCCCCATCTTCTGCCAAAGTTAAAGGGTATAGCCATGTCTCATACTGTTCTTCCCAACTCGCACTTGTCATTGCCAATGCCTTAACTCCATCCATGGACATGGTTTTATTAATTTTAATGATTGTCCCATTTTTATTGCCAATATTAATTAATTCTTTTGAACTTGACGATAACCCATTATCGCTGATCAAAAGTTTGTAGACTTTTTGATTAACTATTTCATAACAAACATTTGGGACCTGCTTATTCCAATTTATCAAAGGATATTGCATGCCATGGGCAGTAGGATTTTTACTTTCATACAGAGGTCTTAAAAAGGAGCCGTCTGGCTTAACTATCCAGTGCTGTGTGCTTACAGGTTTTCCAGCATTTGTATTCCTGCGGGATGTAAAACCAATCCATTGTCCATCTGCTGAGAATGGTGATTCACTTATATCATATATAAATTCTTCAGGGTTTCCAACTCCAGGTACACTGTCAATTATATTCCCTGTTAATCTCCAAATTTCTTTACCGCTTAATTTATCAGAATATGAAAAAGATTCTGGTTGCCAGACAAAACCATTGTTGGAATCTTCAACATATTCGTAGCCCCATGAGGCTTCTGATATCCTATTTTTACGACGCATCATTTCATTTAGATCTTCAGTCTCACTGAAGGCAGAATTAGATGTAAAAAAAAGCATTAAACTAAAAAAACATATCCAATATTTTATTGCCTTCATTTTTCCTCCTACAATTTATTATTTTTAAACACAATCCTGAAAGATTATGTTTGCATAATTCGAGCCAAACTTTAAACCTCCCACAATTATAGTACCGGAAAATTTTGTAGTATGTGAGAATTTCGATGAAATAATAATGGAAAGCAAAAAAAGTGACCCTTCCCTGAGATTGTACACCTGAGGTTAAGTTTCTATAGTGAAAGATTAGGGAGGGGGGATGAACAAAAGAAGAAAGTACGATTGAGATTTCAAAATAAACGCAGTTTTGCTGTGTGCTGAGCCTGGCAGAAATTTAGATATCAACCCAAATTTGCAGACCTTTGATTAATTCTTACATTCTTTTTTATCTTATCTTTATTTTAAAATCAATTTAATATTTCTAAATTTCGCCGGGATTTAACAAAAATTTATTCATTATTGTACGTTTTTGGGCCTATAAATGGCTGAATATTGCTCTTTATCCTCCATTTTTATAATTTGGACGCACCTATGCCATTGCAGCTTGTTAAGACCGAGACCTTTGCACGACTCATTTATTTTTCCTCATATTCCCAATCTGGATACTGTTCTGGATTCTTTCCCTTTGCCTCTATGATTCGAGGATAAACAACACCAGTTTGGAAAATCTTATCTTTGTGCCGGGTTTTATTTATTTGAAAAACCCAATTATCACCAAAATCAAATAGATAATAAAAATTCATGCCGGGTGGAAGTGGGTATACACTTGATAAATGAATCTTATGATACGCCTTTACTGGATTAAATGTATCCCAATTTACTTCGCCACCAATAGCATATGCCCTGTTCCTTGGATTGCGGCCTACATAGAATTCAAATAAATGATCATTATCAAAATCAACTGCATCCTGTATGGCTTCATGTAGGTCCAGAAAAGTTGCACTATATTTGATCTCGATGACTCGAACACATTCCGATCTGCCCCAGGGCAATTTAACTCGAATACTCCAAATAGCCTCTTGCGTTTTTTTACTTAAACTATTCATATATTATTGAAATTGTTTGGTTTTTATGTTATATACCTGTCATAAACTCGAACCTTTGGAGGCATCATGGCTTACAAAAAAATTGACCAGTATTTTTCCTTTGCTGACATCGCTATTCAAAATAATGCAGATAAAAACCGCTCCTTAATATTCTTGCGTAAGGTGGACCAAACTATTGACTGGGAACCAGTTGAACAGCTTCTTGTAAAATACTACAACACCGGTAAATCCAAAGAAGGAGAAAGGGCCTATTCTCCCCTGCTTTTGTTTAAATGCATGCTGCTGCAAAAATGGTTTCAAATCAAATCCAATCCTGAACTTGAAAGCCAGATCAATGATCGGATTTCCTTTAAGGCATTTCTGGATCTGCCCATGGATTATTCTTCCCCTGATCACAGCACCTTTTCCCGTTTTAGAAAACGACTTTCCAAAGAGGCCATGATTATAATCAACAGTGCGCTGCTCAAACAGTTCCATGCTCTTGGACTTTCCATTAATCAAGGGGTTGCTGTCGATGCCAGGTTAACTGATTTTGAAATCGAACGAAATAAGGCTATTTCAAAATAACGGTATATAGTCGAACAATATTTTGGCATCAGCCACAAGTATGACAATGGTGACAAAGCTCGATTTACGGATCTCTTTAAAAATCTCATGGACCTGATGTTCAGGCAGTTTGCGTTTAACCTGAAAAAAGGTGCAAAAATCCTGGAGGTTATTCCAGTGTCGGGGGATAAGTGCGCCCGGATACCAGAATCCGGGCATAAGACCTCAATCTGAGGTAAAATCGGACTTGAAATCAGTCCAAACTGCCTTACGATGGTGTTGATTTTTGGCAAAATGGCACCGGTAAAGTTTGATATCTGAAAAAAAATGTTAAAATCCAAGGTGTAGGTCGATCTTGCAAAGCTCTCGAGCGGTTCACATTATTAGAGACTTTCGTATATTCCCGTAAATGTCAAACTTTGGGAGTCTCCCCGGCAAAGCCGGGGGTTTACCCTTTATAATTATTTCTCAACCCTTATTGCCAAAATACTACCTGGTATACCTAACTTGAGGGTCATGTAGTCTATTGTTCTCCCAACCCAACGTAGGCTTATGGGGAAATAATAATCCATTTGCCCTATTCTATTAAAATTCAAAAAGTCTTTTCTTGCAAATTTCCTTGTTGCTGCATAAATTTGCTTTGGAGTATTGCTCTTGTAATAAGTTCCATAATTCTCATATCTCTGCTCTCCACGTTCGCCCCTCAACATATTCAAATAGAAATCCTTAATCCGAAATTTTTCTGTTAATACAGACAGATGCTTAAATGGGTGTCGAGCATCGACAGTAAATCCCCAAAAAACGCCTCCCTCGTTAAGGATATCGTAAATTTTATTCCAAAAAACTTGCGGGTTTGAAAAATGTTCAAGTACCATAACAGCGAATGCAATATCTATTGATTCTTTTTCAATGGGCGCATCTTCGAAATAAGTTCTGTGAACTACTGAAAAAAAATCATTTAATTTTATTTCAGAATCAGGCTCCACACCGATATATTTATCGACCCCCAAAGCAATAGATTTTTGAATTTTCATATCATGATCAAAACCACCACCACAGCCTATATCCAAAACTGAAAGCTTGTCTTTTTCCATCCTTTCAACTTCGTTAAGAATCAAGTCTCTAAAAATGGTAGCTCTCCATTCACCATCAGTATATCTTTTAACATACGAATCCCATTTCAAAATTATCCCTCCATCTTGGGTTATTAATCCAATAATTACAGAGTTGTCTTTTATTAACATATTTCAATGTCTTATCACTGCGAACACCCTTCTCCAAAGCAGAGGGACAAAATTCAACGCCACACCAGACCTGAGGAACGTTGAGATTAAGCGTACCCAGTCTTGATAAAACAGATTTCTCTTTGTATCCATTGGCCTGCCCCCCCCCCTGGCCACAGTTCACTCCCAAGGCTGGGAACGTAAGACCGAAGATCTCTCAGCTTTCATGGCTTCATTAATAAGGATTGAGATGGCTTCTCCTAAGTTCTCCATTCCTCCGGTATTTATTATTTCAAAAACTGTTCGAATTGTTGTATCTTTATTGTGCTGTGTCATAATTTGATTCCTTAGTAAGATTCGAAGAGCTTTGCGAAATCAAACCACACCTTGGATTTTAGCATTTGATAAAAATTTTCAGAACTCAAATTTTAGCAAGGCCATTTGCTCCCCAATCCGACCTCTTTTTTGAATATCCGACGGACATACCCCCAAAAAAGTATTGTACCGGACCTTGGAGAACCAACTAAAAACCAGTGTTTGTTTTTTTTATCAATCATATTTCAACCCCACATGTTCAATATTTTTTATTAACATGTCTTCTTCATCTTTTGAAAGCTGGATACGTTTATCAATTTCAAATGTTTCAGGTGTACCTGACACTACTGATAGACTTTTTCCAGCAAATTTTTCATAAAAAGTAACAAAATCGCGTATTGAAGCATTTGGATTTGAACAAAAATCTTCATACTTTAAATTAAAAACCCGATGTGTACCAATTTTGTTCAAATCCCTGTTCATATCAAATTCAAGGCCAAGCAGATATTTGGGAATTTGTTCTAACGGCGGTAAATCTGCAATCTGGCTATAATTACTTGATTTAGCAGAGAACCAGTGAGCGTCATCCTGGAACACTTTGCGGCGTCCCATCAAAATGGATTGGGCTACAAAATAATGTTCTCTATGGATCCTGATGATGCATAGTTCTGGAAAAATCTTGTGCAGGGCTTGAATCCGAACAGAATGTCCTTGAACTTTGTTTATAAATGGTTTTTTAAATATCTGCTCAATGGCCCAAACCGTCCCGAAAATATCGTTTATGGCCCTCTCATTTAAATATGTATCATCGACATAGCTTTGATCCTTTGGAAACCACCGCGCCCAGATGGCATTGCCCTGACTTGGTGAAAACCGTCCAGGCACAACCCCGTAATTGCTACCATAATTATCATTGTTCACTGAAATTTGTTTAAAACTATTTATAAGTTTAGTTATTGTAGCGGGAGACAGTGGAAATTTAGCTGCAAAATTACAAAAATAAGCCAGCTCTACACTTTTAACTAAACTGCTATAAATTAAAGTGGTTCCAGACCTAGGGGGACCTATAATTATTATCGGTGCAAAAGATAATTTTTTAGCATTCTGTATTGTTTTATTTTCTTGAGTTGTTAAAATTTTTTGAACTAAATTTTTCAATTTATTTTTAAACACGTTTCACCTCTTTTCAAAGCAATGAAAATGTTATTAATTTTTAATAACATTTTATCCACGGTTTCTTGGTTTTTTTATTATATAATCCCGATAATCTTCTGGATTACCTTGTTTTCCATTTTCTGCAGCTTTAACAATATTATATGCTTCTCGCGATGTGACAAAATGTAAAAACAGATTATTTTCCTTACAATACTGCTTCAATTCTAATACCATTTCCCTGAAGTTTTCCGAAAGAATTAAGCTTTTTGCCTGAATTCCATGGGTATGCACTTTTACAAAAAGCCAATCCGGTTTTCCAGTCACAGAAGGCGCCCAGTCCAACCAGAGTTTTATCCGATGGGGTTTAAAAGGACTTCCGGGCTCAAACGCTGCATCATCCCACTGTAAGTCTTTCCAGTCCCAACAGATCGGCCCTTGAAATATCATTAACCCTTCAGGTTTGATACCCACATGCGATACAATACCTTGGTTATAGGACTTTTGTTCATTTGAATCCTTTGCATAATATATGCGGTTAACCAATTTGGGTTGTGAAATCGTGCTCAGTGTAGAAAAGGTGAAATCCGCGTAGCACCCATGCTGTTTGAGCACATCCAATTCTCGATTGACACCGCATTTTGAATCATCTCCACAGGAATTGTCCAAACACCAGTTCCCATGGATAAAACCAAAATGAGTTGAACCCTTTTCATCTGAAGAAATAAGACTTCCAGCCTGTTTGTACCAATCTATAGCACCTTTCAGCTTGTTCGAAAAAGAATCGATGTCATCCGGGCCATGGTGCCAGTGTAATTCAATTTCTCCTAACCCGGAATAAACCAATTCATTTAAATATGATAACGATTTAAAATTCAAGTGATCATACGCATAGAACCATGAGTACTGAAATGGATTTTCAAAATCATCAAAAAGCCCTTGTATATTTTCTTTATAGTCCAGGCACCAGTTTTTCTCATTTTCAGGACCCTTTTCACTGTATCCGGGTTCATGATGATCCACAAAAAGGAACATCACATGCCCGTTTTTGATGTCTTTTATCTTATTTTTTTCCCCTTTTAAAATATAAGAAGGAAGCCAAATATAGGTTTTATATTCATAAATCTTATACAGCACATACGTGGTTGGAACCATACCTATAATTAATAGTGCAATAATAGACCCAAAAAAAAATTTGTGTTTTTTAAACATGATTTACTCTATTGATTAACTTTTGTAATTGAAAATCTGTATTTCCCAGATCTTTCCTGGGGAATCGTATTTACAGATTTAATGGTTAAAATAAGATCGTCACCAAATACTTTTTTAAATTCACTGAATAATTCTTTCCGACTTTGTTCATTAAAAGATGAATCTTCAACAATCTTCAAAGTTATTTTGTCGCACGTTTCCTGGATAATCTGCATTTGTACCAAACCTTTTATGGCAGTCAGGGTCCTTTCAATTAAAGAGACGCCTGCAACAAGGCTCCCGTCTGAATGCACGAGAAAATCAGCCGTTCGCCCCACCACTTTTTCCATTAGCGGAAGCCCCCTGCCACATTCACATTTTTTATTGGAAGGCACACCGATATCCTCAACTTTATAACGAACCATTGGCATGGCTGTATTTAATAAATCCGTAACAACAATCCCCCCTTCTTCACCGGGTTTTGCGTCTGAACCATCCGGTTTTATAAACTCAACAAGCAAATGTTCGATATTGATATGCATACCATCATGCTGGTCACACTGGGAAGCAATCAAACTGACTTCTTCACAGCCATAACGGTCAAACACTTTGACACCAAAAACATTTTCAATTAATTGCCTTTCATAAGGCATAAGCATCATTGATGTGGATATAATATTTTTTGGCTTTATTTTATCAATTTTTAGCTCTTTAACAAACTTGGCCAATAAATAAATTGAATGAGAGTGTCCGAAAAGCGCTGATACTTTTTTTCTTTCCCATTTTTTTGAAAATTCAATGACGGATTCTTTATTCATTTTCATGGTATCCAAATAAATATAAGGAGAGATGAATAAATTCCTAAAATGTTCTTTCAGAGTTGACGGATGTTCCGGATTCCCCCAGATAGAACCGATGGTCTCCCCAGGTTTCCAACCAGACCACATATCGCTGCGGCGGGTGCATGCCTGTTTGAGCTGCATTGTTTTTTGTGTTCTAAACAACTCTAATGCTGTCCCGGTTGACCCACCGGTTTTTGTCCTTAATAACGTGTCCTTCCTATATCCATTTGAAATAATGCGATCATAATTATTTTTAATTTCAAGTTTAGTGGTCATAGGAATTTTTTTCATATCTTCAAGCGTTTCAATATTCTGATAACTGATGCCGGCTTTATCAAATTTTTCTTTATAAAAAATATTATTTTCATATACATATTTTAAAAGGTTTTTTAGCTTGCTCCATTGTTGTTTTCTTAATTCATCTTCACTCAGCCATTGTGTTGCTTCCAATTTTTTATGGTACTTTAACATCGGGGTCTTTGACCAAAATTTCGCCCATGCAGGTTCCACAATATTTCTTCTTAAAAAAGCCTTCATTGTAACCTCTTGTAATACTATTGAGAAACTTGACTTACATCCCTTAAATTGGAAAATAACGAAATCGCGATACTGACAAAAATTGCAAACAAGTACCAGTTAAACCGTAACAAATTGTGGCCAGGCAACCCGAAAAACAGCAACAGCAACAAACCATCCCTACAAGCAAATGAGAACTGATTAAACAAGGTATAAATAAATATTGGTTCCCTATACTTTGTTTTTATTTTTGAACATCCGATAAAGGCAGCGAAAAGGAATACTAAAAAAGAAAACGTTCCAAGAAGCCCTGTTTCGCCTAATATTTGGCCTGCTAAATTATGCGCCTGAAGTGGAGGCCCGTTTAATAAGTAAACCCTGTTTTCAATAAAGTTCCCAATTCCCACACCTGAAAAAGGGAAAAGCTTAAATAAAGCTATTCCGTCAAGAAGGCCCTCGATCCTTCCTTCGGCAGATGTTTGGGCATTTTTAGGCCCTAATTCCGGATTCCAGATGGTCATAAACCGCCCCTGAATATCCTCCGGCATTACCTCCCATAAAAAAGCTAAAAAAAACAGAATAAAGATTAGATAAATAAATTTATTTTTAACTCCACCTCTTAAAAGCCCAAACAAAAAAAGAAAAAATAAAAAGCCTAACATACCGCTGCGACTGTTTGTCAAGCCAATAGAGCTGATAGCCAGAAGAGCGTAAAAAAACAGAAAACGTGGAAACCATGTTTTATAAAAAGGCGGCCATGTTGCTGTAAATTCTTTTCGTATGTTCCACAAGAATATTAAAAACGGCAGGGTTAAAACAATGGTACATGCCAGAGAATTGGGAGAATTAAGGGTTGCCTCGATTCCGATCAAGCGAAGTACCCCCATTCGCCATTCGCCTGAACCGTGCAAAAAATATTCCCATTGGGCCTTGGACAGATAGATAAACATACTTGCAATATAGATAGCTATAAAAAAACATAGTTCATATGGATTACGTATATTCTTGTGAATCAGGTACAAAAAAATCAAAAAAGTTAAAAACTTATATATCGGCTCCCAAGATGTTGAAAAACTTGTCCCCAACAATGCCGAAGCAAAAAGTGAAATGAAAAAAAACAAAAGCGTTGTTGTTTGAAAGTTCCAATTTATTTTATTTGACGGTTGAGTCATACATATCAGCATCATGATAATAAAATAGCTACGTTCAAAAGAAAGGTCCCCAAGAAAAGGAAAAAGCGTTTCCCACGGACGAATAATGTATAAAAAAAAATAAAACCCAAGCATCCAGAAAGCGATGGAATTAGGCCAGATTCCATTTGAAATGTTATTTTGGTTTATATTGAAATTGTTGTTTAAGGTCATCTTTAATTTAACAATTTAAGCTAATTTTTTTTTTACATTTAACAAAAGATTCCTTTAAGAACAATAATTCTTTTTTAGTAAAAAAACCAAAAAGCATTAGGAACAAAGGATAAAAAGCGACAAGTCCGAGTTTGAGCAATAACGAAGTCCATAAAGCAGGAAATTGGATAAAACCAGTTGCAAAATAAATCGCAACCGCTATTGCAATTAATTGACAAAGCCTGAAAATTTCATAGGGAATATGAAAAAAGCGTTGGCTTATAAAATAGATTAAGATTGCCCTTACCGCAAGCCCGACCATATTGGAGGTTGCAGCCCCGAAAAGGCCGAACTCAGGGATAAGAAAATAATTCCATGCTAATATAATGGCTAATGAAAAAAAGCTGGTGTATGTAAACCAGATGTTCTTTTTTTTAAATAAAATTCCTATGTTGAAATGCCGTTCCAGGCTTAAGAAAAAATAACTGATTACAATATAAGGCACAATCGAACTAGCCTTGTGGTATTCCGGTGGTGCCATTATTCTAATTAAATCATCAATTCCTGCACAAATTGCCAAAGATGCAAAGACTGAAATTATAGTGGAGTATGTGCAGATTCGTGCCAAAACATAACTTTGGTTTGAATCGCCTGATGTCAATAACTCCATCCTTCTGGGCCCCCAAAAAGAATTGAACGGCGCATTTAACAACCGGTCAAGAATATTACCGAATTTATTACCAAGAGAGAATACCCCAATCATCGCAAGAGCCGTTGCCGGATCAGCAGCACCAAACCACCTTAAAAAAAGACGATTGGAAACAAAGCCTAAAAACAATCCAACCCGGTTTGGAATCAGAGGAATGCCAAATGATAGCAATCGTTTAAATATTGGAAAAGAAAATGAAAACCCAACATTTTTAAAAATTATAATTAATAATACAGTTGTTATGAAACCCTGTGCAATAAGGGTTGAGGCAAAAATACCAAGTATGTCCCATTTCAAATAAACAATAAACCAGATATTTAAACTCAGTGAAATGCAAAGCTGAAAAAGTGTCATAACCACGAACAGTTTTGCCCTGTAAAGCAGCCTCAGATAGGTAAAAGCAATTTCATTAACCAACCCAAACCATACAGTAAGGATGGCGACTTTAAAATACAAATAATATGTGGTTTTTTCAAATAAAAAGGCTGCAATTTCATTGGAAAAAACCAATGCAACGATGACCAGCAAAATTCCTGATGTTCCAAGTCCCAATATAATGGTGCTTATAATTTCGTTCCTCTTTGTGGCGACTTTTTCCTGGTAATAAAATCTAGGCATGCTGTCGGCAACACCGCATGCAACAATCATGAGAAGTATGGAGGTCATAATTTCTATCAAAGAGAGAACGCCATAGTTCTGGGGTATAATATATTTTGTGTAAATAGGGATCATGAAGAACCCCACGGCCTGAGATAAAGCTCTGCCGGCCATGTACACAATTGAATTTTTCCAGATTGAATTTACTTCATTTTTAAGATGATTATCAGAGATATTCATTTTTCCAATGTTTTTAATTTTTTAGCTGGATTACCAGCAGCGACAGTATTTGACTCAACGGGTTTAACAACAACACTCCCCGCTCCAATGATGCACGATGTCCCTATATTATTCATGATAACTGAAGATTCTCCTATCCAGCAATTATTACCAACCTTAATCATATTATAAGAAGTTTTTTGTGAGATGTTTTTTTTTATATCATCGAAATGCTGATGCCGACCGCTAGGGATGCTGACTCTGTTTGCTAATAAAACATTATCGCCGATTTTAACTGATCCTAGTATGCAGTACATTCCAATAGAACTATATTGTCCAATTTCAATATTTCTATGGGTCAGGATAGAACCAAATCCAACAAAAAACTCCCATGTTTCAATTGATGTTGTGTAGCGATAATATGCAACTCTCATATATGAACCAAATCTGCCAGGGATTAGACTTAAAAATGATCCAAATAAAACGAAAACCTGCTCTGATGGAAAAAGAACCCCTTCAATATTAGAAATCAAAATAAAAGGAGCGACAATTATAGTTGCCAATACATGGAACAGAAATTTGATTGTTTTTTTCATAAAACTTTACAATTAATTTAGAACAATAGAATCCAATAATTCAACACAGAGATTCATACAATTTCAAATAGGCATCGTTAATAATGGGCAATGCCCATTTTTGTTGAACTTTTATTTTAGCCAGATTTCCCATAGCAAGGGACACTTCTTTATTTTTGCATAGAAACAGCATTGCTTTGTAGAGTTGATCGATATTATCAGGTTGAATAAGGATTCCATCCTTATTATCGTCAAAAACGTTCTCACTGTCACCAACTTTTGTTGCAATAACGGGTAGTTCAGAAATCATATATTCTAACCATACATTTGAAAAACTTTCCGAAGTTGATGGTTGAACAGCAATATCGAAAGTTGCTATCAACTCAGGTATGTTTTGATAATTTTCAAAAAAATGCACTTTTTTTTCAATCCCAAATTCTTTTGAAATATTTGATAGTTCCTCGCCCTGCTCACCGCTTCCTGCCAAAACAAATTTAACATTATCGACTGAAGCAGTAAGCATTTTTGCGGATTCTAAAAAAAATTTTAACCCTTTAACCGGACGCCAATTAGCAACAACCCCAATAACGATATCGGTATTTGAAAACTTTAATTTTTTTCTTGCATTATCTTTTTTTATTCCCGTAAATCTATCTATATCAATGCTGTTATGAATCACTTTAATTTTAGACTCGCGTACATTTTCCAGGATACAGCACTCTTGTTTAGTTTTAAACGAATTTGTGATTATCAGGTCACATTTTTTGACTGAAATTGTTTTATGTAAAAAAAAGATTAATTTTCTTGTATTAATCCAATGATAAGAATTCCGTCTTGTTATTATAAAATAGGGTTTTTGACGTATCATTTTTAAAACAAAACATATAAACAATTCTGATTCTATAAATTGTGTCTGAATTATATCATATTTATTTTTCTTTAATATTTTCCAAAGAGAATGGAACTTAAAAAAAAATTTGAAAAAAATACTCGTTTTTTTTAATATTCTAACAGGACAAGTGATTTTATCTAATAAAAACTTATCAAAATCATTCAATATAACTAATTCAGAAGAAATAACCTCGGTTGGCAAATTATTGATTAATTCTATAAGTTGATTCTCAGTCCCACCTTTAAATAAGCTATCAATTACATATAATATTTTTATTTTTTTCTGTGAAGTCAATGAAGATCCTGCCTATTTTGAAATGCATTTAACGCAATTTAAAATCATCAAAATAAAGTGTTTCAATATGATCAATATTTGTCCGATAGATAGAAATACTTTTAATTTCACTGGTTACTTGGTCTTGCAATACTTTATTAAAGGGCATATGGATCATTGTTTCACTCTGTTTTAACACATAATGTTGGACATATTCGCTTAAATTAGCTGTAGCAACTTTTATAAACAATGTACTTTCAATTACAGAAGGATTAAAAACCCAAAATGTTAACCCATGACTTTGATTAATTTTATATTGAATATCTTTGATAATAAACCCAACCAATTCGGTTGGATAAAATTTCATTTCAAGAGAAGAATTTCCGTGTTTTTTATACATGTCTGAAAGTTTAAACATGGTTTTACACTTAAACTCTATACTGTTTAATTCACTTTCATCTTCAAAATCAAACAGCAGAATCTCTTTGGTTAGCTCCGGAGCTGAACAAGCTTGAAGTAAAAGGAAGAAACATAAAAAAAAATAAAAATTTCGTTTTGATAATTTTAGTTTGATTTGTTATTTCCTTTTAGAAGAATGATTTCAGGACGGCAAAAAAGTCTTAACGGAATCCTGCTTGTCCCAATACCTGTATTAACAATGATAGTTTGATTTTTATTCGTTCCTTGTTTGATGCTTCCTTTATTAGGTCCAAATAGTTTTTCCCAAAAAAAAGCGGGCATATAAACCTGCCCGCCATGGGTATCACCGCTCAAAACTAAAATATTATTGTTATTAATTCCTTTAAAATCCACTTGTTGATGACTTAATACAATTGCAGGAGTATTGGATTTTTTTTCAACAAGCTCTTTTCCTTCAATAAAATTATGTTTAAAAGGCTCAATGCCAATTAGCTTTATCTTGTGTGGACCTTGGTTAATAGAAATGGTTTGGTTCTTTAATATCTGAACAGGTAAAACAGGGTCTTCTTTATTAAATCGATGACAAAACAGGCAAGATTTTCTTGAGTCTGTATAATCTGCATCTCCTAAAACACCATAAATGCCTTTTTTTGCTTTGAGTTTTTTTAAAAAATTAAAGGTCTGGTTATAATTACCCTTCCAAGAAACAAAATCTCCTGTTAAAAAAATATAATCAGGATCTATTTTTTGGATTTTATTTAATAAAAGTTTCTCTCTTATACCCAATTGGGATACATGAATATCTGATAAAAAGATTACAATATTATTATTAAAGAACGATGAAAACTGCCTTTGCTTTATTTGTATTTGGTTAACTTGAATCCAATTCGGTTCAATTAAGACAGCATACGCTATTATTGCAGTCAGAAATAATAAAAGAATGACTATTTTTTTTGATTTGCTAATAGCAGCATCTTTTCAATGGATACATCATAAAGCCCAATAAGCTGACCAATACCTAATCCTGTGTGAATCGTGCTAAATATCTTAAGGTGTGTAATAAAATATTTTGTTCTATTATTAATGCATAATTTAATTGAAAAAAAAGAAATTAAAAAAAAGTAAATTAAATAGGGAATAATGAATAATGACACCAAAGTTTTGCTAATTATAGAGGATAAAAGCATTAAAATGATACCTGTTACAAAAAAAAAGGGGATAACGCCTGTAAAAGAAAACGTTTCAGGATATTTTTTAAGCAAATTTATTCTTCCTTTTCCATATCGGATCATCTGCTGTAAAAGAGATCTGATATTTTCTCTAGGATAGTATTTTATGGTCAGGGTGGGACTCATAAATGTTTTAAAACCTGCTTTTTCAACCCTGCAATTGAATTCTACATCTTCACAGGCATCAAAAGATTCATCAACATATCCTATTTTTTCTATAACCTCTTTTTTATAAATTGCCCCATTGCTAACAGGGCTAATGAAACCTTCATAGTTTGAATATATCAGAGAATCGCCCCCATGGCCGATTTTTGATTTTCTTGCCAAGGCGACGGCTTTCTGAAAATCTGAAATATCCGGGGGGTCAAGTGGCTGAGGTCTGCCAAGGCATTGGGCGCCTGATTTTTCAAAACAGTTGATGATATTTTTAAACAACTGGTTATCTGGTATATAGCAATGACCGTCGATAACAACAAAAATATCACCTTTACCTTTTTTAAAACCTATGTTTCTACCGGAGGATGACTTCCTCTTAAGATTTTCGCACAACAGCACTTGTGGGTGCTCAAGTTGAATTTTTTTCACTATTTCCCAGGTATCATCACTTGAGTGACCATCAGCTACAATAATTTCAAATCGATTTTCTGGATAATCCTGATTTAATATTTGAAAGATTGTTCTTTTGATAAACTCCGATTCATTATAAACAGGCATGCATACTGTAATAAAGGGTATATTGTTCATAGTTGCTATAGCAGTTCCAGATAGATTTTTTGGAGTTTTTTTGTTTGAATTTCAAAGCTGAACTGGGATTTAACCGTTTCGTAACCTTTTTTCCCATATTCGCTGGCTAATTCCGGATTATGAATAAATTTTTCAATTGCATTGGCAAGCGCTTTTGAATCACTGTGAGAAACCAGCAAACCATTCTTATTATCTTCAACCAGTTCGGGTACACCTCCAACAGATGTCGAGACGACAGTTTTTGATACGGAAAAAGCTTCCAAAACAACATTGGGCAACCCTTCAGTTAATGAGGGTAAAACCATGAACTCCATTATAGAGAATAGATCTTGAACATTTCGAAGGAAACCCGGAAATCTACATTTTTCAATAATTCCCATTTTTTTTGCTTTTACTTCTAACTCTGAAAGACATACACCGTCTCCGCAAATAATAAAATAGTAATCATCCGGTATTTTTGATATTTGATTTATAGCTTCAATAAAAAACCTGTGTCCTTTTTCAGGACTCAGCCGACCTGCAGAAACAACCCATTTGGATTCCGGGGGTAAATTAAGCATTTCGGCGATCTCTTTTCTGCCAGCCTTTTTTACTGTCTGGTATGTAGAAACGGCATTGTGAACAACCCATTTTTTTTTAGGTTTTACATTCAAAGTTTCCAGTTTGGATTCCTGACCATGGGAAACTGAAATTATCCCATCCATATGGTTCAAAAACTTTCTTTCCAGCCACTCATAAAATTTAATTTTCAAATTTTCCGCAGTATAGCCTCGTGAGAAACTGATAGCTGAACAACCGTTTATTTTGGCTGCAATAAACCCAAAAATTGTAGATTTGTATCCATGAACACATAGTAAATCTATCTTTTCTTTCTTTATATATTTAACAAGTGTAATCAGTGCATGAAAATCAAGGGGACCGTTCATTGGAATCCCCAAATTTTTTATTTTGTTCAATTCAGCATTTTTAAGAAATTCATTTTCGCTATCTCCTTCGATGAACGAAATAACCAATGGAGAGAAAATTGAGCTGTCAATCAATTTCAAATGTTCAATAATTTGTTTTTCAGGACCACCATAAAAATTGGTGCCTATCAGGTGAGCTATTTTTTTTTTAATCATTTCGAGGAGTTTTTTCCCAATCCTGTGAAGTTTTCTCCAACAAGCCTTTTACGCCAATATAGACTAAATTTAAAATAACCATTGGAGATGCTATTAATAATCCGAATCGGCGAAGAGAAATACCAAATGCAAAAACGCCAAAAATAAAATATGAGAAAGTAAGCATAAAGTTCAAACCAGCCACTAAAAACACCAAAACTGAAAAACTATTATTATAAATCATATAACTGAACGCTGAACATATCAGTGACATAATTGATAACGATATAATAAGCGGCTTGCTAAGCACAATAAAGGTGACACCAATATCAAATATATCAAGATTTTTTTGTTTAATACCTTTAAACAAAAATTTCAAAGCCTGTTTTTTACCAAAATTTAAATTCCCTCCGGCCCATCGTTTTCTTTGCGTGGAAAGTTGATTCATTTGGGTTGGAAATTCAGATAAGACTTCTGCTTTATCTATAAATTTAATTTTTTCGTTCTGTTCAATAAGCTTGAGGGAATATTCGACATCTTCAACAATACCAAACGAATCCCATGGGTACTTTAGCAAGATCTCTCTTTTAAAAGCCATCCCCGTTCCCCGTAATAATACTGAAATATTTAAATTCGCTTTGGGTTTATAAAAGAAATTGTTTTCGATATAGTTTCCCACTGCACAGGCATAACTTACGGCATTTACGTCTGGATTTGCTGTTTTATAATTAATCTGGAAAATTTTAACGTCTGTACTTAAACTCTCGTTAATAACTTTTAATGAATTGCGGCTGATAGTGCAGTCAGCATCTAATACAACAAAGACATCGAAATCCTTCTTTAAGAGATGTTCAAATGCATAGGTCAGAGCATAGCCTTTTCCTTTATTATTATCATCGAATCTTTCAAGACATTTAACACCATTATCATTGGCTATCATTGCAGTATTATCAGCACAATTGTCAGCCACCACCACGATTTCAAATCTATCTCTCGGATAATCAAGTTGTTTACAGGATTCCAATGTATTAAATAATATTTTTTCTTCATTATGTGCCGGAATAACTATGGCCATTCGTGCATATGAAGTAATGTTTTTGATTTGGGACATTTCGTTTTTTTTAGATGAGTAGGCGTATATCAGTAAAAACCAATAATACAAACAGATACAAAGGGACAATAGCGTTAATATTAAACTGAAAATAGTTACAAACATTATTTTGTCATTCTAATTCTAGTTAAAACAACTTTACAGCCATACAACATTGCTAACCCCAAAACAAAGGTTACCATTCCAGAAAATTCATGAAGAAATCCCTGGGCGAATTTTTCACCATACAGGCTTGATAGAAATGCCGTGGCAGTAAGTCGAACAATATTGGCAAAAACCGCAATGGGTATAGAAGATAAAAAAAGTATGACTTTATTTAGTTTTCCCGGAGGAAGAAAAAAAGAGAACGGAACACTTAACGCCATCATTGTGGTTAAAGACCTGATCCCGGAACAGGCATCAACCACTTCAAGAGTAATGGTCGATAATGTCAGGACATTGCCTTCCCGCAGGATTGGCATTCCTGCCAATCTAATTACATGTTCGGTAAGGTAAGAGGCGAAAAGTTGTAAAGGGAATGCAATTTTGTTCCACACAATTACTGGAATTGGAATCATGAAAATCAGATAAATGATTGGGATAGAGATTTTCCGTGTAATATCTTTTCCATACAAAAACAAAGAAATACCGAAAAAAAGAACAATAATAGAAGTCCTTTGAAGAAAATATTCCATTCCTATTTTAGCCACAATTAATTGGAGACAGGCAATAATGATTATTGGAATTCCCCAATTAGAGGGCTGTAGTCGAATTGTAGAAATTTCATCTTTTAGGGAATAGATTAACCAGGCCGAAATAATCGGAATTAAATATCCATGGGAATAATTTGCATTTGTGTCCCAGTCACTGATCATTGTTTTTAGAAAGGGGAGATACAATATTATAAACCCTGCTCCCAAAGCAAATAACTGGTAGTATATTTTTTTGGTATTTTCCATTAGATCACTTTATCGTTTTTCCTGGTAAATATTGAGTTGATATCTGATTAATTTTGTTTACAAAATCAAGCACATCCTCTGTATTAAAGTTGCCATCTCTATCTGGATAGCTAACGATACGAATAAAGGCACCATCCCGCCTGCCCTTTAAAATAGCATCAAGAACAAGATATATTTTTTCTGAATATTCCGAGTGAACAATTCTTCCTCTGTTATAGTACCAATAATATGCAAAACTTTTTTGTTTGTTTTGTTCCAGTGTCAATTTTCTAATTGTTTTTTGATCATGGTCTATTTTAATAGTTTCGTCGTTAAGTATTTTCAACCCGCCTCCGGGCATACAGTTTAGTGGGGAGTGATATCCTCCAGATACCCCCAGGGCTTCAAAATAACTAATATAAAGATTGATGGCATTACCCTGGGGAGATAAATAAATGCTGTTTATATAATCATCCACGCCCAGGATATTTATAACACTTTCAGATAAATCGGTTGTCTTTGAAAGTTTCCAGACACCAATTTGTTCCGGTAAATCTGAAAGCGGCTTCAGGATGGGTGTCCTTCTAACAGATTGAGTCATTTGAATGATCAGAAAAGTAATAAAAAAAATAAAAAGAATTATGAAAATTCGTTTATTATTTTGCAAGATATTTTTTACAGGTTCTAAACTCATATTGTGAAAAAATCCTAATTAAATTTTCCAGTTTAGTGGCTGTTTTTTTCAGGTTAATATAGTGTCTAAATTTATATAAAGCTGAAGCCTCTTTAACTTTTGGCTGTTCCGGATCAAACTCCCATGGATGAGAATAGAAAACAAATGCATTATCAGTTTTCAATACTTGCTTGATTCCCGTTAGAAAAAAATATAATGGAATTAATCTAAAATAACCACCTCCACCAAGAGGAATAACTTTGTTATGGATCTTAAAGTTACTGACAGGAATTTCATAAAATTGATCTGAGAGCTTATAAGATACGCTTGATCCTTCTTTTGGCGGTAAATCAATTGTTCCGTATCTTCCATGCATAGCAAATGAATTATAGCTTGAATCATAGACGTGGCCGGTGTCTCTAATTATTTTAAGGATATCATCATTTATTGCAAAACTTGGTGCGCGGTATCCATATACTTCATGGCCTATAATATCTTCAAGCCTAGATTTTCCGATTTTTAAATCCTGCTCAATTTCTTTGAAAGACTGGTTGGTACATAAATGATGACTATTACCATGGGATGCAACTTCATGCCCCCTTTTCTGTATTTCCCTGACCATATCAGGAAGCTTTTTGGCTATCCAGCCCAAAACAAAAAACGTGGCTTTGGGTTTGAACGAAAATGAATCCAGGAGATCAAGAATCAAATGAATATTTTTTTCAACTCTCAGCTCATGATCGTTCCAAGATGAGAATGGAATATATTCTTTAAAATTTTCCACATGGAACCAATCTTCAACATCAAAGGTGAGGAGAATAGATCTATTACCTTCCAATTCCATAGTATTCAAATCCATACTCTTTCATTTCTTCAGGACTATATTGATTTCTGCCGTCAAAAATAATCTTTGTTTTCATCAAGTTAGACATGGTTATAAAATCCGGTTGCCTGAAGGTTTTCCATTCAGTGACAAGGATGAGTGCATCAGTTGTTTCTATTGCTTTATATTGAGTTTCAAAGAATTTAATTTTCCCATTTTCAAACCATTCGGTTGGAAATACTTTTCTAGCCTGATCCTGTGCCACTGGATCATATGCCTGGACTTTCGCACCTGCATTTAACAGCTCCTGTATAAGCACTCTGGATGGTGCCTCTCTCATGTCATCGGTTCCAGGCTTAAATGAAAGGCCCCATAAACAAAAGATTTTTTCTGATAAATCAGTTCCAAATCTATTTAAAATTTTATTTGACAACACTTTTTTTTGAGCATCATTTCGTTTTTCAACAGCTTTGAGTAGTTCAGGTTCAAACCCATTTTCCAGGCTGGTTCGTATTAAGGCCTGAACATCTTTGGGGAAACATGATCCTCCATATCCGCAACCCGGATAAATAAACGAGTATCCGATACGATTATCTGAACCAATTCCTTTTCTCACATTTTCCACATCTACGCCAAGGCGTTCACAAATATTAGCTATTTCATTCATGAATGAAATTTTTGTGGCAAGCATTGAGTTGGCTGCATATTTTGTCATCTCGGCATCACGAACACTCATTAGAATAATTTTATCTCTATTTCTTGAAAAAGGAGAATATAGCCGTTGCATAATTTTTGTGGCATGTTCAGAGTCTGAACCAATGATAATTCTATCTGGTTTCAAAAAATCATTGACTGCGGCCCCTTCCTTTAAAAACTCAGGGTTTGAGACTACATCGAATTCAATATCAAGATTTCGTTTGTTTAATTCTGCCTGTATGGCCTTACTTACCTTTTCTGCAGTTCCAACCGGGACTGTTGATTTGTTTACAATGACTGAATACTCTGTGATTGTCTGTCCAATTTCTCGAGCAACCTGCAATACAAACTGAAGGTCAGCAGACCCATCTTCTCCAGGCGGTGTGCCAACCGCTATAAAAAACAGATGAGTATCTTTAGACATTTTAGCCAGGTCTGTGCTGAATTTTAAACTCCCATCTTCAGTATTTTGAATAACCAGGCTTTCCAAGCCAGGTTCATAAATGGGGATGATTCCTTTTCTTAAATTTGAAATCTTTGTTTCATCAATATCAAAACAGGTGACTGAGATCCCCATTTCTGCAAAACAGGCACCGGTTACAAGACCAACATAACCTGTACCAATAATTGTTAATTTCATTTTTTTACTTTCATTAGTTAAACAATCGATCTTCTAAAACCTGCCGGTCATTTGATTGATCTAATCGAACAGGGCCGGATGGTCTTAAACTGATTGAAAAAGTAACTTTATTTTCCTGATAATCCTCTCTGGAAGAACTATCTGAAGTAAAATCTTCAAATCCATATCTTAAATTGGCTGTCAGCCACTTTAATGGTGCCCAAACCAGCCCTGCCCCCAATCGAAAGGATTTATCTTCCCGATTAATTGTCGGCTCGTCATATTCTGATAATTTGTATGACCCGCTTAACTGAGATGTCAGTCTTTTTGTTAATTTATAGGTGTGCATAAGTCCAGCCTCATATGAGATTGTGAAACCCAAACTTGAGGCGGTTTCATCAATATCATTGTAACTGCTTGATCCAGTGATGGATAAATTATTTCGTTGTGAAAAACTAAAGTCCTTGTAGATATCAAATTCAATAAAAAATTTCTCTGAGTCAGATCCGGATTGACCTTCATAATCCTGGAACAACATGCCGCCACCAAGTACGATCCCTGAATCTTCAGTGGGTTTCCAGTCAAAACCTACACTGGGGTTTAAAACCATTTGGTCTCCTGAACTCTTTTCTGTGTATGAATGTGCATATTTGATGTAAATATCAAGATTTTTGTCCATATTTTTTAAAAGACGGATGTCGCCTCGAATGGTTTCAGGATCATCCAAAGATATTTCATTATCAGTTTTTGAGTATGAACCATTCAAATCAATTCCCCATTGGGGTGTTAACCAATAGGAGAAATATGCGGTTGGATTATGCCTTTTGAATTCATCTTGATTCGCCTCTTCATAGTCATCAAATGCATAAGTATAGCTCAGACTCATTCTATCTTTTTTGCCGAATTGGTAGCTTAGGCTGGCGGATGCAGAATTTGTATCATGTGTTCCATAAGCGTTTGTCCGAGCGGACCGGTTTGAACTTCTATTAAAGTTATCGGAAATATTTATCTGGGTGTTTTTTGATGGTTGAAACTCTGCGGCAAACAAAGCCCTGTGATCCCAGGCATCATATTCATTATTGTCCACATTGTCTTTGTATGTGGGGTTATAATCAAAATTCAGGCTGTATTTTTTGTCAATGATACTATACGCTATTCCAGGGCTGTATCTTGTCGTAAATTCGCTGTCCTTGTTATCTTTGGTTCTATTAAAATTATCCGTATATTCTTCTGAAACACTAAAAGATGGTATGATTTGTTGATTTGCACAAAGTGCGGGAGTAGTGAAAAAAAATGATAGGATCAATAAACCGAAAATTAGTGCTTCTATAAAAATTTCTTTTTTTATTATATTCATTTCAGGCCTCTCAAAGAAAATCTTATGTTAAGGGACAATTTAAGGGACAATGATTGTATCATCCGGTTTAAGTTGAATATCCTTGGAAAAATCCCCTTTTATAATGTCATCATAACCAATAATAATGGTTTCATCTTTTATGTTGTTTCTTCTGTATAGAATGATTTTATTTTTTGATGCCCACTCTGTAAATCCGCCGGCCAATGCAAAGGCCTGCATGACAGTTAAATTTTTAATCAATTCATATTCGCCTGTTTTTTTTATTTCTCCTAAAATATAGAATCTTCGGCTGACCGGATTGGTGAGTGTTACCGTCACATTAGGTGATTCGACAAAATCACTTAATTTTTCTTGAATTTTCTGTTTTAAATCCATAGTAGTCGTCCCTTCGGCATGTACATCGTCCAAAAGAGGAAAGGTAATTTTTCCATCACTTCTAACCATGACTGCTTCCACAGTCAATTCAGGTTCTTTCCATGTGGTTATGCTTAAAATATCCCCAATACCAATCTTATATAGTTTGGTTTTATCTATTTTGGTTTTATCTGTTTGGGTCTTCTCTTTTTTGGTTTGATCTGTTTTGGTTTGATTTAATTCGGGTGATGGTTCAGATTTTTTTACTTCTTCTGCGATTGCAATCCCAAACAAAATAAAAATACAAAAGAATACCATAATATTATATTTAAAAAAAATTTTAAACAACATAGCTCCGCCCCTTTGATTACATGTCATATATTAATCAAACACCCAGTAAATAAACAATAAAATCAATAAAAGCCTTTATCGGGCACCTCTACCAAACAAAACAGTTTTAACCGTTCTCAAAACAATTACAATATCCATGGTTATGGATAAATTCTTTATATAAAATAGATCATAATTAAGCTTTTCTATTGCATCATCAACTGTTGCGCCATAATCATATGACACTTGTGCCCATCCTGTAAGTCCCGGTTTTACTACAAAGCGCTCAGAATAAAATGGTATCTGCTGTTCAAGTGAATCAGTAAAAAATTTTCTCTCCGGTCGAGGCCCGACCATACTCATTCTACCGATTAACACATCCCAGAGCTGCGGCAATTCATCGATTCGAAATTTTCGTATGACACGTCCCACCCGGGTTATTCTCATATCATTTTTCTGGGCCCATACCGGGCCGGTTGATTTTTCAGCATCAACTACCATTGAGCGAAACTTATGCATCATATATTCATTTTTGTTTTGACCGACTCGGTCTTGAGAAAATAATATCGGACCTTTTGATTCCAATTTAATTAAAATACTGGTTACCAGCAAAAGAGGGGATAATATAATCAACATTATCAAAGAAATAAAAATGTCTTCCATTCGTTTTACAATTGTTTGAAATTTTGATTTTCTAAACCCATCTGAAAAAATCAGCCATGAGGGGTTAATTTTGGTTACAAGAACTTTACCCGTTAATGTTTCGTAAAAAGAACTCCCTTCAAGGACTTCAATTCCGGCAGTCCTGCAACGAATGAGTTCTTGGGTGGGGAAGGTTCCTCTTCGTTCTTTCAAAGCAACAATAATTTTTTCTGCCTGCATTTGCTTTACGACATCACAAAAATTTTCTTTATCATTGATGATAAAAAGATCTTTTAGGATATCATTAGTTGCTTCATTTTTTTCAGAACCCAATATCAAAGCGACAACAGAATAACCGCAATCCGGAGCTGCGTTTATCTCAGTAATAATATCAATAGCAAGAGAGCTGGTACCCAAAATAATAATTTTTTGATTAAACCATCCGTTATTGATACAAAAAATATAAAAGATCCGCCATCCAATGATAAAAATAAGAAGGAAAACAACACTTAAAATAAATACAAGTTGATTAATAATTACAGACGGAAATATCCAATATATCAGAGCCAAAATTATGGAAGAAACGCCCAATGCTTGAAGCAGCCGTATACTGACCTCACTAATACTGGAAACAACCTTAAAATCATATAAATCATTATAATACAAACACGCTTGACAGATAAATGTGATTAAAAGGATGCGAAGGCAAACGGAACTATCTAAAAAAAGAAATCTAGGACTTGATAATATTGCAGTTGCCAGTAAAAAGGATCCAAAAATAACAAGACCCTCAATAAGGTAAAAAATAATATTTCGGATTGGGAAATATTGTTTCAGCAGGCGCAGCATGAATAACCTCTAATCATTGCTTCTTATTCCCATACCCGTATTTCCCGTAGCCGTACTTACTTGATCCGTATGGCAACAGTGTATTGGCATCGTTGTAAACAATACCCAATATTTTTTCCCGGCCATAGATATCAATTATATCGTGGATATCCTGTTTTTTTGATTTTCTTTGCCGAACTACCAGGATAACCCCATCGACCTGCCTGGCCAGTGCACTGGTTTCAGACGTAATATACGGTGGGGGGGTGTCTAAAATGATATATCGATCGTTATACCTTAATTTGACTTCATGAATCAGTTTTCTCATTTGCTCTGAGGTCAATAATTCAGACGGATTTTTCGGAGTGTGCCCTGCAGGAAGAACTTTCAATTTCTCTAAAAAAGTGTTTTGTAACAAAGCACTAAACGGCATTGCTTTTGTTAAATATTCGCTCAACCCATTAACATCAGTAAACCCAAACAACGAACCCAGTGAGGATGCACGAAGGTCACAGTCCATTAACAAAACATATTCATCAATACTCTGGGCAATGCTGATTGCAAGATTCGAGGCAACAAATGATTTACCATCGCCTGGAATTGTACTGGTCACCATAATTGTTTTTGGAGGATTACCTTTCTCTGGAAATAGAATATTATTTTTTAAATTTCTAAATTGCTCTGCTTCAACAGATTGGGGTTTAAGTGCAACAACAAGGTCTGAGCTTAGCCTGGCAAACATATTATCTGAAGACTCAGCTTGGTAACTTGAACCATCAGAACTAATTTTTATTCCAGCCTGCTCCGATGGTGGTTCATTTGATTGTAACAGGGGCGGGCCTTGTTCCGTTATTTTTTCTGATTTTACTGATTTTTCCAGGGCGTTAAATATTTTTCCCAACTGTCACTCCCGAATCAAACGTTAATCTGCATTTTAATAAAAGAAACAACCTTATCAATCCCTTTGACATTAATCACCACAAAAAGGAAAAGTACCAAAATCGCATAAATGAAACAAAATGAAAAAATGACTGCTTCAAGCCTTATCTTGATTTTCTTTTTAACTTTTTCAAGTGAAGGAATAACGGCAAGTAATGGTAATCCAAATTCAGTTTCTATAATATCCGCACTTTTAATAGTAGAATTTAATAATTCAAACAAAAAAGCAATACCGCCTCCCAATCCAAAACCCAACGCCAATGAAAACAAAAATATTTTTTTTATATCCGGAGAAATTGGCTTTTGAGGAAGTCGCGCATAATCCAAAATTTTAAATTGTTCCCCTTTTTGTTTCTTTTCCATGTTAACAGCAATTTCGGATTCCAGTTTTCTGGCAAGTAAAGAGTTATAGTTCTGTTGAATATTGTCATAATCTCTATTTAATGATTGAAGTTCCTGCTCTCTTTGAGGAGTCTCCTGCACTTTTACTTGAATTGATTTCATGGCTTCTTGAATTTTTTTGATATCTGATTCATGCGTTTTAATCTGGTCGTTAATTCTCTGAATTTGCAATTGCTGCTCAAAAAGAAAGTTCTCTGATTCTATGGAAAATTTACTTTTTTTAACCTTGCCTATGCTTAATGGTGTTTGTTTTTTTTTATTTGATTTTATTTTTTCTGGTTCTACTTTTTCCGCTTCCAGTTTTTCCGCTTCTAGTTTTTCCGCTTCTAACTTTTCTGCTAATTTTTTAACACTTTGGGTTAATTTAACGACATCAGGATGTTTTTGGGTATATTGAGAAAGCGCTTGATCAAGTTTCTGCTTTTCAAGCTCATACAATTGTTCTGTATCCATTTTGCTATTTTGGACAACACCCAATTCATTGACCGATACCCCCCTTAAAACAGATTCTTCCTGAAGCTGTTTTGTTCTTGCAATCTGGCTTTCTACCATACTTAAGGTATTATTTAAGTCTCGCAAAGAACTTTGACGATCTGACAATTGTTGCTGTAATCTGTCCAAGGTTCTTAAATTTGATTCAAGTTCATCCGGCAATCCACCAAGGTATCTTGACCGGTATTCTGAGATTAGTTTTTCTTTTGTTTCCAATACAAGTTTAATCTTTTGAAGTTCTGAGTCTAAGAATTCACTGGTTCCCACTGCCTGGGCTTCTCGAACTTTTAAGTTTTCATCCATGAAATAACTGGCCAGCGCGTTGGCAATCCGCATCACACGATCCGGTTTTTCACCTCTAAAAAAAACATAAAATATGTCTGCATTACCACCACTTCGTCTAGACTTATCGGTCTCCACTCTGACAGTCACCCGCTTTCTCATATCGGCAACCTTATCTTCAAGATACATTTCGGGTTCATCTTCGTATAATCCGAATTCTTTAATGATTTTTTCAAGGTTGCTGCTGCTCAAAATCTGATAAGAGATAGTGTTCAACCGTTGGTCTATATCTGTGGAGACAACAGATTGAACATATTGTTTTGGAACTTTTTGGGGTTGGATTAAAATCGTGGTAGAGGCTTGATATGTTTTTTGTGTTGTTAATGTATAAAACACGCCAATAGTTAAACAAACGCATATCGGCAATAAAATTAACCATCGATATCGAACAATTGATTCTATGATTTGTTCTGGTTTTATTGTTTTATTTTGTTGTTCAAAACCTGCCATATATATTACCAAATAGAGTATATGTTATTTAATTAATCGCTGTTTTGCATCGAACATCTATAGTTTCCCAATTTGGTGTCTTTGTCAACCAAAAAAAATGACTCGAACTGCTTTAAAACTGGCTTTTAGATTATTTCTGGGCTTTCAAAATACAAATAAAAGATGGCTTGTAAACAACGTTCTGCTGTTTTTTCCCGTCCCAACGTTCTTGTTGGTCCGGTTTTATATTTTTTTCAAATCGTTTCAAATTGATGATGGCCTGACAATCTGTCATTTAAACTATCTGTCATTGACAATTCAGCGTTCAGACTATAATTTTTATGGTATGAAAAAACCAATAAAAAATTATTTAAAAGATTATCGACCTGCAGATTTTATAATTGATTATGTTGATCTGACTTTTGATATTGATGATGAAAAAACAATCGTTACCTCTGTTTTAAAAATCAGAAAAGATCCATCGATTGCAGATAAAACAACCCCGCTTGTTTTTGATAAAGGTGATTTTAAAATCACCCATGTGGTGGCCAATGGCATGGTGTTGCTGCCAGGGGAATATGAATCAGGAGATGACTTTTTTAAACTCAACCAGACACCGGACAAATTTGAACTAGAAATTACCAGTGTTTTAGAACCCCATAAAAATACGACACTGGAAGGCTTATACAAATCCGGAAATATTTTTTGTACCCAGTGCGAGGCACAGGGGTTCAGAAAAATCACGCCGTTTTTGGATCGCCCGGATGTCATGGCCATCTATTCGTGTACGATCATTGCAGACAAAGATAAATATCCGGTTCTGTTGTCCAATGGAAACCTGCTTGATTCAGGTGTTCTTGAGGATAACCGACATTATGCAAGATGGGTAGATCCATTTAAAAAACCAAGTTATCTTTTTGCTCTGGTTGCTGGTGATCTTGCACATATCAGCGATGATTTTACAACCCGTTCCGGAAGAGTGATCGATCTTAAAATCTATTCTGAAAAAGAAAATATTGGTCAATGTGATCATGCCATGAAATCGCTTAAACAATCCATGAAATGGGATGAAGAGCGGTTTGGCCTTGAATATGATCTGGATCTTTTTCAAATTGTTGCCATTAATGATTTTAATGCCGGGGCAATGGAAAATAAGGGCCTTAACATTTTTAATTCCAAATATGTTCTGGCCGATCCAAAATCAGCCACTGATGATGATTTCATGAACATCCAGGGCGTCATCGGGCATGAATATTTTCACAACTGGACCGGAAACCGGGTGACATTGAAAAACTGGTTTCAATTGAGCTTAAAAGAAGGATTAACCGTTTTCAGGGATCAGGAATTTTCATCTGATTTAAACTCAAGGGGCGTCAAACGAATTTCATGTGTTCGAAATTTAAGAGCATTCCAGTTTCCTGAAGATGCGGGCCCCATGACCCATCCGGTCAGACCTGAGTCATATATCAAAATGGATAATTTTTATACCATGACCGTATATGAAAAAGGAGCAGAACTGGTTCGAATGATTCACCTGCTAATTGGTGAAAACCTTTTTCAAAAAGGAATGACTCTGTATTTTGACAAATATGACGGCATGGCCGTAACCATTGAAGATTTTGTCGGTATCATGCAAGAAGCATCAGGAATAGATTTGGCCCAGTTTAAACGATGGTATGTTCAATCCGGCACACCTATTGTTAATGTTAAAAGAGAATATAATCCAACCGACCAGACACTGACCCTCACCTTTTCTCAACACACCAAACCGGATAGAAATAACAAAATAAAGCTGCCTTTTCATATTCCAGTCGGCTTTGGCATTATAGACAAGGATGGAAAAGATATTACCCCTGATGGAAAAAAATTACTTGAACTAAAAAAGGAAAAACAAACCTTTTTATTTGATAATATTCCCAAACACAGCCTGCCTTCTGTATTCAGGCAATTTTCTGCGCCGATCAAAATCACGACAGACCTGTCAAATGAAGATCTTGCCTTTTTAATGGCACATGATACAGATGATTTTAATCGATGGGATGCTGCACAAACTCTCTTTTTCAATGAACTTACAACCCTGGTAACTTGTTTTCAGAAAAATAAAAAACCAGAAGTTACTAAACATATAGCTGATGCATTCAAAAAAGCATTAACAGACCCGAAAATTGATCGGGCATTTTTAGCTAAAATGCTGAGCCTTCCTTTGGAAACAGAAATTAAAGATCATTTTGATAGTATTGATGTAACAGCCATTCATGATGCCCGAATATTTTTAGAAAAAAGCCTGGCAAAGCAATTAAAAAACGAATTGTTAATTATAGTTAAAGCCTGTTCGAATGCTGATCCTTCAAGTATCTCACATAATGCAATGGCCGATAGGAGTTTGAAAAATCTTTGTTTATCCTATCTTGGCAGCTTAAAAGAGCCGGACACGACCCAACTTATTAAACAACACTTTGATTCTGCAAAAAATATGACCGATGAGATGGCTGCTTTTAAAATACTTTGTGAAATCAATCTGGAAACAAAAAATCAGGCGGTTCAATATTTTTTTTCAAAATGGCAACATGATAAGCTGGTACTGGACAAATGGTTTGCCGTCCAAGCCGCTTCAATGCTTCCAGATACATTGGACCAGGTCAAATCGCTTTGCGACCATGCAGATTTTTCAATGACAAATCCCAACAAAGTGCGATCATTAATTTATATGTTTGCCTTGCACAATCCAATCCTTTTTCATCGAGAAGACGGCAAAGGATATGGGTTCATTGCAGATAAAATTATAGAACTGGATTCCATTAATCACATGGTAGCAGCCCGATTGTCATTATGTTTCAACCATTGGAAGCGGTATGATGAGAAAAGGAAAGCATTGATGAAAAAAGAACTTGAGCGAATTCTTTGTATTCAATCGCTGTCTAAAAATGTTTATGAGATTGTTTCCCGGGCGCTTGAGTAAGCTGAAGCGTACACAGATCCCACAGCAGCTTCACATCATAATCGCCAGAAATTAATTCCCAGTTCTTTTGCTTCCTGGGGATCAAATATAGATTTGACATCGATAAGGCAGCCATTTGGAAGCAGCATTTGCTTTAAATCCGCCATTGTGAGCTGCAGGTATCGGGCATGGGGAACAGCAACGATCAAGGCTGATAATTCTTTAAGATCATCCCATGAACACAGATCTACATCATAGTAGGCTTTTGCTTCTTTTGCCTCTGCAATGGCATCATGAACGAGTATATTTATCCCATATGAATTGAGCTCTTCTATGATATCAATCACTCGTGTGTTTCTTAAATCAGGACAGTTTTCTTTAAATGTCAGCCCCAGAACACCCACTTTAGAATCCTTGATATTCAATCCCTGGTTGATCATCATTTTCACTGTTTTTTCAACCACAAACCGCCCCATATTATCATTAATTCTTCGACCAGCTAATATGACCTGAGGATGGTATCCTTCAGATTCTGCTTTAAAGGTCAGATAATAAGGATCAACACCAATGCAGTGTCCCCCGACAAGTCCGGGTCTGAAGGGGAGAAAATTCCATTTTGAGCCGGCAGCTTCCAATACATTTTTTGTATCAATTCCTAATTTATCAAATATCAGGGCCAGCTCATTCATTAAAGCAATATTTAAATCTCTTTGGGTATTTTCAATAACTTTTGCCGCTTCGGCTTCTTTGATGGTTTTAGTCCTGTGAACGCCAGCTATAATGATGCTTTCATATAATTTGGCCACTTGATCGCAGGTTTGTTCATCATCTCCAGAAACCACTTTGACAATCTTTGGCAATGTGTGTTCTTTATCTCCCGGGTTAATTCTTTCAGGTGAATAGCCAACATGAAAATCTTTTTTCCATTTAAATCCAGATTCTTTTTCCAGGATAGGCACACAGATGTCTTCTGTGACACCCGGATAAACCGTTGATTCAAAGATAACGATTGCACCTTTTTTCATATGTTTCCCCGCTGTTGTGGAGGAACTTTCCATATATTTTAGATCCGGACGTCTGGCTTTATCAATAGGAGTTGGTACAGCGACAATGATATAATCAGCGTCAGAAATTTTAGACGGATCTGATGTGGGATAAAACAAAGTGGCTTTTTCAAACTCTTCAGGCGACACTTCACCTGTTGGATCTTTATGTTCTTTACAATTTTCAATAATGTTTTCTTTTAAATCCAAGCCTGTTGTATGAAATTTTTCTCCAAAATGAATCGCCAATGGCAAACCAACATAACCTAAACCGATAACTGCAATCTTTGTATTTTTATCCATCAGAAATGATCTCCGTTAAGCTATTTTATAATATTCTTTATACCATTGAACAAATTTGCTGATACCTTCTTCAATTGATGTCGAGGGTTTAAAACCGGTATCTTTTACCAGATCACTAACATCAGCATAGGTTGCTGCAACGTCTCCCGGCTGCATTGGCAGATATTCTTTAATCGCCTCTTTACCAATGGCTTTTTCAATCGCCCCGATATAATCCATCAGTCCCACAGGCGCATTATTGCCGATGTTATACAATTTATAGGGTACGCAAGAACTTGATGGATTAGGACTGTCGGAACGCCAGTCAGGATCTGCTGCTGGAACATTATTCATAACCCGGGTGACCCCTTCAACAATATCATCAATATAGGTGAAATCTCGCTGCATTTCTCCATTATTAAATATTTTTATGGGCTCATCATTAAGAATGGCTTTGGTAAACAAAAACAAGGCCATATCCGGCCTGCCCCAAGGCCCGTAAACTGTAAAAAATCGTAGCCCTGTCGTTGGAAGATTATATAAATAACTATAAGTATGCGCCATTAATTCATTTGCTTTTTTGGATGCGGCATAAAGACTGATGGGATGATCCACGTTATGCCGGACTGAGAATGGCATAGTGGTATTTAATCCATATACGGATGAAGAAGACGCGTATACCAGGTGTTTGACATTGGAATGTCTGCACCCTTCAAGAATATTTCCAAAACCAACCAGATTACTGTCAACGTATGAAGCTGGATTTTCGATACTATAGCGGACACCGGCCTGGGCAGCCAGATTTACCACATAATCAAATTGATGGGTTTCAAAAAGGCGTTTTATATTTTCTCTGTCAGCAAGATCACCCTGAATGAATGTGAATTTTTCGTAGGTTTCAATAATGGATAACCGTTTCTTTTTAAGATTGACATCATAATAATCATTCAGGTTATCAATCCCAAATACCTCATGCCCTTGCTTTAACAATCGACGGGTCAAATTAAACCCGATAAACCCTGCTACACCCGTTACAAGTATTCTCATTATGATTCCTTAAATAGTCTTAATTTAATTTTATAAATGTATAAATTTATCCAAATTTTGTAACACAGTTAATAAAGAAAAGCCATAGGAAAGGGGTGAGATTTTTGCGTTATGAGTTATGAAAACCCAATAAAGAGAAAAGTCCTGATTCGTCGGGCTGATCCATATTTAATTGAAGGATTTGATTGAAGGATGCGTTGAATAATATACCAAAAAGGCGTAAAAATAGTGTAGCATGCGAAAAAACGATGCTTATTAATACAAAGTCTTAAAAGATTCAGTAAATATCAAACCATATTTGGGAACAACATAACAAAACCAAGGGTTGAGGATGTTTCTATCAGGGCAAATCTGTATAAATCGGGGAACTGCTCCATCTGCTGATTCTTTCCCAGCCGAATCTGTCTTCCCATCCTTTTCGACGATCTCTTACAACTGCTCTATTTTCGCCGGAAGGGTAGCCGGGACCCATGTCAATAATGCGCCTGTCAACAGGCGATCTGCGATCCACTGGAGAGCGTCGGCTATGTACGCTTTTTGCGTGCTCCATAATGTCCTCCTTTGTGATAAATTAATAAGATTCAAACTTTGAGGGTACAGTTGGAAAACAACTTTGAGGGACTCAATTTCGGATTATCAATAAGTTATGAACTTTAATATTAATTATATAAGCTATTTATAAATTGTCAAAAGCTTTTTTAACAAAATTTTATTTTGTTTTTTCCAGATAGTAAAGAGTTGCGCCCACCGGGGCAAACGAGAGAAAAATAATATTCAAGCCGGGAATAAGAAACCACAACCCAAATCCGATATGAAATCCTATATTTTCTTTTAAGAATCTAAGACGAACTTTAAATGGAAGCATTCGTCTTGCCGGTGTTAAATCAGTATTGTCCCAGGCCAGAAAAACAATTGCAACAATTGAAGATATTGCAATAATAACCGGGCTGATCGGGGTCAGCAAACCGATGATCATTATTAATAGCGTGATTAAAACCGGTATGATGGCCCGTGGTATTTCTTGTTTAATCAAATAAATAAAAAATATAAACCACGATCTTATATCTGAATGGGGATCAGACTGAGCATCTTCTCCTAAAAATATTTTTTCGGTTATACTGGACATATAATCCATGATAAACACACAAAAAAATAATTGTGAAATCAAATAGGCCATCACCATTGAAATAGCTGCAAGTACTAACGATAATATCCAGGAAGCCACTTTCCAAAGGTAAATCAGCCAACCTGAGTCCGGCATTTTCCAAATCATTGCTAAAATTTGTTCATGAAAGTAAAGGACAAGACCTGACAATAAAAAAGAAAACCATACAACCACAAAAAATCGAAGCAACCCAAGCATTAACAATTTAGGCGTCTTTATAGAAAGCAGGACACCTTTTAAATTATATTTTAAACCATAATAAATATTCATAGAAATCTTTATACCCTTGACCTTTTATGTAAAATAGATACATCTGTACTATACACCACTCAAATTTTCAACATCAAGGAGACTTTCGGCTATGAAAATTTATTATGTAGACGGCCAATTTGTTGAATCAGATAAAGCCATGATCCCTGTTGATGATCTGTCTATTTTAAGAGGATTTGGCGTCTTTGACATCATGCGTACCTTTAACCACAAGCCTTATCTTATTAACGAGCATATACAACGTTTGCTAAATTCTGCAACAGGAATCGGCTTGAGCCTGCCCTGGTCAAAAAAAGATCTTATTCAAATTGTTTTACAGACATTGGGAAAAAATAATCTCAGCTGTGAAGCAAACATCCGAATTATCATTACCGGCGGTTCCAGCACTGATTTTTTTTATCCCCAGGGAAAACCCAGGTTGATTATTCTGGTTACTGATATGAATCAATTGCCGGATACCTGGTATACCAACGGAGTAAAAGTGATCACCCGATATCAGGAAAGAACCCTGCCGGATGCAAAAGTCATTTCATATGTTGCAGCTGCCATGGCCCTGCAAGAGGCTGAAAAACAAAACGCCATTGAAGCAATATATGTCAATCGGAAAAAACAGGTTATGGAAGGAACAACCAGCAATCTATTTGCAATATTCAATGGAATACTGATTACCCCCAAAGTTGGTGTTTTAAAAGGGATTACGCGGCAAGCCGTGATCACACTATCAAAAAATATTTGTACGATTAAAGAAAAACCCATCAAATTGGAAGACCTTTTAAAGGCTGACGAAGTGTTTCTCACAGGTACCAATAAAGGGGTTATCCCTGTGATTCAAGTTGATGATACCATTATTGGCAATGGAATAGTCGGTGAAAAAACAATTCAAATCATGAAAGTGCTTAATCGTCATTCACAAAATTTTATTGATTCGTCTAAATGAGAGGCAGGATGATCCGGCTTATCGATTGTCTGAATCAGGAAAACATTTGATCAGATAGGTCACTTTTTTTGAAAACTCTTTAAAAGAAATGTTATTTCTTTCCTGTATCAGACCATTGCTGATTTTATAGATCCTCTTATAAGAATGAAGAAATTCATGCTCCTGAGTTTTTAATTCGAGGGTATCATCTTGTACGTCCAGAACTGCCTGTCTGATCTTTTTTGTATCTTTTGTAATATTTGCATCCTTCAAAAGGGTCATTATTTTTTCACTGGCATGTATTTTTTGCGGCACTCCACTGCTTTCAAGTCTGGAAGCATTATTTACCGCCTTACCAATGGCAGTCACAATTTTTCTTTTCTGACTTCCCAATGGCCCTATCATGGCAGAACCGATTTCCAAGCCAGCCCTGAAATCGACATCCACTTTGGCAGTCTGGAGCAATTTTTTTACCCGGCCAGCCTCATCCAGTTTATGCTTTCCATTTTTCAATAGTTCTATTTCATTAAAAATTGAGGCAATCGTAAAAACCATGAGCATGCCTCTTTCTTGTGTTGGTATATGATAGCCGTTCTTATCATCATCAAAAGGAGAAGCATTCTGCAAAAAGACTGAATCACCTATAAAATTATCAATCCGGCAACCGTATCGATTGGCATTGTTCGCCGCAATCTGGTGGCATAGGTTGAGAATAAAAAAATAATCCCCGGGTTTGAATTTTCTACGGATGGTTGCAGAACCAACCATATCCATGAATGCATAAACCCCATCAGGAATATTGATTGCATCCATATTTAATTGCTTTGCATTCACAGCACCTACAGCCTTAAGATATGCTTTCTGGGCATTGAGTTCTTTTTCTTTATCCTTTAATTGCAATGCTGTTTTTCGAAGATTTTTTTCTTTCCGCCAGATAATACGGGCTGCCTGTCTACCTTTAGCAAGACCGATATTGGATAGGGACGCCATATCAATGGCAGCGATCAACCTGTTTAACCGCCCCTTTAATGATTGATCATGTATAAATTGATTGTTTTTTCTTTCCAACAATTCCGGATTAATATTGTTAAATACAATTGCACCATAATCAGGAATATATGCAGAAATAAAGTTTTGGGCCTGGAACTGTATTACAATCGCTTTGTTCACTTTTAAATCCGGCATGGCTTGAAACTGGACACCATCAAAGGAAAGAATCGATACCTTGGAATATTTTGCATGGGTATTATGCATGACTTCACTAAGGTTATTGATAATTAAAATTTTTAACCCATTTTTATAATAATCTTTATGTGTTCTGAGAACAAAAGGGATAATCCCTTCATTGTTCTGTTTTTCACCAAAATAAGATTCCTTGTATAGACGGATTGGCGATAGCCCTTTGAACTTAACGATCCGGGTGCCAAACAGCTTTAATATAAGACCGTTGATTCCTTTACCGCAAAATTTATGCATTACCCCCCTGTCCCATTGTCCAGGAGGCAAATATTTTGTACCGGTTCTATCAGTACCAAACAAAAGTCCGGCTTGTTTTGCCTGCATCAATTTCAGTGAATAGGTTAACAGTTGATTTAAAGGATTTTTCTTTTTAAAAATAAGTTCTTCAAATCGATCAATGTCAGGCCAATCAGTGTCAGGCCAATCAGTGTCAGACAAGTAACGTTTCCTTTTTCGAATATGGACTGCAAAAAGGGTTAATGGCACACTCATCAACATCTGTTTTATAAAAAAGATTTTGGTATAAAGAGATTTCTTTTTGCTGAAAAGAGATTAGCGAACCAATGAAAAACACATGGTAAATTCTATAAACATGATCGGAAACGATCGATAGTAAACGATCTTTATTTTTTTCCATGCGGACAATCCAATCATTTAACGTCTTAACGTAATGGGGCCTGAAGTTTTCTGCATTCAACAATTCAAACCCGCTCGAATCAGCCAGTTTCACAAGCTCATGCTCAAGCATGAGCTCTCCACCCGGAAACATATATTTATCTAAAAAAGAATTTTCATATCCTTTTTTACGCACCTGGTTGGTTGTAATGGTATGCTGCATGAACAGACCGCCCTTTTTAAGACTTTTATTAACCATTTTAAAAAAATTTAACATATTGGCTTTTCCCACATGCTCTGACATTCCTACACATGAAATTTTATCAAAAACGGTTTCACCCAGGTTCCGATAATTTAATATCTTAATTTTGATATTATTTAAAAGGCCTTCTTGTTTTATCCATTGCTCTGCATATTTTTTTTGCTCGCTGCTCAAAGTAATCCCTGTAACTATCGCGCCATAATGTTTTGCTGCATGTATCGCAAGATTTCCCCACCCACATCCGATATCAAGCAGTTTTTCACCTTTTTTAAGCCTCAATTTACGACAGATGATATCCATCTTTTCGTTCTGGGCATCATCCATAGACATATTTTCTTCTGCATAATATCCACAGGTATAGCCCATGGTTTTTCCCAAAAATAACTGATAAAAATCACTGGGAACATTATAGTGATATTCAATATTCTCTTTTTCCTGTTGTTCAGGACGAATAAAAAATCTGGAAAAAACTTGCAATATATTCTTACGCTGATTTTTCTTAAGTATTTTATCACATACCAGTTCGTACAATTCTTTTATATTACCGGATATATCAAAATATCCTTTTACATAGGCTTCTCCCAGGCAAAATGCATCTGGAGAAACCAGGGCCTTAAAAAATTTATTATTCCGGATCAATATTTTGTGTTTTATATTTTTTTGGACAGTAGAATACCGATGGCCGTTGACGTCTATGATTTCAAGAGGAACTTTTGCCTGATTAAGGGTTTGAATAAATTTTTTTAAAAAAAAGGATTCTTTCCTGAATAGATATTTCATAATTCCACCTTTAATAAAATTGAGATTATAAAAAACAAATTTTAATCAGAATATGAAAGTTGACCCATTATATTAAATTTTTTGAAAAGATAAAGGGATAATTATAAAAAAGATAAACTTTTTAAAAAAATGCTAAATATAGGAAATGTTTGACATAATTATGCTATTGCTAGGAGGATATTTCGTGTTTCCAGCAATGCCTTTGAGATATTGTTTCTCTTTTCCCCCAATTGAATTCGGATACTCTCTTTATTGACAAACTCGAATTGAGCCACTTTTTTTAGGGCATCATCAAGTGACTTCATTGATTTTTTTCTGTGTGTTTTTGAAAAGGTAAGCGTCAAACTATTGGGATTAAGATCCAGCCGCTGAACACCAGCCTGGATACAATACACACGAAGCATTATTTTCAATAACATGTTCTCAGCTTCCACCGGTAATTTACCGTATCGATCAATCAGCTCTTTTTTCATATCTGTTATATCTGAAATCTGTTTAATTCGCGACAAACGACGGTAAACCGTCAATCGTTGCTCAACCGATTCAATATAATCATCTGGAAATCCTGATGACATAATTGCATTTATTTCAGGTTCCAAGGGTTCAATGGTTTCTTCGCCTTTCAGGTCATGAACTGCCTGGTCAAGCAGTTTTAAGAACATATCATATCCAACAGCGGCAATATGCCCGGACTGAGAAGCGCCCAAAGCAGTTCCAGCACCCCGGATCTGAAGATCCTTCATGGCAATCTGAAATCCAGAGCCCAGATCTTTATGTTCCATTAATGCAGCCAATCGTTTTTTCGCATCTCTGGTCAAAAGATTCTCATCGGAAATAAAAAGATAAGCATATGCCTGATGATCGCCCCGGCCCACCCTGCCTCTTAATTGATAAATCTGGGCGAGTCCAAACCGCTCTGCTTTGTTTATTATCATGGTATTGGCTGACGGAATATCCAGACCCGACTCAATAATTGTAGTACAGACAAGGACATCAATTTCCAAATTTACAAATTGGAACATGACTTTTTCAAGTTCTGTTTCCGATAACCTGCCATGCGCCACGGCAACTCTGGCTGTGGGCACCAATTTTTCAATATTATGAGCCACTTTTAAAATACTTTTAATATTATTATGGACAAAGAATACCTGACCTTTTCTTAGCAGCTCTTTTTGAATGGCATCTTTTACAATGGTGTCTTCATACTTTGAAATATATGATACAATCGGCTGTCGATCGGCTGGTGGCGTATTAATCACACTGATATCTCTCATGCCGGTCAATGACATGTGAAGGGTTCTGGGAATGGGGGTTGCGGTCAACGCCAGCACATCTACTGAACTGCGTTTTTTCTTCAAGCTTTCTTTGTGTTTGACCCCGAATCGCTGTTCTTCATCAATCACCAAAAGCCCAAGGCTTTTAAAATCCACATCCTTTTGCAAAAGTCGATGGGTGCCGATAACAATGTCCACTACTCCTTTATTGATTTTTTTTAGAATTTGGGCCTGCTCTTTACGGGTTCTAAACCGTGACAAACATTCAATTTCAACCGGATATTGAGCAAACCGCTCTCTGAATGTTAAAAGATGCTGCTCTGCCAAAATGGTGGTAGGTACAACAATGGCCACCTGTTTACCATCATTGACCGCCTTAAAAGCGGCCCGAATGGCAACCTCAGTTTTTCCATACCCCACATCACCACATACCAGCCGGTCCATTGGAATTTTTGTTTCCATATCCAGATGAACATCATCAATGGCTTTTAACTGATCTTTTGTCTCTTCATAGGGAAAGGATGCTTCAAAATCATTATAATAATTATCTGGTTTGCTGAATGCAAACCCTGTATTTACTTTACGTTCAGCATAAAGATTCAATAAATCAGCCGCCATTTTTTCAACTTCTTCTTTGGCCTTTGCCTTGGATTTGATCCAGGCCTTTGAACCGATTTTATCTAAAATTGGAGTATACCCGTCTACGCCGATATATTTGCCGATCATCTCGATTCGATCCACAGGCAAATATAATTTATCATTGTCCTGGTACACCAAAAGAATAAAATCCTGACTGATCCCATTAATCTTCAGGTTACACAATCCCTGATACTGCCCCACACCGTGCTCTATATGAACGATAACATCCCCATTTTTTAATTCTTCCGGGGTAATAAACTGAGTTTTTAAATCCCTTCTGGCATGTGCCTGCCGCCTAATTCTTTTTTCCCCGAATATTTCATTTTCAGTAACAATACTAAGCCCGTCTTCCTGGAAAACAAATCCTGATGACAAATGACCTAAAAGATAATAGATCCCTGGTTTTTGACCCATTACCATATCAAATGATTCACACTTTAAAGGTGAAATGCCATAGGGTTGAAGAAGAGATAAAAGGCGCTTTGCCTGGGAATCCTGGGTCAATACACAACAAATGCGTTTATTTTCTTCCTGCTGCTTGTTAAACCATTCAACCAGCGGTTTTAATGGGTTTTCGTTTCTCCCCTCTCGTTTCAATAAATAAGACAAATCTGTATTATCGATATAATCCAAAGTGTAATCCAATTGGCACACAACTCTTTTAGAATCTTGGTTTTGATTTGAAAGATTAAACGGTTCAAAAGAAATTTGTCGATATTTTTGAATCTGTGAGCGACATTTATCCCATTTTAAATAGATGGAATCCGGTACCACACAAAGCTTATTTTCTTGGGTTGTGGTCTGATAATTTATCCGGGCTTTATTTTCAAAATCAATTGCACCAACTTCCAATTCTTCTGGTGCATCAATGATCAAAAATGTTTCCGGATGAATATAATCAAAAATAGTGTCCAGATTTTCATAAATAATCGAAAGCATACTTTCAATACCGGGAAATCGTCCAAACTCCCTTATTTCATTCGCATAACCTCTGATTTTAGATGCGCCAATTCCTGCTATGGTTCCCGCATGCCTGAGCCTGGCAAGAACATGGGGAAGTGCCTCCGGGGTGATAATCGCTTCAGTCGCCGGAATAATAATGGTTTCATAAATTTCTTTAATCCCACGTTGAGAATATGGAGAAAAACTGCGGATGGATTCCACCAGATCACCAAAAAATTCTATACGTACCGGATTTTTTTCATTGGGTGAAAAAATGTCCAGTATTCCACCCCGCACTGAATATTCACCTGGATCTTCAACAAGGGAGGTTTTAGTATAGCCGCCTGATTCAAGTTTGCCAATTAATGCATCCCTGTCAATTTCTTCATTGGCCATGACCAGTTCTGAATAATCATCCAGATTCTTTTTAGGAATCATTTTTTGCAGAACCGTATCTATTACGATAACAATAATTAGCGGCCGGGTTGTTGAATTCATAATTTGCGACAATGCTGCCAGCCGGTTTGTAGATGTTTCCCTGTGATAGCTCAATGATTTAAACGGCAAAAGGTGATAACCAGGAAAAAAAATGATCTGATCTTTTTTTTCAGGTAAGAAAAAATGCAAATCATCTAAAAATTTTAGCGCCTTTTTCTGATCCCTTAAAATAACAAAGATTGATTGTTCTATTGTATTGAACATCTTTGCCGTCAAATAGGCTTTATGAGATCCGTGGCTTGGGGCGATTACAACAGCGTTATCTATTGTTGGAATTTTCTTGATAAATTGGTTCAGCATCTTTTATGGACAAATACTACTTGAACTTATTGGCCAGATCATTGTCAATAACATAAATACAAGCTTCATTGGCTCCCTGGGTGGAATAAGCAAATTTTTGGCAGAGGTTGTCCAGCAAAAATTTGACATCTTTTTTTATCCGCTTGTCATGGGCTTTAAATTTATCTGTGTCAAAATCTTTGATGGCGTTCCTGAAATTTTCATTCTCAATAAATGGTTCTAAGACTCTCTTCTTAAGATTATGAACATATCGATCATATAAAGATTCAAACAAACGGGTTTCTGTTATATTTTTTCCTTCTATCATAATCTCATGAGTCAAGGTCCGGGTGGTGTATTCTTTTAACACCTCGGTTCTGATTTCTTCTCTCCGCTTCTTATTCATATTCTCAGAAAGAAGTCTGTTTTCGATGCTTTCAAGGAAGGCTTCAGTAACATGGAGTTCTTCTTTAGTAAAGATACATTTAACGATTGAATCAAATTCATTTGTAACACCGGAAATATAATTTTTGATATCTTTGGCAATCTGGTCTTCATTATAATAGTACAAGGATTCTTTCACCTGCTGGAGAATACTATAATCATACATCCTTAACAGAGAGTCGAGAAACCCTGTGGGAATAACTATCCTGGGCTGGCTGTCAAGTTTATTGAAAAAGGTACATAGGTCCGGCATATTGATCAACCGGTCTTCTTTGGCATATTTTGAATAAAACTGATTAAATATTTTAATGGAATCCCGGCCTGACAATCCTTCTTTTCCATAAATTTCTGATTCAGCAATAATTTTATTAAGCATCTTGCTGTCCAAAGACTTTACATCATCTTCTTCCAACCATTTGGGAATATTCCCTGAGAAGAGTTCCATTTTTAACAACATCAACTGATCGTCACAAAAATTTTTATATTTTGCAGGTTCCTTGATCCATTCAGTCAGAGCCAGTGATTTTTTCCCCACCCTTGTACAAATAATAATCCTGGCAAAATTTTCTAAAACCATTGGTAAAAAGCTGCCTTCAATGTGCCGGCCAAAAATATTATTGTAGATTTTTACTTCGGTTTTCACATCAAGAACATAAGGAATATCCACATATTGAATCCGGTCTTCAAAAGATGGGAAATCCCGGATGCTTTTTTTATCTTCAGGATTCATGAGTGCAAAAAACAATGAATCCACTCGTTCTTCAATATCATCAACCTTATGAAGGCCTTCACTGATAATATTGTGAAGTTCCACCATCCGTTCAACATTATGGGCCTTTACGTCCATCAATGCATAAATCCCGTTATTGATTTTTGCAAACCTTGAGTAAAGATACTTGATCAGGTTGCTATCCTGAAACAATTCATTAATCCGATTTTGCAGCATCTCATTTGATAACACATTTATCTCCAACGGCCGATCACCTGGATTAAAAACACTGATACCATTGCCCATACGACGATTGAAATAATAGGGTCTGGCATAAAGCATTTTAAAAACTTCCAAAGGACTTCCCAGTCGTTCCAGCAGCGCCTGATAGATCGAAGAACAAATGGTGCAAACATCTTCTTTGAATACCCACTCATACTCTTTTTCAGTAAAGAGCCGCCATTTAAATTCATCGTTTTTAATCAAATCATCTAAAACCATTCTTCGTTGATCTTTGGGAATAATTAAAAAAGGATTATCGTGGGAGCTACAAGGAATTTCAAGAAATTCATCCTCTTTATCAGAAAATATTTTTTCGTTGCACTCACCTTTTAAATTGACCTGATCTTTATTTTCAACATAGTGAATGAGTTTTTCAAAAGCTGATACGGTTAATGATTTGTCTTTATCCTGAAGTTTTTTAAGGTTCAGCCGCCAGACAATTTCGTACCGTCGACCGTCTTCAGTGTTGGCATATATTTCAAATTTTTTAAGAAGATTGTTTAAAAAAGTACTTTTTCCACATCCATGAGGGCCGTAAAAAATATAAATCTGATTCTGTTGCGCACCGTGCCGCAGATACTCCATTTGTTTCATGAATCGATTGGCAAACAACATATCTGTAAAATACGGAGTTTGAGAATCTTCCACAAACAGCTCGGAACAGTCGTACTTGGTAAAAGCAAGTTTATCTTTTTCGCCTGATATTGTGTCTTCCAACTCCTCCACATGGCTTTTAATCATGTCATGAAATGTCTGAAAAATATTTCTCAGCACCTGGGACGGACTATCCGTTAATATTGTTAAAAACTCTTCAAAACGAACAGGTTTAAGTCTCTGGTAATCTGTTATATTTTTGTCTAACAGGTTCAGGGTATGATCAACTGATTTCGGTTCCATAGAATTTTTTTCCATAATGAATCACAGCTCCCGTTTATGAAGTTTGCGGTTCTCCATTACATAAAGCATGCGCTTCCATTTAACACTGCGCGGTTTTTCAACAGCAGGTGTTGGAGATGCAGGATCCCAGAAATTGGCCTGGGCACTTTGAGCAGAACCCGATGCCACAGGCTCACTGGTTTCAAGATGAACCGGCCCACCCCATAAATATTCAATACCAACCATGGTATTTTCAATGAAATCGATCTTTAACGGCTTATTTTCAAACAGATGGTTTAAATACAGAACACCATTCTTACAATTGATCGGTTCCACCTTAATTTCAGGGGGATGATAAAGGGTATCAATAACCATCTGTTTATAATCTTCAGCCTTTTTTGATTTGATATAATATTCCAAAGACATTCTTTTTTGATTAAACCGTTTGCCTGCGACGAACAAATCATGAAAGGTGACAAACTCTTGATCTATGAAAGTATTGATAAAAGTAAAATCTGTAAAGTTCTCCCTGACCTTTAGGATATACTCATCCCCGGATTTTTTACCTGTGTCATATTTTTTCTTTTTTATCTTATCTTTTAAAAGCCTGTAATCAAAAGAATAACAGCCCTTATCTTCCATATCTTTAAGGTGTTGAAACAGTCTCATGCCAAGAGCATAAGGATTGAGTCCGACTTTAGGCATGGATGTTACCCCGGCGTTGATCTTTGCATAATCCACTTCATGACCACAGATTCGATCGTCTCTCATAAACAGATATTCATGCCAATAACTGGCCCATCCTTCGTTCATAATTTTTGTCCGTATCTGGGGCTGAAAATACATTGAAGTATTTTTAACAATTTGAATAATCGTCTTTATCCACTCATTCTCATCTTCTTTTAAAAAAGGAGAATAACGGATAATATACCCCATTACATCCATGTCCGAAACCGTTTTTGAAGATCGCTCTTTATTGTATAACTCATCAAATTCAGGGTATTTACTGACAACCAGATCAAAAAAATCTTCCGGGTGGTCCTTGGAGTCATTATATCGTGAAATCTCTTTTAAATATTCGTGATCAGGTACTTTTTTGAGTGTCTGTAAAAAGATATCAAAATAGAAATCAATTTTAGTAAATTCCTGGCGGTTTTCATTGGTAATATTGTTGTTGAGCTCCCTTTGATAACCCACCAAATTATCAAGACCCCTGGCAAATTCAATGGCATAATCCACCCAACGACCCTTTTCCGATCGAAGCTGGGCAATAATGCGTTTATCTGACAGAGCCTGGCCGGTTAGATCTATATCCCATGTGTTCCGGTAAAACAGATTGTTCTGAAAAAAATCAATATGCCCTAATACATGATAAAATATCATGACATTGAGCCAGTCCGGGTTATTGTCGTTATAAAATGAAATGGCCGGCCGCGTATTGATAACAGTTTCGTAAGGATTGGAAGGATAAGCCTCATACTGGCCCTTGCCTGATAAAACTCTTACATCATGAACCCAGTAATCATACAGGGTTGGGATCATTACCTTGGGGGAAAGTTCAATCATATCCCGGTTGGTTACAATATATTCAAGGGTTTCGTCATCAAATTTCAAACCATGATCACGGGCCCTTAATTTGCATTCTTCCATGATGCCTTTGACATGCTGACTGACAAGTTCCATGGTCATCTCACTTTCAGGTTAGATTGCCACCTTGTTTATGAAATCAGTTTTTTAATGCCTTCAATAATTCTTGAATCATCTGCATTTTCATCCATGACATCCATTTTGATCAAATTGCTTTGTCTGGTTAAAAGTCCTGAGCCTTTCAGATATTTTTCAACCTCGGTCTGTTTTGATCCTACATAGGAATGTTCAACAATGGAAATACCGATTCTTGAGACATAACTAAACATTTTTTCAATCTCTTCGATGGTCTGTTTTCCTTCTTTATCCCAGTCATCACCATCTGTACCGTGAAAAACATAGATGTTATAATCCCTTGCCAGGCCTTCACGCTCGACAATATCATTCACCAATTTAAATGCGGTGGAAACCTTTGTTCCACCAGCGACTTTATAAGAATAATATTTATAAAAGTCAGCAACCTCTTTGGCTTCTGTATCGTGGAGTATAAAACGTGTCTCCACCTGCTTTTCATATTGATAGAGCAGCCAGGAATAGAGCATGACATGCTGAGAAACCACAGCCTGTGTGACTTTCCCACCCATGGAGCCTGAGTAATCTCTTAAGAAGAATATAATGGCCTGGGATTCAAAATCTTTTTCCCTGGACATGATTCGGTAAATAAGGTCATGGGGAGAAATGATAAAGTTTGAGGTATCGATATTGGCGGCATCGGGTATATTACCAAGGGTGATATTGGTTTCAACAATCTTTTTTAATGTTGATTTTTTATCCAATATCTGACCCACTCCCCTGTTTTTGTCGGTCAGGTCATAGACATACCTTGCCAGGGTTCTCTTTTTCCCTTTATCCTTAAGGTTAGGCAGCTGGAAGTCCTGGGACAACACCTTGCCAAGTTCATAGGCATTGGCTTCAAGTTCATGATTTTCACCTTTCCCTTCTCCAGGGCCCTCGCCTGCACCCTCTTCCCCTTCTTCTCCTTCATCGGGACGAACAGGCTGCTCACCGATGATATCTCCTTCTTCACCATCACCAGTCCCCCCGGTGGGTTCACCCTCACCCGGTTCCTGATCCAATTTTATTTCATCGTGAACAAATTTTTCTTCCACAGTGGTCGGAACAATAATAATCCTGCCTTTACCCGCAGATCCGGGTTTGACTATTTGTCCGATACGAATCTTTCGTTTGAAACCGTCTTCTTCTCTTCTTCGATCTCTTTCAAGGAGTTCTTCAAGGGTTATCATCTGTTCTCACCTCCCCGGCCATCTATTTTGGTCCAACTTTTAACTGCCATGAAACGAAGTTTAATTATCGTCATCCTGGCTACAGAAATATTCGATGGTCTTCTGGGCACAGGTTCTACAATACCCGAGTTTTTCATTCATGGTATAGATCATCCGGTCATAGAGCTTTTGATTCTCTTCATTGGTTCTATTGGCAAGCGCACCAATAAGAGACCCTGCGCCGGCGATATCAGATTTTAGCCTGACATCGGTTATGGCTTTAACCAATTCAAGGTTATCCATGAAATCATAGTTGGCATCAACAGAGAGTTTTTGTCCGTATATCTTTCGAATAGAATTTCTAAAAGAAGCTCTTTGTTCTTCAGTTTTCAATCCTAACCGTTCTTCAACATTCTTGATATACCGCTCATCAATTTTAAGTGCTTTCAATTCTTTGGTCTGGGGGTCTTTATATTTCCACATCATGTCCGGACCCAGATGTTCGGCATCCACTCCGATGATCATATTAACATAATTCATGACATCTTTTTTAATGGCCAGGGGTTCATCCATATAGGCATTAAACATCTCGGTCATGATCCGTTCCCGATAAAGTCCTCTGGCAATTTTAAGGTCTTCCATGAACTTGGCTCGATCAGAAGGTTCTTGAACATAATCTAAAACCGTTCTTTCAAGAGCATTAAAAATATCCAGGGCAAACATACACTCGCCTTCATTGGTTTCACTACTTTCCAGAAGTAATTGAACTGAACGCCCCAAATTTCGTTGGCCCATGCCTTTTTGTCCGAACCGTTTGGTTATGTCCGTATCCTGATTGAGTGAATCAATCAGCTCAGCCAGTGTCTTAAGACTTTTTTCTCCTGCCACCTCGCCGGCAGCCAGTTTCATGATTTCAACCGGTGTTAATTTGTCAGATTTCGGCAACCGGGACAGCACTACACCTACAGATGCCGCATAGTTCAAATTCGGGTCCTGATGCAGGATCTTTGAATCCAGTGACCGCTTCGTATCCGTGCCTATGGCGTATTCAGTTAATGTCTTTTGTATTTTATAATCTGTATTATGAGCCACGTAACAAATCCTGCACCGATCAATGATCGGGGCTTCTTCTCTTTCCGAAAGAAAGGTATCAAATTCAGAATTATTACTGGTGGCAATAATCAGAGTATCAATGGGCCATTTAAAACCATCCATTTCAATCATCCGGTTCTGGATAACACCAAGATAGACCTGCACCAGATCTTTTTTGTTCTTGTATATTTCATCACTAAAATGGATACCACCGCCTGCAACCCTTGCCAGGGCACCGCGCCTTAAATCAAACCGGTATGGGTTATTTGAATCAGAGATATGAAGCAGCCGCTGGATGGATTCTTCACCCATCAAATCCACAGCTGAAGAGGTAATTTTATCTTTGGCTGGATATTTTCCAGTTATCGTTCCCAGGCTTTCAATCAAGGGCACTGGCAGGACCTCGATGAATGAAAGCATCTTGGTCAAATCATTATTGGTATATTCTCTAATCTGGTTTAAAATATAGGCCGAACAGGCTCCCAACGGTCGATAATTTTTGTACAGCTTGTCAATTTGATCTGTTTTAAATTTGAATTTTTTAGATAAGTATTCTTTTGACTGATCTTTTGTTTCACACAGGCTCATGGCCAAAATAAGGGGATCTTCATAGGTCTGAGATTCGATATTCTTGATATTGCCATATCCCCCTAATTTATCAAGATTAACATATTTAAATGTATATTTTTTATTTTCAGGGATTGTGAGAAAATCTCTATACCGCGCACAAAGATATTCTACAAAAAAAGTTTTACCATTACCTGGTTCACCCACCAACACAAATGCCATCTCTCTTGATGAACCACCTTCCGATGCATCTTTTACAAACGAAACAAAGCTGTTGATCTCGTCGTACATTCCCACCAGATGTCTTTTCCCCTGGCTGAATATATCAAACTGGTATGTTGTCTTGCCTTTGACCGTTACTTTCTGAATGCCTGCATCAAGAATCATTCTAGTGACACCTTGAAAAGCATTTTCAAACCCTCTGTTGCCTTTTTTCACCTCTTCCACATGATAGATTAACGATTTTGGATTTGCTTTTTCGGCCATTTTACCCTCCCTCGGGCAGCAAGGAGGCTGATGCTGCCATTACGATAGATTGGAATTGTGCTTCACTCTCTGCCAAAAGCAGAACAATAAGTAAAAAATTTGGTATTTCATTTATTAAATACTATTTCATTAATCTTGATCAATAACATTGGAACGAATTACTATTTATTATTTGATTTAAATATACCAACATAAAAAATCAGTGTCAAACAATTAACTTTAATTTGCCATATTATAAACTGCATTTTAAGCCGGAAAAAACATAAAAATTTAAAACCAAAGATAAAATTATTTGTTTAAAAATATTTTTCCTTGAACAAAGCTTTATTTATGGTCTAAAATTCAATAAACTATCAATATATGACGATTCAAGCTGTATATAATTAATTATAGACCTTGGTGAGGAGAAAATGGCAAAAGAAAATTTGTTATCTGTTTTAGATATTGCCCAGCAACTGGATACAGGCAAAGCCACCACAAAATTTCTACTCAAACGGTTTAAAGATTGGATACCGGTTACCTTTATTGAGGGCCAACCATTTTATCCAAACGATGCAATCAATACATTATTTACCATACAAGGGAAACTTGAAATGGGTATACTCCCTGGTGACATAGAAAAAGAACTTGATGGAAAACGCCTTTTTAATGGGGATGCAAAAAAACCCAATCAAGGTTCAAATCTTTTTGATACCTTATCAAACAATAAAAACATTCAAGAAGATATTCGCTTGAGCAAAGAGGGATTACAAATTTTAAGATCAGTTTTTACTGAAATCGGTGAACAACAAAACCGCATTGCCAAAGCCCATGAAAAACGAGCTGAAGTAGAAGAACGAAAAGCGATTGCCATTGAAAAAAGAGCTGAAGCTGAAGAGAAAAAAGCCGATGCCATGAATAATATTGCTAAAGCGCTGCACGAGATGAATCGACTCAGGGCACCTGATCTAGTATCCCAGCAAATAGCCCACCAGGCTGCCAGTATCATAGTAGCAGATGAAAGCGATTCTTTGTCCTCACCTTATAACATACATACTGATAACACATATACTGAAGACATACTTATAGACGATCTTTCCTTATTAGTGGAACCTCAAACCAAAGACCCCATCATTGAAACATTGCCTGAGACCGATGACCTTTCTTTGCTGTTAGATGAAACCGTGTTTTACGATTCCGAAATTGATGATCTATCTCAATTGTTGGATATTGCTCCAACAAACGATTATCCACCAGATGATCTGATAGATGATCTTGCAAAACTTATAGACAAACCTGTCGAACTGGATGATTTATCGGCTCTGATTGATCCAAAGCCAGAACTTACCGATGTCTCTTTAGACATGGATAATCTTTCACTACTTATTGATTCCACAACTGAACCGTCAACTGAACCATCAACTGAAGAACCAACAACAGATTCAGACCCGATTACAATCGACATCTCACCTCAAGAAGATCAAGGAAAATATAAGGCTGCTGTCATGCAGGTAATCATTGGATTAAAAACAGATGGACTAAGTATTGAAGAGACGACAAAGACACTGAACGCAAATAAAGTAAAAACGCTTTCCGGCAAACCCGAATGGGGCCAGAAAGCGATTTCACAAATCTACAAATTTATTGATGCAGCCAAATAGAATGATGCAACTATTTTGCACCAGCCTTTAAAGCAAAACTGGTATCCACAAATTTTTCCAGATCAATCAGACTGGTCATGATTTTCATCTGATCCATCATATATTTCTGAATGGTTTCAAGATCGTCAATCTGTGGGAAAAGTTCACCGGTCAGAATCCGATCCGGCGGGGTTGTCAATACCTTTTGAATAATATCTTTATTCTGGGAAAGAAAATCCGCACCAATAATAGCTGCCGGCTCTGGCTGTGCGTCAACCGCTAAACCTGATTTGACTAAACTGTTACAGAGTTCCTGAACCGCTTCAGGATGTTTTTCAATCACTTCATTTCGCATGACCAGGACACAACACGGATGTTTGGGCCATAAATCTTTTGAAAGATAAAATTCTTCTCCATGTCCCTGGGCGATTACCTGGGAACCAAAAGGTTCTGCAACGATAAATCCACCAATTTCTCCTTCTTCATCATATTCTAATGCTTCAGGCATTTGAAATGGCGCAACCACTTCCAAAGTCACATCAATCCCTTTTTCTGTGGCTCTTCCCGGTTTCAAACCTTTTTCAGACAAAAGCTTATGAAACAGCATATTATGAACAGAAAGCTGATATGGGATCAATACGGTTTTACCGGCAAAATCTTCTATTTTCTCAATGTGGGCATTCTTACTTTTAACCAGTATGGAACCTGCTTTATGGGTTAAAAGCAATAGTTTTAAATTCACCCCTGATTTAAACAGATCCATGGCAGTTGGTGCAAGTATCATCGCACCATCAAGAGATTTAACCGAAAGCGCATCCGCCACCTCATTCCATCCATTTTTCACAACAGGTTGAAGCGTGCAGTGTTTAAACGTTTCCATCCCTTTTTTTAATTTAAGGTCTGTAACGCCAAGAATAAGGTGATCAGTAATTTTTAGATAACCAATCTTCAATGCAGGTTTTTCCGCCATTATGCTTCCTCCAGATTTGGTGCGTGGATAAAGATTATTTTCTTATTATGCTTAACTTATTTTCAATGTCAATACTAAACTGCCAAACAAGGCTGTATCCTGGCAAATTATATCAGGCAGTTCTTCGTTTTAATATCTGTCGGCCAAGAACCAGATCATCCGGTGTTGTGATTTTAATATTCAGTTTGGAACCCTTGGTTATAAATACAGGATGACCTAGATGTTCCACTAAAGATGCATCATCAGTCCCTACAAACCTGGTTTTTTGAGCATGGTCAAATGCACGCAACAAAATGTCAAACTTAAACACCTGTGGCGTCTGTGCACTAAATAAAACGTCACGATTCAAGGTGCTCTCAATACAGCTATGAACGTCTGCTTTTTTAATGGTATCCGTCAATTTAACACCAGGGATACAGGCACCATATTCGTTTGCACAATCAATACAATCATTGATGATTGTTTCATCCACAAACGGACGAACCCCGTCGTGAACCAAAACCATAGCATTCATTTGAGAAGGAATGAGCGTTCCAACCTTTTTCAATCCGTTAAAGACAGAATCCTGCCTGTGTTTGCCGCCATCGACCAAATGGATACTTTTAGATAATTTCAGCGGCTCTAAAATATTGTTTTTGCAATATTCATGATCTTCTTTTGGAATAACCAGAATAATTTCATTGATTCGTTCACATTGGGCAAAAATCAAAACGGTTCGACTAAGGACAGGCCTCTTTTCCAGACAAAGATATTGTTTTTTTTGCTTTGTCCCCATTCGCCTGCCTTGACCCGCTGAAACGATAATAGCAAAATTTTTCAATGATTGCATCTTAACTCAAATACGATAACTCTTTAGGTAAAGGAATACCTTTTCCCATGTGGTCTTCACCATAGTTCACACCGGCCAGTATCTTCAAATCATTTAAAGCCCGTATATCCCCTTGAAATTGAACGATTTCCACTTCTTCTTTTTTAATTTTCCCACCGGCCCACTGAATGTCTAATACACTAGCTGCGTCAAAAACATCTTGATTGACCAGCATTTGGACCTTGCCGCCATAATGCTGAACAATTTTTGCCACTAAAAGGCTTGGGCGGCTATGGAATCCACGATCTTTGGGGATACCGACATCAATACATGCTGTTTCCATATTTTCGTTTAATATATTGGAGGCCATTTCTTTTCCGGAAGATAAAAACTTCCATGCATAGAAAAGACAAAAATTGACTGCCCTGTCCAGTAAAACATCAGGATCAATTAAATCAGTCAATGAATCCCTGACTTGTTTCTGTACATCGATAACTCCAATATCATACAAATGTCTTTCATAAAAATGTAATAAGCAGCCCATGACCTGAAGAATATGAAAGACAATGGAAAAATGGCTTCTGAGCATATACAAGCTATTATTTTCTGAAGATGACTGAGTATTGACCACATAAGAATCAAATGAGGACTGGATATTATGAATCAACATCTCGTATCGTCGGATTCTCACTTCATTGATCTGTTCGGGTACCAGTTTTTTAATTATTTTCAGATCATATCGTTCATAAAAAGCCAATTGATCAAAATCTTTAACCACTTCTAAAAATTCACTGGCAATCCTGGTAAGGTTCACTCTTTGTTGGGCTTTAGAAGTAAAATTTTCAATATTATTTTCTAATAATTGAGTGGATGAGCTTCCAGGAAAATAACTTAAATCATAACCCGTATCAGGAATTTTGATGTTCAACCTGCGAGCTTCATCTATAATAACAGGTGCTGTCAGCTTGATTGAATCCTGCAGAATTTTGAGTGTATCAGACGCTTCAAGTTTAAAGGTTTCATAACGATCTTCTTTAAAAGAATAGTATTTGAACCGACTCAGAATATGCTTTTGTGAATAGCAGGCCAAGGACAGATGACGGACAGTAGCAGACAGTTCTCGATAAAAAATCCATTCCTTGTTCTGTTTAGCCCTGTGAAGATCCAAGAAATCTTCAAGAATATGAGACGTGGTGATCAGTTTTGAATATAATTTTTTAGTAAAAATAAAATCATCTTCATCCAGTTCAAGTACAAATACAATACATTTTAAGAATTCAAAAGAAAAGATATTCACCTTTTCTTTAAAAGAAATGTCACACTTGTCCATCATAATACAAAATTCCAGCATTTAAATAAAAAAGTACGGCCTGACCGATTGATAAGCCGAATTCTGTTACCTGCTCTTGTTACCTTAAACAGGTCAACGATCATTCATCTTGGATGCACATTGCTGCACACCTCATGCAACCTACCCGGAAACTTGGGCGGACAGCCCTCAATCGTTTCCCTATTTGGTCTTGCACCGGACGGGGTTTACCAAGCTTTTCCAGTCACCTGGAAAACTGGTGCGCTCTTACCGCACCGTTTCACCCTTACCTGAATACAAAGATTCAGGCGGTTTACTTTCTGTTGCACTTTCCATCACGTCACCGTGCCTCCACGTTATGGAGCGTCCTGTCCTGCGGTGTTCGGACTTTCCTCCAGGAAAAATTCCCAGCGATCGTTTTGCCTGGTCAGACCGTATTTTTCTATGAATTTATATAATAAAGAATCCTACTGCATTGAGGGCATGAAATCAATGAATTCCCGCGCTGCACATCAATATACAACTGAGGGGGGATATTCATAAAACAACCCATGCACACTTCATTTTTAACATGGGTAACAGCAAGCCCTTTGTTCATATTGGATATTTTGGAAAACCGGGTCATCAACGCCGGGTCAAGCTTATTTCCAATATCAGCCTTGCGTTCAAGATATTCATCAAGTAGGATTTTGTCATCAGAGGTTTTTTTTCCGATTTCCTCTTGTTCCGCCTCTATTTTGTCTTTTAAGAGTTCAAATTCTTTTTCACTGTCATCTACAATCTTTTCTATCTTTTCTCTCTCCTCCATGTACTCTATCAACTCAGTTTCAAGGGTGTCTTTGCGTTTTTTATTATCATCCACTTCCCGTAACAAAAGCTGATATTCTTTATTGGTTTTGACCATCCTCAGCTTTTCATTGCTCTTGATAATCCGATCATCAACCAATTGGATTTCAGTCTCAAGATCACGGCACCCTTTTGTCGTTCTTAAAAGATCTTCTCGATTTGCCTCAAGAGCAGTTGCAAATGTTTTAAGTTGCAGACCGATTTTTTGTTTTTCTTTTTCAACTTTATCCAGGACAACTTTTAACCTGACAATCTCACTTTCGGCTTCCTGAAGTTTGATAAGGGTTTCCATATCCTGTTTTAAAATTTCATTCATAATCATATCCTTAAACTATGGTAAACGGATCTTTTTCTTTTAAAAATTTATTAACTTCTATATTCAAGCCAACATTTTTAAATGCCAGGCGCAATCGGCTTGAAAGCAAATCTATAACCATATGTTCAGACCCAAAATGGCCCACATCTATCAGTACTTTTGAGGCCTGCTCAACTAATCTTGCTTCGTGATATTTCACATCTCCTGTAATAAAAACATCTGTTTCGGATTTAATAAACTCATCAACCAGAGAACCACCACTGCCTGTACAAATTGCAATAGTCTTAACCTTGCGGTCCAAGTCTCCTGTTACTCTTAAATTCAAAAGCCCAAGTTTATTTTTAATTTGCTCAGCCAGTTCTTGAACCGTCATTGGTGTTTGTAAACAGCCCAGGCGGCCCATACCCGACACTTGGCCTTCTGGTTCATCACCTGGGAATAACGGCAAAAAAGATTTTATCGTTTGAACACCTATTTTTGATGCAAAATAATCATTAAGTCCGTCATTGGCTTTATCCAGGTTAGTATGAACCGATATGATACTGATTTTATCTCTCGCAGCTATCTGGATGGCACTACCAGGCATTTTTTGAAAATCAAACGATTTTTCAGGGGTTATCATTAATGGATGATGGGTAAGAACCAGATCACAATTTGATTTTTTTGCAGCTTGCATCAAGGGCATTGAGACATCAAGGCCTATTATTATTTTTTTAACTTCCCAATTCATACTTCCAGCCTGAAGTCCTGAATTATCCCACTTTTCAGCAATATCAAATCGCGCAATTTGATTCAATATTTCCAAAATATCTTTTATATTGACCATGATATCCTCATAGGCAAATAAAAAAAGCGTGGTAAAATTACCACGCTTTTAATTTTTTATACCCGGCTGATAGTCTTCAGGCACATTCATATTTGAATCAAACGTCCTTTCTGACTTAAAAATGCCTGCAAATTCTCCACCTTTATAGTTGGCTTTTAAAATAGCTTTCTAATGGTGGGCCCACCTGGGTTCGAACCAGGGACCGACCGGTTATGAGCCGGTGGCTCTGCCAAACTGAGCTATGGGCCCTTATATTCACACAAACTTGCATTATATATATAAATTCAATTTTTGTGTCAAGATTTAATTCTCAATAAAGGTCTTAAGCTTCTTGCTCCTTGTTGGATGTCGAAGCTTTCTTAAGGCCTTTGCTTCTATCTGGCGAATACGTTCACGGGTGACTGTAAAATCTTTACCAACCTCTTCTAATGTATGGTCTGATTTTTCACCAATACCAAAACGCATTCGAAGGACCTTTTCTTCTCTGGGTGTAAGGGTTGCCAGAATTTTTCTTGTCTGTTCTGCTAAAGAAAAATCAATGGCTGCATCAGACGGAATGGAGAACTTTTTATCTTCTATAAAATCACCAAGATGACTGTCTTCTTCTTCACCGATAGGTGTTTCAAGCGAGATGGGTTCTTTAGCAATTTTAAGTACCCGGCGTACTTTTTCAATCGGTATTTCCATTTTCTCTGCAATTTCTTCCGGAGAGGGTTCTTTTCCCATTTCCTGTACCAGGTATCTGGATGTTCGTATCAGTTTATTTATGGTTTCAATCATATGCACAGGTATCCTGATGGTCCTTGCCTGATCAGCAATTGCTCTGGTGATGGCCTGGCGAATCCACCATGTCGCATATGTGGAAAACTTGTATCCTCTTCTGTATTCAAATTTATCCACTGCCTTCATTAACCCGATATTGCCTTCCTGGATCAAATCTAAAAACTGCAACCCTCTGTTGGTATATTTTTTTGCTATGCTGACCACCAGTCTCAAATTGGCTCTGACCAGTTCACGTTTTGCTAAATCAGCACTTCTTCGACCTTTTTCCATTGATTTAACAATATTATTTAAAAAGGTTATATCTCCCTTTACTTCATTTTTTCGAACAGATACCTGAAGTAAAAGAGCATTGATATCTTTGTACAAAATGATTGCCCGATTCTTTTCAATATCAGATGCAGACATGGCCCATTTAATAAACACCTTTTCGCTGGTCGCCTGTCCAAGCATATATTTGGTTTTGACTTTAAAGGTCTTTGCACATTTTCCCAAAAGTTCATTAACCTTTTCAAACCAGGTAATGGAATTTCGAATAGTTTTTTCAATATTATCGATTACATTGGACTCAAACCGCCATTTTTTCAATTCAGAAAATATAAATTCCGTATTATTAAAAATCTCAACAGCAAGGGTTTCATGTTTTTTTATTTTTTTCTTTGCATGCATCAGAACATTTCTATTTTCCTGATTTTGATCATGAAATTTTCTGATAACTTTCAAAGATTTTAAAAATTTTTCCTGTTTGGAAACTTCATCAATAGCCCCATCGCCTTCATCCACATCCCTTAGAACATGTTTGGGCCGCATTAATTTTTTTTCCATCTTGTCACCATATATAAAAATAGTGACTATCGAGAGGGGACAATCCAGCATGGCTCTTAAAATATCATGCTCACCTTTCTCTATTTTTTTAGCAATCTCAATTTCACCTTCCCGACTCAAAAGGGTAACCATCCCCATCTCTTTAAGATACATTTTTACCGGATCAGTCACTGCTCCAAATTCAATATCAGATTTATCTTTTTTATCAGAAAATGGATTTTTAACTTTTTTTTCTTTTTTCGTGTCTGCTTTAGTCCCTGCCTTGACTTTTGTTTGTTTGATTGTTGTTTTCGCAGGTTTCTTAACACCAGCTTTAACAGCATTCTCAACTAATTTTTTATCCGTTACCGTCACTGTTTTTTCAATTTTCTTTTCAGATTTTTTTTCCGTTTTTTTGACAGTTTCCTTTGACTTTTTTCCCGTTGTAGTCTCTTTTTCAGTGTTTTTTAGGGCTGCTGGTTTTTTAGTAACCTTTTCTTTTGCAGCAATTTTTTTTGTGGTCTTTTTTGCTTTTTCTTTTTCCAAATCCACAAGTTGAATACCGTGTGCTTTAATTTGCACCACAATATCTTCAATTTCATCTAATGATTGAATATCATCAGAGATTGCGTCATTAATTTCGGCAAAAGAGAGAGAACCGGATTTTTCTCCTTTTTTAATCAGTTTTTTCATCGATTGTTTACTGATTATTATATTCTCTCCAGACTTTTTGGTCTTAGCTGCCATAAAATGCCTCCCAAAGGCTTAAATTGTTTTCATTGTTCATGCAATTGCTGAATTTCGGCCTGTTTGAGCTTTAACAATTCCATCAATTCAGAATCACAGCCCTTTTTCGCACTTATAATCTTGCTTGTTAAAGTGTTTTCTTGTCTTTTTCGAACCCGTAATATTCTATTCATTATTGATAGAGCCGACGGATGAATGTTTTGTTCCGAAAAATTATCATTCATTGCAAGTCTTGCAATCAATGATTGATCTTCATCATTTTTCATACTTGCCATCACCGTTGTGACAAATGAACTCACATCGGATTCAATATCTAAAATTTTTTTTCCTAAACGTTTTAATTTTTCAGAATAAAATGAATCTAAAACATTTTTATCTTTCACTTCATCTAAAATCTCTGGATAATTGAGCATCATTGAAATCATCTGTTCTTCTCTTGGATCAGATTCCAGATGGTCTTGTTCAGGTATTACATCTTTTAACAATCCCTTTTGCACTGATTGATTCAAAATGTGCTCTTTTACTTTTTCCAAAACTGCTTTTTCATCAATATTGAGTGTTTCAGCCAATTCCTTTACATATAAAGATCGCAGTGCACCATCTTGAATCAAACTTAAATGCTGTTTCATATCATCTAAAATTTTAATTCTGCCTTCCACTGAAAATCCGTGAGCTTCTGTGGAAACCTGCAATAAAAACTGCATCACTGTTTTGGCATTCAATGCCAATTGATTGAATGACGCTTGTCCATGTTTTACAATATATGAATCCGGGTCACTTCCGTCCGGAAGCACCAATACCCGTGTATCAACACCTTCTTTGTTAAAAAACTGAATACTTCTTTTGGCTGCACTGATTCCTGCGGCATCTGAATCAAATACAAGGATCATTTTAGTGGCATACCCTTTAAGAATCCTTATATGATCCGATGTCAAGGCTGTTCCCAGGCTTGCCACCGTATTCTTAATCCCATGCTGGAATAAAGATAAAAAATCAAAATACCCTTCAACAATATATAAAAACCCTTCCTGCCGACAAAACTGTTTGGCTGCATGCAGTCCATACAAAATACGACTTTTATTGTACACCGGGGTTTCAGGCGAATTCATGTATTTGGGCATGGCGTCATCCATGACCCTTCCACCAAATCCTGCCACCTGCATATTCACATCAAAAATGGGAAACATAATCCGATTTCTGAATCGATCATAATAGCCTTCTTTTTGCTGTCGTTTCAAAATCAATCCAGATTGAATGGCCAGTTTTTTTGACACCTTAAAATCTTTAAATGCTTTCACAACGGATTCCCAGGCATCAAAGGAAAAACCAATCTTAAAGTCTTGAATCATATCGTCAGAAAGTCCTCTTTTCTTCAGATAATCCCTTGCCTTTTGGGAATGTTTAGACGTTTTAAGAGCTTGGTGATAATATTCCATGACACGTTTATTGAGTCTTAAAAGATTCTCATTGAGTTGAAGCGCCCGTCTTTTTACCGGATCAATTTCTTTGGTTTCAAGTACTATATTATATTTACGTGCCAGCATTTTAGATGCTTCTGGAAAGCTGATGCCATGATATTTCATCACATAGCTCAAAGCATTCCCACCAGCGCTGCATCCAAAACAATGGAAAATCTGTTTACTTGGATTGACTGAAAATGATGGTGTTTTTTCTGAATGAAACGGGCATAGTCCAAAAAAGTTTCTTCCAGATTTTTTTAAAATCACCGATTCTGATATAATGTCAACAATATCTGAAGTATTTATAATCGCTGAAATTTTTTCTTCAGGAATATACATCGTTGGTAATACTGACTCCAAAATTGTCCATTATCCAAGTAAAACAAACTAAGTATTTAAAATAACATGTCAATAACTATCTTTATTTGATAGTTATTATTTTGAAATCTCAATCGCCTCTTTTAAATCAAGGCTTCCTTCATAGATGGCCTTTCCAATTATCACACCAGAGACACCTTTATCTTCAATTTCAAGCAGGTTTTTAATATCTGCAATAGTGTTGACGCCACCGGATGCTACGATTGGGATAGACACCGCATCCGCCAATGCTGCAATCTCTTCAATATTCGGTCCGGTCTGCATGCCGTCTTTATGGATATCAGTAAAATTAATGGCACAAACACCGCAGGATTCAAATTCTTTAGCAAGATCAATTGCACGGGTTTGTGATGTCTTACTCCACCCCTCTACCGCTACCATACCGTTTCTTGCATCAATTCCAACCACAATTTTTCCAGGAAAAAGGTGGCACGCCTCTTTAACCATGTCAGGATTATAAACTGCCTGACTTCCGATAATCACTTGTGATACCCCTGAAATGAGATACATTTCAATGGTTTTCAAATCTCTGATGCCGCCGCCTACCTGAATGGGAACATTGATACCTGCAAGAATGGCTTGAATCGTTTTCAAATTTTTAACCTCCTTGGCAAAGGCACCGTCAAGATCAACAATATGAATAAGAGATGCGCCAAGTGTTTCCCATTTTTGTGCCATTTGAACCGGATCATCTGAATAAAGGGTGGAATTTTCCATCCGGCCCTGTAACAAACGAACACATTTGCCTTCTTTAATATCAACAGCAGGTATAATTATCATAAATTTTTACTATATTTTTTTGTATGATTACCATTTGAAATAGCGTAAACAACTTCTTATAAAGAGCCTTTAGTGGACAGAGTGCCCAGGATGGCTTCATTTACTCTTGTCGCCATGTGCAAAGATCTTCCAAACGCCTTGAAAACTGATTCAAGGGCATGATGTTCGTTGACACCATAATAGGAATTAATATGAAGATTGAAGGCGCCCTGCACACAAAACGCTTGAAAAAATTCCTTGGCAAGATATGCATCAAAATCAGTATTTACTTTTAGGTTATCCGGAAAATTATAAACCAGATATGGCCGGTTGGAAAGGTCAATGGTCACTCTGGACAAGGCTTCATCCATGGGGACACAACTGTCACCAAACCGGACAATTTTTTGCTTGGCATCCAATGTTTTAGCCAACGCCTGCCCCATAACCAGACCAATATCCTCAATGGTATGGTGAAAATCAACCTCAAGATCGCCAATGGCATCTATTTTGAGGTCAAAAAAACCATGTACGGCAAAAGCTGTCAGCATGTGATCAAAAAAAGGAATTCCGGTTGAGATATCAACCTTGCCTGTTCCGTCTAAATCAAAACAGATAGAAATTTGTGTCTCTTTTGTTTTCCGGGAAACGCTTGCCTTTCGAGCCATAAAAAAATCCTTGAATTGCAGTTTACCAGTAACCATCCACACAAACAAAAAACCCAATAAACCAATCTGATACATTATACAAACTTTTGTTTTTTGTCAATTTAAAAAATTTTATTCCATTTTTATTATTGCTTTGGAAATATTTTATAACTATAATGAATCATTATGTTTATAAAGAATTATATTTGGGCTATAAACAAAGAATGACCGGGCGCCTAAAATGAAAATATCTGCCATAACATACTCCAATTATCAAGTCGGTTTTCCAAAAGCCTCTTCCTCAGACCCTGCTGCCTATAGCACCCCGGCGATTGTCCCAGCATACGGGCCAACAATAATCGACCAGACATCCCAGGTACAAGATCCAGAAAAAACCGGTCAGAATAATGACCAGACCGATACTCAAAGCAATAATTCTCAAGACGTTTCAACCCCCGAGCAAAACTTTGAACCTGATACCACAACGGTTAATGGCCAAGCACTAACCCAGGAACAGATGCGGGTATTGGATCAGCTACGGCAGGTTGATACTCAAGTTCGCCGTCACGAGATGGCCCATGTTGCTGCCGGTGGCAGATACATTACTTCAGGTGCAACATTTTCTTACCAAAAAGGTCCTGATGGTCGAAACTATGCCATTGGTGGCGAAGTTGGCATAGACACTGCGCCCATACCTGGAGATCCCCAGGCGACCATTCAAAAGATGCGCCAAATTAAAAGTGCCGCACTTGCGCCGGCCAACCCATCTGCCCAGGACATGAAAGTCGCCTCTCAAGCCACCTCTAATGTATCCAAAGCGCTTTCAGAACTTATGGTTCTTCAAGCCAAAGAGCAGGCAAAAACAAAAGGAAACCAAGCTTTTGGAAACTTAAAAAATGCTGCAAACAGCTACGAAAAGGTCAACAATCTACCGGAAACTGACACATCTTCGTTTCAAATTGCAGTATAGAGATAGCCTATTATTTTTGTGCTCCTTTTAAAATTTCTCTTTAACATTCAATCGTTTATGACCCTTATAAATTTGAACACTATTTGTAATGTCTGACATTTTTTGTTACTATTCAAACCAATAAAACTAATTTTTAACCTTATTTTTATAGCGCTATTTTTACTTAAAACCTTAAAACGCCTTAAATAAAAGGCTCTTAACAGTCCAAAGATAGTTATCACCTTTTGTTAGCATGATTATTGCAAAATAAGTTTATAACTGATTATACCGATATAACATTTATATTAGAATGTTTTTCAGAGGAGTTTAAATTATGGTAGCAACCATTCAAAGTAATGTATCAGCATTACAGGCATTTTCAAAACAAATTGCAGTAAGCGCAAACAATGTTGCCAATGCTCTCTCAGATGACTTTAAAAAAAGCCGTGCCATCAACACGCAAGGAGAAAATGGTCAGGTTGAGACGACCATTACCAAAATTAATACACCTGGTCCCCTTGTGGAAAACCCCTTAAGTGAAACCGGCGAACTTAAAGAATTGTCCAATACAGACATTGCTGAAGAATTGACTAATCAGATCATTGCCGAACAAGGATTTAAGGCAAATGCAAAAGTGATTAAAGCGTATGATGAAACCATGGGAACCCTTGTAGACCTGATAGGATAAACTTTATGACTTCAAAATTTTACCTTGCTCTCTTCTGTGTTTTCTTGATTATGACCGTTGGTTGTGCCTCATTGCAGTCTGGATATGAGACACCTGTTGTTACCATCACCTCTTTTGAACCCATCCCGACCAATGGATTTCCTCAATTCAAGATTGGTCTGCATATTGTAAACCCTAACCGGACGCCCTTGGAACTTAAAGGGGTTTCCTATACCATTGCCCTTGAAGGGCATAAAATTCTGACCGGGGTTTCCAACAAACTCCCTCATATTGAAGCCTATGGGGAAGGAGATATTGAGCTCAATGCCTCGGTTGATCTTTTTTCCAGCATTGGTTTTTTCTCAGATCTGATTAAAAACCATCAAAGAGAAACCTTTGCATACAGTTTTACGGCAAAACTTGATGCAGGCACGTTTCATCCTCTCATCAGAGTGGCCAAAGAGGGAAAGTTCTCTCTTTCAGGCAACAATCCATAACAGGCCATAAATGAGAGTTTATTCAAACAAGACGCTTGACTTTATTCAGTACGGATCACAGGTGGTCGATCATAAAATGCAGACGGTTCCGGACATTTACTTCACTCATTCCGGCATCGAAATCCAGATAATATAGGTTCATATCAGGATAAACAGATTTGATTTTTGTTTCCATCCCCTTGGAAATAATATGATTTGCAATGCACCCAAATGGCTGTAGACTGATGACATGATGAATACCCTGTTCGGCAAACGTTGCGATTTCACCCGAAACCAACCATCCTTCCCCGAATTGATTGGTCATGGTCATGATCTTTGAAGCCTTTTGGGCGACCTTGTTTATATCTTCAAATGATGAAAAATACTTAAATTTTAAAAACAGCCTATTTATCTTTTCATGGTATCTGTTTATCATATATTCAATGGGGTAACTCAAAAGATCTGTAAATTTACGGCGCCGAATCATTGCCTTGATATTTTCTTTGTAATTCACAAGATCCTGGATAAAATAATCAACAATGGGTGGAAGAACCGGCTCAATGCCTTTCCGGATCAACCAGTGAACCAGATCCTGGTTTGAAAAATAATTATATTTTGCATAGATCTCGCCCACAATCCCCATTTTAGGAAATTCCCCTTTATGAACAGGGATTTCATTAAAGTCATCAATGGCTTTTTCCAGCAGCCTGAAAATCCTTGAATAATTATGTGTAACAATACTGGTGCCAACCTTTTCCATATAGTGCTGTCTTAGCCGCTGGCTGAGCCCCTTTGTTTTCTCTCTGGGAACTATTGCGTAATACATTTTTGCAATGCAGTCTGCAAACATGGTTGTTATGAACAAAATCTTTATCTTCAACAGCCAGTTGATATGGAACCCGGGCTGCTCAATCAAGCCGGGAGAAGATGTAACACAAATGATGGGAATATCATCAAACCCTGCTCCGATCATCGCCTTTCTGATCAAAGACAGATAATTGGAAGCACGGCACTGCCCGCCGGTCTGTGTAATACCAATGGCAATTTCACTGGCTTTATAATGATTGTTTTTCAATGCTTTGATGATATCTCCGATCAGAATAAGCCCGGGATAACAGATGTCATTGTTGGCATATTGAAGCCCAAGGTCCACTGATTGTCTATCTGGTTTCGGAAGAATTTTAAATTCATACCCACAATTCTTGAAAATTGCCGGCAGATAAGCAGAATAGTCTTCTGAAAAAAACGGAGCCCAGATCATTCTTTTTTTATCTTCTTTTAAAAACCTTAAGAAAGGTTTTCTTGGAATTTGCTCAAATCTTTTTTGGGGTCTCTGTAGACTTAACGATTCTACCATTGAGCGTAATCTCAACCGGACAGACCCGGGACTTGAAATCTCATCTACTTTTATAAGAGTATGATTTTTCTGGCCGGTTTTCAAAATTTCCTTTACCTCGTCTATGACAACGGCATCCGGGCCGCAGCCAAATGAATTGAGTTGAACCAGTTGAATATTATAAGGCTTTTGGGCCACCCATTTTGCCGCAGAGTAAATTCTATTGGGGTAGGCCCACTGAGTCACCACCTGGACATCCTTAAGGGAGTCTGTGTCAGGGGGTATGGCATCCTCTGTGATAATATCAGCCCCTAGTCCGGTCAGTATTTCAGGTATTTTATGATTGATCAACCCATCTGAATGATAGGGTCTTCCTGCCAGTACAATGAGCAGAGAATGGTTTTTTTGCGCCTGATTAATTATCTCTAACGCCTTATTCCTGATATGATGTTTTACTTTTTTCTGTGCGGCAATGGCCGCATCAAAAGCTTTATGAATGGTGGCCCTGCTGATATGAAATTGTTTCAAGTATGCCACACAGGTTCTTTTCAACAGGGTTTCATCATTAAAGGTAACCACTGGTCTATCCAGAGGGATACCAAATCGTTTTTCCGGATGGATGGCGCTTTCAACCACATCGGCATAACCGGATACGATAGGGCAGTTGTAAGCATTCAACGCCTGTTCAAATTCATTTTTTTCAAATACCACAATAGGATAAAAAATCCTGTCCACTCCTTTTTCAACCAGATCAAAGATGTGCCCGTGAACCAGTTTGGCAGGAAAGCAGATATTGTCAGACATGACTGTTCCCATGCCCTTTTCACTCATGGTGACAGTGGACGGTGATGACAATATGATATTGATCCTGCAACGGGTAAACAATTCAAGCCAGAAAACAAAATTATCATAAAAATTCAGGCACCGCGGTATTCCAATGGTGATCTTAGGGTGATCATGGGGGCAAAGATTCCTGTTAAACACAAGCTCATTCTTATAGGCGATAAAATCAAACCCTCTGCCCTGGTTTTCCCCTTTTGCAGAAAAATATTTTTCACACTTATTGCCGGAATAAAATAATTTTCCATTGGGAAAAACAAACCGGGTGACCCTGCAGATGTTTTCGCATCCTTTACAGGCCATCTGGCTTGTTTTATAATTCTCAATCTGTTCAAGGCCTGCAAGCCCGGAGAAACTGGTTTGTGATTCAGGATCCATTTCATTATTTTTATGAGCGATAAGAGCTGCCCCAAATGCACCCATCATTTCAGGGATTTGTGAAGTTTTCACGGATTTGCCTGTCATCAGCTCCAAAGCTCTTACAATGGAAGGATTTTTAAAGGTTCCGCCCTGTAGCACAATATGATCTCCCATTTCAGACATGGTCTGCAGCTTTAGAACCTTGAACAGACAATTCTTGATCACAGACCAGGATAACCCGGCACTGATATCTCCCACTGCTGCATTTTCCCTTAACGATTGCTTTATCTTTGAATTCATGAACACCGTACACCGGGTGCCCAGATCACAGGGCGCTTTTGCATGGCAGGCAAGGCGTGCAAATTCCTCAATACTGTAATTTAAAGATCCGGCAAGGGTTTCAAGAAAAGAACCACACCCTGAAGAACAGGCTTCATTCAACTCGATCTGGTTGATGGCCCCTTGATCAATAAAAATAGCTTTCATATCCTGGCCTCCGATATCCAGGACAAACGACACCTCAGGATCTATAAACCGTGCTGCTGCATAGTGAGCAACGGTTTCAACAATTCCTTTATCTATATTAAAGGCTGCTTTAATTAAATCCTCACCATATCCTGCCACAGCACTTTGAACGATTTTCATTTGTGGATTTTGTTCAACCACCTGTTTTTTAAACTGGAGCAACCCTTCAATAACTGTCTTTACAGAATTTCCATCATTATTTTTATACCAGGAATATACGATCTCTTTATTTTTACCGATAATCACGATCTTTGTGGTGGTTGATCCTGAATCAATACCTAAAAAGCATTCTTTTTCTCCATAGGTTTGAATGGGGCAAGTTTGAATTTGAACAATTCTGGCTTCTTGTTTCCAACTTAAAAAATGCTGATGACTCTCAAACAAGGGACTCATCCGATCTTTTACCGGTTCTGTATTTCCAAGAACTGCATCCAGGCGCTGGAGTAAAAACCGCATTGGTATAATGTCTGGCAAATATTTGTCAAACATGGCAGCCCCCATTGCCGGTATGAGTTCAGAGCTTTTGGGCATAACCATGTCAGCATCAGAAAAATTTAAAAGTCTTAAAAATGTATTCACAAGTTCGGACAAAAATGTGAACACGCCGCCACATAAAAGTATCTGTGGTTTTATGTCTACTCCCCTGGCAAGTGAATTGATACATTGAACCGCCACAGCATGGAAGATGGAAGCTGCAATATCTTTATGGGGAATATTACGGCTGAACATATTCTGAACATCGGTTTTGGCAAACACGCCACACCTGGACGCCACAGGATAGATATGGGTATGGGATCGGGCCAGGTCATTGAGCGCTGACGGAGTGATATTCAGCAAGCTTGCCATTTGATCAATAAAGCTGCCGGTTCCGCCTGCACAGCTCCCGTTCATCCGTATGTCAGGCAGTCTGTCCTTATTTAGAAAAATAATCTTTGAATCTTCACCACCGATGTCCATAACAGTTCTGACATCCGGGTAATATTTTTTTATGAGCCCATGGGTGGCAATCACTTCCTGGACAAAGGGGAGATCAAGTTTTTTTGATGTATCCAGGGCTGCTGATCCAGTCAGCTTCAGATCAAGGCAGCAATCGCCTTTTTGATGAATAATATCCTGAAAAAATGATTTGATAGTTTCATAAATTTTCGCATGGTGTCGTTGATAGTCTGAAAAAACAAGGTCGTCATTATGATCCAGCAAGACAATCTTTGCTGTTGTAGAGCCAATGTCCAAGCCTGCTTTATATACTTTTGCCTGCACCATTTACTAAAACTTTCAAATTACTTCCATTTTAAAAAAATAAAAGCGTTTACTTAGCCTGTTGCATTTAAATACCTTTTTCAGTATTATTTTTGAATCTATCAGGTTTGGTGCAAAAAACAACTTATTTTACAAATAAAATGACTGGTTGTATAAATTCTTAAATTACTGTTATCAAAGGCCTATATCGATATTTTTGCCGGTTTGGCCTTTGTTCTCAAAAGTGCTTTAATGTGAAAAAGATCCACATACTCTCTGTCGTATTTATCTCTGTCAGCGGGCAGGGTATCAATCTCCTGCCTGGATATCCCGAAATTTGTCACAAGTGTTGCAACCATATGCTCTTTTTCTTTGGCACTGCACTCACCATCTGCATAGGCGGCCTCAAGCAAAAGTACAGTCAAGGCCAGGTGGGCGGTAAGAATATCCTGGTCTGTAGTCAAAACTTTGCTATTGTTTCTGCCAATAATTTTTTTTATTAAATCAAACATCTTTGTGTGACATTCTTTTTTAATCCTGAACATTTCTGGATATACCCGAAATCAAGACATAGGCGTGACTTTGAATGTTCAAATTCAAACGGAAAAGGGGTGAACTACAAATTAAGTTCACCCCTTCTCATCTTCTTTTTCTTTTTTAAGATGCTCTTGCTCAAAAATTGCAATCAGTTCTTTTTTCGAGCCAGGTTCTTTAAAAGGCCTGTGAATAAATGCTTGCAATAAATTCAGTCATTTTATTCTCAAAAAACGTCTTTACAAATCTGACCAATTTTCCCTAAGTTTTCGCAGACATGAATCCCATTTTCTTTAAATGCTGCAATTTTTGCAGCTCCTGTTCCGCTGGAACCTGATATAATAGCTCCGGCATGACCCATTCTTCTGCCTGGAGGGGCAGTAAGGCCTGCGATAAAACCAACCACCGGTTTGGTTACATTTTCTTTAATATAGATGGCAGCTTCTTCTTCTGCACTTCCGCCGATTTCTCCTACCATGACAATGCTTTGTGTCTCATCATCATTTTGAAACGCTTCAAGGACATCTATAAAATTCGTTCCATTCACAGGGTCTCCGCCAATACCAATACAGGTCGTCTGACCCATTCCAAGCTTTGTCAGCTGATCAACTACTTCATATGTCAGCGTGCCTGATCGTGAAATAACACCTACATGTCCTTTTTTATGGATATTTCCCGGCATAATACCGATTTTGCATTCCTCCGGTGTAATAATACCCGGACAATTGGGACCGATCAGCCGGCATTTTTTCGTGGCAAGAAAATTTTTAACCTTGACCATGTCAAGAATCGGGATCCCTTCTGTAATACATACAATAAGATCCACACCTGCATCTGCTGCCTCCATAATGGCATCTGCCCCAAATGGTGGGGGTACAAAAATTAAGGATGCATTAGCACCGGTTTCTTCAACTGCATGACGAACCGTATTAAACACCGGTACATCATCCATCTTTTGACCGCCTTTGCCCGGGGTCACCCCTGCCACAACACTGGTTCCATATGCGATACACTGTCTTGTATGAAAACTGCCTTCATTGCCGGTAATTCCCTGTACAAGAAGTTTTGTATCTTTATTTACAAATATACTCACTTTTGTTTGATCTCCTTTAATTGACTGCTTCGGCAATTTTTTGAGCTGCATCTGAAAGATCAACAGCACTGGTTAGATTAAGGCCTGACTCGCCTAATATTCTTTTGCCTTCAACAACGTTTGTGCCTTCCATGCGAACGACAACCGGAATATTGATACCTGTTTTTTTAGCAGCATCAACAACTCCCTGGGCAAACAAATCGCACCGTAATATACCGCCAAAAATATTAATCAGGACTGCCTTGACCTTGGCATCAGCCAGGATGATTCTAAACGCATTTTCAACCTGTTCTGAACTGGCTCCGCCCCCAACATCCATGAAATTTGCAGGTGTTGCACCTGCATTTTTGATAATATCCATGGTGGCCATGGCAAGACCTGCGCCATTAACGATATTACCGACATTACCATCCAGATTGATATAATTAAGATTGTATTTTGAGGCTTCAACTTCCATGGGATCTTCTTCATCAAGATCCCTGAGCTCCAATAATTCCTTGTGTCTGCCAAGAGCATTTGAATCAAAGTCCACCTTTGCATCAAGTGCTATAACTTTTTCATCAGATGTTAAAATTAAGGGATTGATTTCAACCAGAGAGCAGTCATTGGCAACAAAAAATTTATATAAGTTGGAAAGAAGACCTGAAAACTGTTTCATGGCCGCCGGAGGAAGTTTCAGGCCAAACGCAACCTGCCGTAAATGATATCCCTGAATGCCCAATAAAGGATCTATATAAACTTTTATAATTCTTTCAGGAGTATTGGCGGCCACTTCTTCAATATTCATACCGCCGTCCCTGCTTGCCATGATCACAATTGATGCGGTGGCACGGTCCACTAAAAGACTTAAATAAAACTCTTTTTCAATTTTCTGTCCTGATTCGATTAATAGCCTTTTAACCAGTTTGCCTTCCGGACCGGTCTGATGGGTGACAAGTGTCATGCCAAGTATCTCGTCGGCTATGGTTTGAACCTCTTCTAAAGAAGATGCAAGTTTTACACCACCGCCCTTACCTCTTCCACCCGCGTGAATCTGGGCTTTAACCACCACTGGAAAACCATCCAGTTTTGAAGCAATTTCTTTTGCTTCATCCACGGAAAAAGCAACGTTTCCGTCAGGAACTGGAACATTATATTTTCTAAATAATGCCTTTGCCTGATATTCATGTATTTTCATTTAACATTCCTTATATTATATTTAAAAATATGATAAAAGCATTTCAGCTGCTGCTGAAGACGATATTTTTTTGTTTTCTACTTGTTGTGAAATAACCGGTATCTGCTTATTTATTTTCTCATTGTCTTTAAAACGCTGTTTCAAGCCTGCTTCAACAAGGGCCCACATCCATTGTAAGGATTGTTTTTTGCGACGTTTCAAAAACTCTCCTGATTCTTTAAATTTCTCATGATGATCAAGGACAGTCTCCCAGACTTCTTTAGTGCCACCCTCTGTCAGTGATGAACAGGTCAAAACAGGAGTGGACCAGGTGGGTGAATCCGGGGTGATCATATGCATGGCCATTTCGAGATCCCCTTTGGCTTGTTTAACTGCTGTAAGGTTTTCTCCGTCTGCCTTGTTAATGGCAATCGCATCAGCCAGTTCCAAAACACCTTTTTTTATCCCCTGAAGTTCGTCACCTGCTCCTGCAATCATCAGAACCAGGAAAAAATCAGTCATGGAAGCCACCGTGATTTCAGACTGTCCCACCCCCACCGTTTCAACTAGGATCACATCATACCCTGCTGCTTCACAGATCAGCATGATTTCACGGGTTTTGGTTGCAACTCCGCCTAAGGTCTCTCCAGCTGGAGATGGTCGGATAAAAGCATTGTCATGGGCTGCCAGCTTTTCCATCCTGGTCTTATCTCCAAGAATGGACCCGCCACTTCGCTGACTTGATGGGTCTACGGCAAGGACAGCGACTCTATGACCAAGATCGGCCAGGTATACACCCAGGCTTTCAATAAAAGTGCTTTTACCCACGCCAGGTACCCCTGTGATACCCAGTCGGATGCTATGTCCAGCATATGGAAGAATCTTTTCTATCACTTCAGAAGAAGTCTGCTGATGCTCTTTAAGACTGCTTTCAATTAATGTAATTGTCTTGGCAAGTATCCGCCTGTTATTGTCTAAAATACCCTGGACATAACTATCAGAATCTAGTTGAACCATACTTTTTATGCACCCAATATATTGAGTGTCCTGGCTGCAGAATCTGTTACCGCTGTTCCAGGACCAAAGATCTCGGCTGCACCTTCCTGCCTCAGGAAATCATAATCCCCTGGAGGAATAATACCGCCAACAACAACCTTAATCTCTGTTGCACCTTGTTTTTTTAACTCTGCAATAACCTGGGGCACAAGCGTTTTATGACCTGCGGCAAGGCTTGAAACTCCCAACACATGGGCATCATTTTCAACTGCCATTCTGGCCGCTTCTTGCGGGGTCTGGAACATTGGGCCTAAATCCACATCAAAACCAAAATCAGCATAAGCTGTGGCAATGATTTTCACACCTCTGTCATGACCATCCTGTCCCATTTTACACAACAAAATCCTGGGTCTGCGACCGGTTTTGTCTTTAAAATCAGCTGTCCGTTTTCTTAACGTCGCCAATATCTCTGAATCAGCACTTTCTGCGGCATATACCCCTGAAATACACCGGCTTGTGGCTACAAAGCGGGAAAACACTTTTTCCATGGCATCTGAAATCTCTCCAACCGTTGCTCTTAACCGTACAGCCGGCAAACAGACTTCCAGAAGATTCTCCCCTGTTTCACAGGCTTTTGTGAGATTCTCCAATGCAATTTTAACTGCTTCATTGTCACGATCTTTTTTAATTTGTTCAAGCCGCGCGACCTGCTCTCTTCCGACCTCTTCTGAGACTTCCCGCACAGCAATGGGAATTTCATCGTCAATCTTATATTTATTTACGCCAACGATCACATCTTTACCTTGATCAATCCTGGCCTGGCGACGGGCAGCGACTTCTTCAATCCTCATTTTCGGCATACCCGATTCAATGGCCTTGGCCATACCGCCTAATTCTTCAATTTCATTCAAAATTTTTCTGGATTCATCAATAATACTCTGGGTGAGTGATTCAACATAATATGATCCGCCCAAAGGATCGATAACATCACAGATATGAGTCTCCTCCTGGATCAGGATCTGGGTATTTCTTGAAATTCTTGCAGACAATTCCGTGGGCAGGCCTACGGCTTCATCAAAAGAATTGGTATGAAGGCTCTGGGTACCGCCAAGCACTGCGGACATGGCTTCAAGAGTGGTCCTGATGATATTGTTGTATGGGTCCTGCTGGGTCAGGCTCCAACCCGAGGTCTGACAATGGGTTCGAAGCATTGATGATTTGGGATTTTTAGGGTTGAACTGACTCATGATTTCCGCCCACAAAAATCTGGCCGCTCTGAGCATGGCAATTTCCATGAAAAAATTCATGCCAATACCAAAAAAGAAGGAGAGTCTGGGTGCAAATTTATCAATATCCATACCCGTGGCAAGGGCAGCCCGTACATACTCAAGACCATCAGCCAGGGTAAACGCTGTTTGAAGAACAGAATCTGCACCTGCTTCCATCATATGATATCCGCTGATACTCAGGGTATTAAACTTTGGCATATTATTGGAACAAAACCCGATGATATCGGAAATAATCCGCATGGACGGTGTGGGTGGATAAATATAAGTGTTCCGGGTCAAGTATTCTTTTAAAATATCATTTTGAATGGTTCCCATGAGCTGTTCATGTTTCACTCCCTGCTCTTCTGCTGCGACAATATAGCCGGCAAGAATTGGCAGGACTGCTCCATTCATAGTCATGGAAACCGACATTTGATCCAGAGGAATCTGATCAAATAAAATTTTCATATCCTCAACAGAATCAATGGCAACGCCAGCTTTTCCAACATCACCAGCAACTCTTTGATGATCAGAATCATATCCTCGATGCGTGGCCAGATCAAAAGCGACTGACAATCCTTTTTGCCCTGCAGCAAGGTTCTTACGATAAAACTCATTGGATTCTTTTGCTGTTGAGAATCCTGCATATTGCCGGATGGTCCAGGGACGGCCGGTATACATTGTGGCCATAGGCCCTCTTACATACGGTTCAAATCCTGGTAGAGTATCTTTAAATTCGATATTTTCAAGATCTTTGGCAGTATATAAGGGCTTAATATCTATCCCTTCAGAAGTTTTCTTTGTTAATGATTCTAAGGGTTTTCCTCTGAGTTGTTTTGTGGCAAGTTCTTCCCACGCAGTTATATCAGACATTTGAGACATGGTTATCCTCCGGTCAAATGGTTTTTTTAATAAAAAATTATCGTTCACATAATTCGACAAGAACACCTGATGTGGCCTTGGGGTGCAAAAATGCAATTTTAGCACCACCCGCACCCATTCGAGGGGTTTGGTCAATAAGTTGAATCCCTTTTTCTTTTAACTCTGCAAGCGCTTCTTCAATATTTTCAACCCTGAAAGCCACATGCTGAATACCTTCACCTTTTTTTTCTATATATTTGGCAACAGGTCCATCATCAGATGTGGATTCCAAAAGTTCCACTTCACTTTCTCCCACTGGAAAAAATGCCGTGGTCACTTTTTGTGCTTCTACGGTTTCAGTATCCTCCAACGTCAGTCCCATTGCATCTATCCAGAAATTCTTTTTTTCATCAATACTTTTGACTGCGATTCCAAGATGATCTATTTTCAGTAATTTCATTTTATTTTCTCCATAATTATTTATATATAGTTACAATTATTATCAAATGTCAGTTTAGCCGCTAAAAGTCACTCCTACAAGAAAATAGTGAGTAAATGAAAAATATTCTTTGCAGCGACAAATATTTTTAAATAGTCATACAATTTAAATTTTAATTAATCTCTCAAGGTTTCAGGACGATGGAGACTTTTATCTGTGATACAAATTGATTTGCATTATTGAACCTGGTACATACAGTCCAGCGCAAGAACCACTACCCACAATGCCATGGAACCCCATACAAATTTGTTGACAGGTTGTTGCGATAAGGAACGACTAAGTTTTATGGCCCTGAAAACGATAGAACCGAGACTGAATGCGATGCAAACAAGGATCAATTGCAACGAGATGAAAGGAAGAGGTGCGAGGACATCATTGAAAGTTTTGATAGGATTGTGCTCAAAGTAGAGCATCGACACCCGGGCTATCTGTGCAATAAATACCCATGCCACAACACCGGCAAAGCAAAAAGAGGGAAGGCCTGCCCACCAGCGCCCCTTGGCAAAAAGAAAGGCAGCATAGAATAGAATGACTCCCAAAGCGGCCACCCCCATGATACCCATGCCGGTATACTGAATTAATATAGACGGTGGTGCTGTAAAGGCCGCCACAATGGCCACCAAACCGGCAGCACCGGCGGCAAGACCGCCTTTTAGCATTGTATCATGAAATACATTTGAATTAGAATCTTGTTTCATATGGCCTCCACATAAATTCTGGTGTTAAAGTCGGTCCGGGGGAGCAGGCTGAAAAGCCCTTCCCCCGGATTAACGGTTTTATTTTAAAATCACTTATAAATAAAAACCAAGTTTACATCTGTCCAGGGTTAACCATGTGTTGCTGCCCCGGCGCCTCTTGGGATTCTAACACTTTCAATCAGATCCTGAATTTCTTTTGGTGGTGCTGGAGTGAACTTACTGACGGTAAGAGCAACAATAAAGTTAATTGCTACACCTACAGTTCCGACACCCCAGGTAGTCACGCCAAGAAACCAGGCGGTTCCACCAAAATAGGTGATATTAAGGATATAAGTTGCTGTAAAAATCATACCGCAGAGCATACCGGCAATGGCACCCTCTTTGGTGGTGGATTTGGTAAATATACCCAGAATGATCGCAGGAAAGAACGTTGCAGCAGCCATTCCAAATGCCCAGGCCACTACCTGTGTTACAAATCCGGGTGGGTGTATGCCAAAATATCCTCCGCAGGTTACTGCAATTCCAATGGTGACCCGAGCCATAAACAGTCGCTGTTTTTCAGTTGCTTCTTTATTGATAAGCTTGAAATACAAGTCATGACTGACTGCGGCACCGATGGACAGAAGAAGACCGGCAGCGGTTGATAGGGCTGCGGCAAGACCACCTGCAGCTACGAGGCCGACGGTCCAGGCCGGCAGTCCGCCGATCTCCGGGTTGGCAAGAACAATGATATCACGATCCACATAAAGTTCATTGGCGTTGTCAGTCAATTTGTTATTTACTAAACGTTCGCCGTATTTGCCTAACTCAGTTTTTGGTTTTAAATCCGGTTTGCCGTCAAATGCTTTTCCGTTCCTGTACTGGACAAGACCATCATCATTTTTATCCACCCAGATGAGAAGTCCCGGGCCTGCCCAGGTATGAACCCATTGCGGCATTTCTGCAAAGGGTTTATTATTCATGGTATTGATCAGATTAAATCGGGCAAATGCTGCAACAGCAGGGCATGTGGTATAAAGAAGGGCGATAAAGAACAAAGCCCATCCAGCGCTCTTACGGGCAGCTTTTACTGTAGGCGTAGTGAAAAACCGGGTAATAACATGGGGAAGTCCTGCTGTACCCATCATCATGCAGGCACATATCAGCAGGATATTGGGCATTGTGCTTGTTCCGGTACCAAAAGTTGCAGTATATTCTTTGATACCCAGATCCAATGCAATGTTGTCCAATGCCTGGAGTACATACTGGCCCTGATAAATACCTTCCTGGATAATTTTACTTCCAAATCCAATTTGGGGTATCGGGTTGCCGGTAACGATCATGGAGATGCCGATGGCTGGAATCGTATAAGCGGTTATCAATACAATATACTGGGCAACCTGGGTATTTGTAATACCCTTCATTCCACCCATGCCTGCGTAGAAAAAAACGATAAGTATGCCGATTGCAACACCTACGGTAATATCCACATATAAAAAACGGCTGAAAACGATGCCGACACCGCGCATCTGACCGCAAATATATGTAAAGGAAACAAAGACTGTACAGATGGCTGCAACAATACGGGCTGAGCTTGAATAATAACGGTCCCCGATAAAGTCGGGTACTGTATATTTTCCAAATTTACGAAGGTAAGGAGCCAGAAGCAGTGCCAAAAGAACATAGCCACCGGTCCATCCCATTAATAATGCTCCACCCCAGTATCCTGTGAAAGAAACAACTCCGGCAAGACCGGAAAAAGATACAGCACTCATCCAGTCTGCGGCAGTTGCCATACCATTCTGAACAGGGTGTACACCTTTGCCTGCAATGTAAAAGCCGGCTGCATCAGATACGCGTGATCGTATCGCTATATAGATATAAAGGCCGAAAGAAAGGCTGACCCATATAGCAGTCCATAGTAAAATTCCACTCATTATTTTTGCTCCTCTTGGTTGATTTCTTAAATTACTGAAATAATGTTAAAATTGCGAATGTAAAGAATAAATCAAATTCTGATTATTCATGTACATCAAACTCAATATCCAGTTTTTCCATCAAATGGCAATATACAAAAATCAGTATTACAAAAGTAAACATTGCCCCTTGTTGAGCAAACCAGAAACCAAGAGGGAAACCTCCAAGCATGATAGTGTTCAGTTGATCAACAATAATGATACCACAAAAATAAGAAACAAAAAACCAAATACCTAGTAATGTAGCCATGATTCTTAGATTCTTTTTCCAATACAGATCTAGATCTTTCACTTTTATCCTCCTAATTAAATTAAGTGATGCGCTCGAGAGACATTAAACAGATTTGCAGTATATGGAACTGCACAGACTTTTTCTTTCACCTCCTTTTTTTATGATTAAAATTTGGGTAATAAAAAATAATCTTGTCCTATTTAAAAGATTTGCAACAGCCGGGATCGTCCACTTTGAATTTAGCCGATCCAATCTCCATCAGTAATAAAGCGTTATCCCCAATTCCTACCATCAGTGACAAGGCTTTATCCCTGATTACCAAGGAGGTGCAGATCCCCCGGCTATTACAAAAAAGGTAAGAAATATGACAATGTGGCATAAAAAATTAATAATCTTTGTGGGTTTATTAAAATCAAGCAATGGATTTAAATCTATTCTATTCATTGTTATCTGCCCATTGTCATATTTCTTGTACAATCCTTATTTTTTTCGTGCTCCAGCATAACCTAATTTAATTAGTGCCTCTTCCATTTCACCTAAAATTTCAGGATCATCAATGGTGGCAGGCATGTTCCACGGTTCATTGTCAGCTATTTTTTGAATGGTTCCTCTTAAAATTTTACCGGACCGGGTTTTAGGAAGCCGTTCAACAACAGTGGCAATCTTGAATGCAGCAACAGGTCCGATACGCTCCCGGACACTGGTGATAACTTCTTTTATCGTCTTTTCATGGTCTACACTGGCTCCGGCTTTGAGAACCAGAAATCCAACAGGAAGTTGTCCTTTAAGTTGATCAGCCACGCCTAAAACGGCACATTCTGCAACATCGGGATGATCAGCCAGGATTTCTTCCATGGCACCTGTGGACAGTCTATGTCCTGCCACATTGATGATGTCATCGGTTCTTGCCATGACATAAACATATCCGTCCTCATCAATAAATCCGGCATCAGAAGTGGTAAAATATCCTGGGAATTCAGCAAGATATGCTTTGATAAACCTCTCATCGTTCTGCCAGAGTGTTGGCAGCGTACCCGGAGGCAGTGGCAATTTGGCAGCCAGGGTACCAATTTTTCCGGCTGGAACAGGCTGACAATTTTCATCCAGCACATGCATATCCCATCCAGGAACCGCTTTTGTCGGCGAGCCGTATTTGACAGGCAGAATCTCGATTCCCATGCAGTTTGCCGCAATAGCCCATCCGGTTTCTGTCTGCCACCAATGATCGATAACCGGTACCTGAAGATAATTTTCAGCCCATTTAATTGTGTCAGGATCAGATCGTTCTCCTGCCAGGAAAAGGGTTTTAAAGTTTGAAAGATCATAATCTTTCATGAGCAGTGCATCAGGATCAGCACGTTTAATGGCTCTGAAAGCTGTGGGTGCTGTAAAAAGGGCTTTAACCTTATGCTGGGAGATTACCCGCCAGAATGCTCCTGCATCAGGGGTTCCAATAGGTTTTCCTTCATACATTATTGTGGTGCATCCTTTTAACAAAGGTGCATATACAATATATGAATGGCCGACAACCCATCCAACATCCGAGGCTGCCCAGAAGACATCTCCTTGATCTATGTTGTAAACTGCTTTCATGCTCCATTTGAGTGCAACCATATGACCGCCATTGTCTCTGACAACACCTTTTGGCTGTCCTGTGGTGCCTGATGTATACAGTATATAGAGAGGATCTGTGGCTTCAACCGGCACGCATTCCACGGCAGTAGCCTTTGCCATAGCGTCTTTCCAATCCACATCCCTTTCCTGACCCATGTCAGCTTTTTCCATCCATCGCTGGAGAATAATAGCCTTACCAGGTTTGTGAGTCGATATATTGATGGCTTCATCTAAAAGCGGTTTGTATGGGATGACCTTTTTTGTTTCAATACCGCAGGAAGCTGATACAATGACTTTAGGTTTTGCATCATTTATTCTGGTTGCCAGTTCTTTAGATGCGAATCCACCAAAAACAACAGAATGAACCGCACCGATTCTTGCACAGGCCAGCATGGCTATTGCCGCTTCCGGGATCATGGGCATGTAAATAACAACCCGGTCTCCTTTGGAGACCCCGTTCTCTGCTAAAACACCTGCAAAGAGAGCAACTTCATCTCTTAACTCATTATAAGTGTATTGTTTAATTGTATCAGTGACAGGACTGTCAAAGATTAAAGCTGTTTGTTCTCCAAGTCCATTATTGATATGGAGATCAAGTGCATTATAGCAAGTGTTGGTAATACCGCCTTTAAACCATTTGTAAAAAGGTTTGTTTGAATCATCTAAAACCTTGTCATATGGTTTATACCAATAACAATCATCTGCTGCTTTTGCCCAATATGTTTCGGGATTTTCAACGGATTCTCTGTGCTCTTCCTGAAGTGTAACTGCCATAGCCCATGCCCCTTTTTAAAGTAGTGTTAGCTTTCAACTATTATCTTTGTAGAGATTAGGTCATCTCACAAAATAATTTGTAAACGCTAAATTCTCTGCAATAGGCATACCAGAGCTAATATTTGAATGATTTTATCGGCGAGACACTTGCAGTTACTATATACCCATCATTTTTTACCTTAATTTTTTTTATTAAATAAGTGGGTCACATATGTCCCGTTTTACAATTAAAATTGTAGCAAAACGATGACCATCAAGGATAAGCAGGAAATGGGCGATTATGTCCCGAAAAGTAAGTTTATAGCCCGAAAGATTTAATTTTTCTAAAAAGAGATCTTCGATCAATACCCAGGTCACGGGCAGTTTTAGTTTTATGCCATTTATTGTGTTCAAGGTGCTGCTTAATGATTTCTCGTTCAACTTGCTGCATTCTGAGGCTTAATGAGGCCTTATAGGAAATATCGACAGGTACCGGGCTAAGTTCCCTGACCAGATTGTTTTTATCCCGGCCAATCTCTAAAAATTCCATTTTCTGGAGAGTCAGATATTGCTGGACAGCGTTCTGCAATTCTCTTACATTTCCGGGCCAGTCATAGGCCACCATTTTCTCTACAATATGATCAGGAATCATCCGTATGGCCTTATTATCAGAGAACATATGGATGAAATGCTGAATCAGAAGCGGCAGATCTTCCTTTCTGTCCCTAATAGACGGCAAATAAATGGGAATAATGTGAATTCTGTAGAAAAAATCCTTTCTGAAATTATCTTTTGACATTTCTATTTCAAGATTCCGGTTGGTTGCAGCAATAACTCGTATATCTGCCTCTTGCACCATATTGCTGCCAATAGGAGTATATTGGCCTCCCTCCATGGCCCGGAGAAGTTTGACCTGTAGGATTTTACTCAACTCTCCGATTTCATCCATAAAAAGCGTTCCATGATTCGCTGCTGCCAGGTATCCTTGTTTGTCCATATCTGCCCCGGTAAATGCGCCCTTCTTATATCCAAAAAATTCACTTTCAAACAGACCATCGGGTATGGCACCACAATTCACCGTAACATAATCATTTTCTCCCCTGGAACTGAGCTGGTGAATTGTTTTTGCCACAAGCTCCTTGCCGGTTCCGGATTCTCCATAGATAATCACACTTGCATCAGACTCAGCAGCTTTAAGAATTTCTTCATAAACCTTTTCCATGGCCTGGCTTTTTCCGACCATGGTGCCAAGGCCGGAGCTCTGTCTCAGTGTGGATTTAAGTCTTATATTTTCTCTTTTAAGCCGAATTTCATTGCCCTTGATTTTTTCTTCTTTTGCTTTTTGTTTGGTAATATCCGTAGCAATGAACTGAAAACTGTTCTCACCCGTATCAGCGTTATAAATTCTGAAACTTGTCATATTATACCATCTGGTATGATGAGGGTTGTATTTTTCATATTTGACACTCTGATTGGTCAAAACTTCTTCCATGGGGCATTCTTTACAGGGTTCATTTGCTCCAAAAATAACATGGTAACAATATTTATTAATTGCATCCTTTCCATAGTAGTCAGACATTTTCCGGTTCATAAATTCAAATTTATAGTTTTTGGTAACAATATATATAAACCCATTAAAGCGATTGATAATCTCTGATAGCCTTTTCTGGCTTTCTCTAAGCTCAACCGTTCGTTTTTCAACTGAATATTCAAGAAATTTTCGATATTTTCTATTTTCCAATACAAGATTAGATTTCTCAATTGCTTCCCTGGCGCTGTGCTCAAGCAAAGCCATGTCCATTACGGGTTTTGTGATAAAGTCATATGCGCCCAGTCGCAATGCAGAAACAGCATCTCCCATACCGCCTTCACCAGTGACCACAATTACCGGTGTATCAGGGGAACGCTTTTTAAGCCTGGAAAGCACCTCAAGACCATCCATTCCCGGCATCCTCAAATCAAGCAGCACTAAATCGGGTTGCTGGCTTGTAAAAAATTCAAGCCCTGCCTTCCCATTCAGAGCCTGAATGACTGAAAATCCACTGTCTTCAAGATATACAGCCATATTTTCAAGCATGATCTGTTCATCGTCAATGATCAATATTTTTAAACCTGAAAAAATATTTTTTTCCATCGTTATATATATTCCCTATGCCTTATTCTTCACACGGCAATGTGATGATAAAAGTTGCCCCATGATCGGGTTCTGATTTAACCGTAAATGTCCCGTTATGATTTCGGGTGACAATATAATATGCAACCGACAGGCCCAGACCTGTGCCGGACTCAATAGATTTGGTTGTAAAAAACGGCTCGAATATTCGTTTTCTGACATATTTATCCATGCCGGGGCCATTGTCTTCAACCATTATTGTAACGGACTTTTCACCCTGTATTATATCAATTTTTATCATGGGCTGAACATGTTTGTTTTTATTTTCCCATACCGCCTGTGCTGCATTTTTCAGCAGGTTTAATATAACTTGTTCAATCTCACTGGGAAAACAGATTATCTTTTTAAGGTCCTGGTCTATATTCAGAATAATCTTGATATTTTGAAAATCATACTTTTTTTTAAGCTCGTAATCATAGGTAGCAAGTCCCAATGATGTATCGATAAGGGTGGCAAGATCAACCAGGGTTTTAACAGGTTCTTTTTTTCTACTGAAACTGAGCATATTGGAAACCGTTCTTGCTGTTCTGTCAACATTGATACGGATATCTTCTAAAAATTTAATAATCTGCCGTTTCTCCAGATAGGCGTGAATGATCGAAAGATCTGTTCCAAGATCTTGAGCCGCTTGTTTATTTGCCTCAAGTTCAGGTGATACCCGCCTTAAAATATTTTGTGTACTTTGGACAATACATCCTATTGGATTATTAATCTCATGGGCCATACCTGCGGAAAGTCCGGCAATGGTTGTCATTTTTTCGGTCTGTACCATGAGATCTTTCATTTTTATCCTTGCGGAAACATCATCAATACGGATCACGCTGCCATGACCCACTTTCCGGGTTAACGGATACACCACGATGTCCGCCCACACCCCCTCTCCCATGAAAGGATGAATCACCGCTTCTTTCATCTGTGTTTGTTTCTTTGTATTTGCTACATCAGCCATACCCATGGCAATATCAAGTGTTGAAGAAATTTTAGTTAATTTTTTCCCTTTTGCTTCAAATGCAGGGATATGGCTTGTCTTTTCAGCTTCCATATTCCACATGGTCACAACGCCCTGTGTATCCACCCCTATAAGTACAGACGGCATGGAATCAACTATGGCCGCAAGATACAATCTGATTCTTGCCATTTCTTTTTCTGCTTTTTTTTGTTCTGCAATTTCATTAACAAGGGATGTACTGTATTTTTCCAATTGCACCATGAATAGATTAAAATATTTAGCGAGCGTCCCGACCTCATCATCAGACTGACGATCGATTCTGACTGATATATCGCCCTGGGCTGCTCTTGAAAATCGGTCCATCAGCTTATTTAAAGGCTTGGTTATAGAATTGCTGATGCTATATGAAAGAGGAAGCACAAAAATCAATACCATGAATATAGTTACAGGAAAAATAGTTTTTATGGTTTTAAGGGGTGCATATAATTCATCCGTAAACACGGATGAAACAACAATCCAGTCAAATTCTTTGATATAGTTAAAAATGACAAACTTATTCCTGACTCTTCCATCATTGTCCGATTTAACCTGATAGGTAAGTTTACCCTTTCTCAGTTTACAAACCGTCTCTATACGCTCGGACACTTTTAATTGATCAATACCTATCTTTTTTTGATCTGACTCTTTCAGATCAATCATGGGATGAATAATAATATTCTCATTGCTGTCAACAATATATGAATAGCCGGTTTTACCAAAAGTAAGTGCCAGGATCTGATCCTTAAAGTCATGGACCTGAACAAGTTGGGCGAATTCACTTCGATATGAAGATGCAGAAATGATCCAGTCCCAGGGTGCAAAATAGATCATATAGATCGCCTTAGGACGATCAACCAGCTCCCCTGGGTTTTTCCAGTCATACTCGATATACCCTTGTTTGTACTTTTTTTGATACTGGATAAATTTGTATTCTGACAAGTCTGTATCTAAAAGCTTTTTTTCCGGATGGACTTTAATCACCCCGAAACTATTAAGACAATATATATAACCGGTCTGGCCCACCGGCTGATTTAAAATGACCTGGGTGGCCATTTGCCTGGCTTCCTGTTCACTCATAGCCCCTTTTTTATATTGATTATAAAAATGAATCGCCATGTTCCTGTTTTGAACAGCAATACCATTCAAATAGGCTTTGATTGATGTGTCGGCTGAGGTTTTAACAATGTTCAAGATGGTTGAGGTGGATCGTTTTAATTCACTATCAATACTAGTATTAATAATATGCCTGACAAGAAAGTAAATAAAAAAACTAGTCAGGACCATGGCTGTGACAAATACGAAAGAATAGCTGATAATCAGCTTAAAACGAATGGGAAGATTTAAAAATCGATCTCTAATACTCATGAAACCTGTTTTTCCAATGTTTTTATATTTACAAAAGCAATTCGCTTTTTAGAATTCAAACCTTTAACATGTCAAGATAAAACTCAACACTTCAAACCGATCCTTCAATACTCGTCTTGGTCGGATTCATTCTCATACCACAACTCAACAGGTTCCTCAAAGAAACTGCAAAATCATCATACTTTTCAGAGCAGCAATTGCCCCTGACCTTTTTGGCCAAAGCATTATACTGAGTCTCTCCCAAAATTCCTCTCCTTGCTTTCAAACCCTCAAGTTCCAACGGCAAACCAATTTCGCAATAAACCCTTAAGACCTCATCCAACTCAACAGAAGTCAAAACAATATTTCGCTTATTCAAAATGTTAAGCAACCTCCTCCCTTTACCATTCTCAGCAAATTCCATAACCTTCTCAAGCAATTCTCAAGTCTCCATAAAGATACAAGCTACATCAATTTGCACCAACCCCACAGCAAGCTGTGAGGAACCCAACAAATAAAAATCCTTAAATTATGCTAACATCCATTGAGAATAGTTTCAATTCAGAAATATTTTTATGTGGAATAATTGGCCAATATTAATACCCTGGTTGATATTATACCAATAAAGAATAAACCCATTGGGGAGAATGCTGCTAAACTATAGATCAGCGTTTATCATCATCCATAGATAAACCCCTTTTAATTCATACTAATATTATGTATATTAATTTTTAGTTCTTGAGAATGCGACGACATTTTCTAAACCTTTATAAAAGGAGATACTCAATGAATATCAATGAAATGAACTTTTTTGAAGGCATTGATGACAAAGTCATTCAACAAATTGAGGACAATTGTACTGAAAAGACATTTGATAAAGGAGATGCCATCTTTGAAAAAGGAAATCCTGCCGATTTTTTGTATTTTCTTGACACAGGTCAGGTCGATTTATTTATCAAAGATAAAAAGTTATGCATTTGCACGCTCAATGCTCCGGGTGAAGTCTTTGGCTGGTCATCCATTATTGAAAATGGTGTCTATACGTCAAGCTCCATTTGCAAAACCAAAACATCTGTTCTCCGAATCCCGCGTGAAGCAATCAAAGAAATATTCAACCTCCACCCCAATGCAGCCGTAACATTCTACCAACGAATTGGCAGTGTTTTTTCAAAGCGACTAACAACCGTTATAGGTTAAACATGCTTAAACACCCATCAGCCGGATGTATTCATAACTAAGGAATAATAAATTATCAAATGAAGTTATCAACAAAAACCAGATATGGCACCAGAATATTGATTGAACTTGCACTGAAAAAAGATCACGGCCCTATCCAGGTCAGCAAAATAGCGTATAGCCAGAAGATACCGGTTAAATACCTTGAACAATTGCTCAGAACACTCCAGCTTGCTGGCCTTGTAAAAAGTGTCCGGGGACCAAAAGGGGGACATCTTCTTGTAAATTCGCCCGATACCATAACCTTGGGACAAATTGTAAGGCTGTTTGAAGGCCAGACAGATCTTGTTGAATGTGTCAGCTTCCCGGAAAAATGTAATATGTCAGCAGAATGTCTGGTCAGACAGGCCTGGCATGATGCCACAGGGGCGCTTTACAAAGAATTAGATAGCATTACCATTGCAGATCTGGTTGCCAACAACACCATACTGGGGCAACCTCTTTGTCCGGTAATAGAGATTAAAGATAAATAGATAAATAGATAAAAGGTCTGCGACAGATATTTTTGCCGCAGACCTTTTTTTATGACATGCAACAATTATAGTGTGTTCAGAAAACTCTTAATTTGATCAAGAGTTTCTGGATCACTTTCTTTGATCATCTTTAACAGATTTGCTTCATCTGCTGATTTATCTTGACTATCAACAAACATTATTTCAGGCTCAACATCCAGAATTTCACAGATCGTATTCACCAGTTTCTCAGGAGTCACTGGCTTTTCAATAGTACGTCTGGGTTTGAGCCCGGATGTAAATGCATTGAAACTTTTGATATCTTCGCTTGCAAATTCATTTCGTGCATGTGCCGTGATAACAATGATGGGAAGCTTTGACCATTTATCATTTTTCCTCAACGTCCGGATCAATTCGATACCAGATTTTCTGGGCATAACCATGTCAAGGGTCATCAGATCAGGAATCTCTTGCTCGATCTTTTCTAAAGCATCCTGTCCATCCACTGCTGAATCAACAATGAATCCGGCATCCTGAATACAGGCGGTCAAAAAATTTCTCACATCAGGTTCATCATCCACAACAAGGATCTTTTTTTCAGAAGCTTTCGCCATAAGTCCTTCCTTTATTCTTATTGTTTCTGTCTAATTTATGCCTCTTTATCGTTCGGTTTAATCCGGCCCATGGCTTTGGTAAGTTCCATTAGAACCCCTAAGCCCTGACCAATTTCAGGATTAAAGCCAGCAGAAACAAGCCCGAACGGACCAACACTTTTTGCATTTTTCAACTCAACCTTAGAGGGAATCTGAGACAATTTTTCCAACAGTTCGACAGCCTTGGGATCAGACAAACTTTTAAGAAGTCCGAGAGTTGCGACAAGACCGTCTCCCATGACTTCAATGTCTTCAGCCGTATATGTTGCAGCAACCTTGGTACGCAGATCAACAGTGGCTTTTATAATCCTGAAAACCCCTTTTTGTTCCAGCTGATCAAGATAATGAATAATCTGTGGAACTGAGGTTCTCATCAACGGTTCAAGATCTTTTACAAATTCAATAATGCTGGCCATCTGTTTTAAGGCAAACATAAAATTATTAGTATTTCGAGCAGTCTCTTTCATCAGTGCCAGAAAATCTTCAAGCTGGAATCCTGCCTCGATTTCAGTGAGATGCTTAATAAAAAGGCCTGTAGCCTGATTAGAAAGGGGAATAAGATCATTTTTCAATTCTCCTAACATCGCACTTGTTTTAATCAAAGGCTGGATCTGGGTTTCAATACGCTCCAGTTTCTCCAGTATCAACTCTTCATTTGTCATATCGGCCTCCTATTCGGTTTCAACTTTGGGCCAATGTTTTCCGGCCATTGCCATCTGAGGCTCAAGCGGCATCTCCTGTCCAGACAATAGAAGGTTCCAGTATACCCATTTAAACATCATCTTGCCCCAGTAATTGGTTGCGCTTTCACCCACGAGATCAAAAGGCCCAATACCCGGGAACGGGAATTTACCAGGAAGCGGTTCTGTTTTATAGTTAAAGTCAAAAAGGAACGCTTTGTCATAGCCAGACACAATAAAACAAGTAGAATGACCATCAAAAGAAGGTTTAGCTTGTTTTCCATCAATTTCAAGAAGCAAGTTTTCTACAACAATATCTGCTTCATAATGGGCAACCGAACCCGCCTTTGAGGTTGGTACGTTGGTGGCATCACCACAAACATAAATATGGTCATATTTTTCAGCTTTGAGTGTATGATGGTCTGTGAGGACATATCCCATACCATCACCCATGCCTGAATTCTCTACATAATCAGCGCCCAGGTTCGGCATTGTAGAGATAAACAGATCATAATCAATCTTTTCACCCTTGGCAGATTCAATAAATTTTTCTTCTTTATTAATGGTTTCCAGGTCAAAGTTCGGAGTAACTATAATATGTTTTTCTTCAGCCGTTGCACTCATAACCCTGGTCGCAATGGGTTTGGTAAAAATACCGGTATTAGGAGTAACAAATTCAATTTCAATATTATCTCTGCAACCATTTTTAGCAAAAAACCAGTCTGCCATAAAAATAAATTCCATGGGAACAACCGGACATTTATGCGGCATCTCAGCAATATTAAAAATCATTTTACCTTTATCAAAGTATTTCATTCTATGATAAAGCGCTACAGCACTTTCCTGGGTAAAAAAGGTATGCTCATTGGATTTAGAATCGGGTTTCCAGTCTTCAAGCCCGTCAACTTCATTGGGAACCGGCTGACACCCTGTGGCAACGATCAAATAATCATAATTATATTTGCCTTTTTTGCATTCAACTTCTTTTTTATCAGTATTCACACCAACAATTTCGTCAAGAATGAAATCCACACCAGAGGGAATAAAATCTCTTTTGGGTTTTTCACAGTCTGCGGCTGTATAGATTCCAAAGGGAATAAACAGCCATCCAGGCTGATAATGGTGTTTCTCGTCATTATCAATAATGGTGATTTGCCAGTCACGTCCCAGCTCTCTTCTAAGTTTTGCAGCGCACATGGTTCCGCCGGCACCAGATCCAAGTATTACAATTTTTTTCATTCCAAACTCCTTGTTTGTGGTTAAAAATTAGGATTTATTTCAATCTTTGTTTATCCAAATATCAATAAATCTGACCCGCTCCACAGTTTTTTCGTTGTATCTATGGATAGATCAGATAACGTCACTCGTTCCAGCCTGTTGTAAAATGCTTCCATTGCCTCATCCCAGGCTTCTCTAATTAAAGAATCCTGATATTCTGAACAGCTTGAGGTATCATTGGTCGGTTCAAGTGGATCATGACCTTTTTCATACACTTTGATAATCTGTGCCAAAGTGATTTGTTCAGGGTTCCGGGCCAGACAATGCCCGCCTTTTCTACCGCGTTTACTTGCAACAAAGCCAGCCTCTTTAAACGGCCGTATCAATTGCTCAAGATATTTTAAAGAAATCTTCTGACGGGAAGCGACATCACTCATCTGGACAACACCTTCACTTTGATGCATGGCAAGATCAAGCAATATTCGAATACCGTATCTAACTTGTGTAACCAGTTTCATAAATCTCTCAATATTATCGTTGCAATATATATAAATTTAATCTATATCATTTTGGTATGAATTAATACAGTTTTGGGTCTGTTGTCAAGGGTTAAATACAGACAAATAAAAAAAAAGACTCTGACCGATTAAAAAAATAGAGTATATTAAAAACGCTGCTTACAATTACTAATAAAGGATAATTGTATGATTAAAATGGATCAGGAATCAAAAGATTGGATTGAAAAAAAAATTTTTAACGCCTCTCCAAATTTCATTGCTGCAATAGATAAAGATTTAAATATTGTCTATGCCAATCAGGCTTATGAAAATCGTTTTGGCCCCTGGCAGGGTAAAAAATGCTTTGATGTCTATAAAAAAACAAATGCAATTTGTGAAGATTGTACCAGCCGCTTTGCTTTTTCAAACGGAAAAACCAGTGTCAGCGAACAAACCGGTGTGGATAAAGACAACCGACTGATCCACTATATTAAATATACCGTCCCAGTTATGGATAAAAATCAGAAAATAAAATACCTGGCCGAAATATCCACGGAAACCACCCGATTTAAAAAGACTGAAAAAGAATATAAGCTCCTGTTTGAACAAGTGCCCTGCAATGTCATCATCATTGATCGAAACTTTAAAATTGTCAGGGCCAATAAACGGGCAGACGAAATGTTTCATGATCTCCAAGGCCAGTATTGCTTTTCCGCTTTAAAATGCAAACAAGAAAAATGTGCGGACTGTACGGCCAGAAAAACGTTTGATGATGGAGCGCAACACACCGGCTATCATTCCTGGAATCTGCCCAACGGAAAAAAGGTTCATCTGCATGTGGTGACCAACCTTTTAAAAGGAGAAGATCCTCAACAGGATCTGGTCATGGAAATGGCAGTGGATATTTCAAAAACAATCAAACTCCAGGACCGTCTTAAAACCGCCCACCACTATCTTGAATCTTTGATCAATACTTCAATGGATGGAATTGTCGGAATCAGCGAAAGAGGGAAAGTTGAAGTTTTTAATAAAGCTGCCCGTCAATTATTTGATATCGACCAAGGTCAAATCGTCTCTTTGGAAGATATCAATACCATGTTGCCCAAAGGATTCCTTGCCCGGGTATCAGAGGGAAAAAGCCATGTGTATTTGCCCGAGGCTAAACTGAAAAAAAGTGATGGGGAGATATTTTTTGGCCGGTTGATCGGAAACAGACTTAAAGACTCTGAAAAGAATCTGGGTATGGCCTTTTCTGTCCATGACATCAGTCAGTTCAAACAATTGGAAGAAGAGAAAATAGAGGCCGAACGTATGGCCATTGTTGGACAGACCGTTGCAGGCCTTGCCCATGGTATTAAGAACCTGATCAACGCCCTTGATGGTGGGATGTATTTTCTTAAGTCCGGAATTGGCAAAGGGGATATCAAACGGGTCCATAAAGGGATTGAGACCCTGTCAAGGAATATAAATCGAATCAGAGACTTCTCCATGGCCTTTTTAAATTATGCCCGCTTCAGGGCTATCTGTGCTGAAGAATGCAACCCATCCGACATTGCTCGTGAAGTGGCAGAATCTTTTGAACTCATGGCGAAAGAAAAAAATATCCAAATATCTGTGATACAAAAACAAAAGATTGCACCCATCTTTCTGGACTACGAAAAAATTCATGAATGCATCACCAACCTTGTGGGCAATGCCATTGACTCTTATTCTACAATTGAAGATGATAGGGAAAAAGCCATTATCATCTCCATATATGAAGAAGAAGGCAGTATTTACGTTTCTATTGCAGATAACGGATGCGGCATTGATGATGAGCACAGAAAAAGGCTTTTCCATAAATTTTTTACCACTAAAGGACTTGAAGGAACCGGCCTAGGACTTTTGATGACCCAAAAAATCATTCAGGAACATGGCGGCAATATCAGTGTTTTTTCACAAAAAGACGAGGGAAGCGTTTTCAGGATCCGTTTTTTAAGGGGGCGGTTACCCAAAAGTACGGGATAACAAGATCCTGTCAAGCTGTCTACAAAAGAAGCGTTTTCATAAATTGAACATATTCAACTCTTTTTTCAATTGTCTCCAGTCAGGAATAAATTGATCCATATACCCTTTGAAGCGTTGATTATGTTTCCGCTCCAGCAGGTGAACCATTTCATGAACCACCACATATTCTAAAAAGACAGGAGACAAATGAACAAGCGCTGAGTTTAGGCAGATTCTCCTGATCCTGATATTACAACTGCCCCACCGGGTTTTCATTTTCCTAACACGAAATTCTCTGACCTCCACATTCAAAACAGGCTGCCATTTTGCAACCATATCTTGAATGTTTTTTTTCAACTGGCTTCTGAACCAGTACAGGAGTTTTTTTTGCCTTAGATCATCATCACTGCCGGGTTTAATTTTCAAAACAATTAAATTTTCATGTGGCATCACAATAGTGGGCCGTCCTTGTTGATAAATTACCTCAAAAGGACAGGATCGGCCCTGAAAATGAATTTTTTCTCCCGTAACAAACAAATTGACAGGTGCTGATGGTTTAGCACCGGCCAATTTAATCTGATTTTCAATCCATCCGGTTTTTGAAAGGATCGCCTTGTTCAGTGTCGCTTCTTTTACAGAGAAAGGAGCTGAAACAACAATCAATTCCTTGGATGGATGAATCCTGAAATAAATATGTTGGATCGACTTTCGATGAATTTCAAGTGTATAACGACCAAAATCCCTTGTCTGTATTTTTTTTAAATTCAGGTCAGGCACTATCTGTTTTGTTTCATTCTCTTGATGAGATCATCCACGGTTTCACCGCTGGACGTCGCGGCCATAGGATTTATCTTCACCAGTTCTTCCCATGCGGTTATACCGCCATCGAAATCATTTAGATCATGGAGAAGGACGACACCTTTGTTGAACCGGGCCTGTTCAAAGTTTGGATCAAGGGCAATCACACGATCAAACATTTCAATAGCCTTTTGGGGTTGATCATTTCTGCGGTACATCACACCCAGATCTGTCATCACTCCCAATTTGTCTGGTGCCAGCAAAAGAGACTTCTCATAGGCTTGTATGGCATTGGCCGGTTGCTTGGAATCAAAAAAAAGATTCCCCAGTTTTGTCCAGGCTTCTGCATCTTCTGGGTTTTGCTGTAGAAAAGTTTCCAGCTTTAAAATCTGGGATGCAAATTCCATTGATTGTTTATTTGCGGCTTCTTGTGGTTCCTTCCCAGTGGAATTGCCTCCGACTTGCTGAGCTGAGCCCTGCCCTGCAAGTTTAAATGATGAATAAATAGTTCCACCGACAAAACCAATAACCAGGGACAAAATAACGGACGTGACAAAAATATGTTTTTTTACATAAAGGCTCAGATCCACTTCACTGTTTTTTAGCATGCAAACTCCTTTTAAACTTTTGATATCATTCTTACATCTCTTTGCGGAAATGGAATATTAATATTATTTTCATTAAATGCTTTAAAGACAGCAAGGTTAACTGCATACGCTGTATTAAAATATTTTATTGTGGGAACCCAATACCGGAATCCAATATTCACGGAAGAATCTGCGAACTCACTGATGCCAATGATGATAACCAGACCGGCACTATAATTGGACAAAGGGCCTTGCAGGGCAAAACTGGCACCAAATGCTGCTGCACCTATGGCTGCGATAAAAGGAGCGATGGTGATACCAAATTTTCCAAGAGAGATAATAACAGCAAAAGCAATAATCAAAATTTTAGCAACACCAGACATAAATTTTGCCAGTGTGATGTCAATATTTTTACGCTGCATGAGATTAAACAAAAATTTGCCCACCTGACTGCCAACAATAAGACCAAGAACCAGGATAATAATTGCACCCAATACCTGGAAGCCGTAACTGACACTAAATTCAATCAAGGTATCAATCATGGTTTGAACTGCAGTAATTTCATCTTTCATCAATGATCTCCTTTAAAATCAATTTGGTTTTTCTATAGGTTTATTTTAATATTCAATAAAGATATTGACGGGTCATAGAACTTTATTTTTTTAGGGATATTTTTTTTCGCATCCGTTTGGGAAGTTTTTGATCCAAATTCTTAGAAAGAAAACATTTCAACTCACCAAGGATATCTGCCCTGCCCTCATGATATCGAATATCAATCAGACTGGTATGAGAATCTTCAATCATCTTTCTGGTCTTAGCCAGATGAATATCGATCTGTTCATACAGATTGAATAGATATATGTACGCCATAAAGATTCCTTATTGATAATATTTCTGGGTATTCAGATCTATATGATCGGTCATATATTGTCGGATTTCTTTAAGTTGTTCCAGCTGACCGTTAAAATAGCTTTCATCGCCTCCATCATTTTTATCTCTGGCTTGTTTTAGCTTAAGATTGACTTCATTTATTTTATCTTTCAGCCAGTCGTGAACTCTGACCGAGTATTCATGCGCCACTATATAAATCCTTAATTTTTAGTCCTTGTCTGTCCATTTTTTTTATTTGTTCACCACCTGCCATGTTTTTACAATATTAAAAACAATAATCCCGGATGAAGCTGATGTCAATGGATGCCCATTGATAAACCGATTCTGATTACATAACAAAAGGGATATACTATCTTACATTTGAAAATAATTACAGCTTTTCATCTTTTGGGTATCAATAAGGATTCAAAAACAAAAAAAGGCCTCAACAAACGCTGAGACCCTTGAAATTTTTGTGGTAGCGGGGGAAGGATTTGAACCAACGACCTTCGGGTTATGAGCCCGACGAGCTACCAGACTGCTCCACCCCGCATCATGAAGGGCAATATATAGACTCAACTTGTAATAGTCAAGCTTTTTTAAAATTTTCAGGACAAGTATGGGTGATGATCAAACAAGAGCCTGTTTGAGTTCATCAATGGAAGCTGTGGCCGTGCCAACCTTTGCCACGACAATGCCGGCTGCGGCATTGGCCATTTGAGCACTTTGTATAAAACTGGCTCCCGTAGCAAGACCAAGGCCTAAAATAGAAATCACGGAATCCCCGGCTCCTGAGACATCATAGACCTGCTGAGCATTGGATTCAATGTGATAGGGGGAGTTGTTTTTTTCAAACAGCATCATCCCGTCTTTGCCACAAGTGATCACAAGCTTTTCAAGTTTAACTATTTCCATGATCTTATTGCCGGCATCAAACAGATCCTGATCAGATTGGATCTCCATGTTGGCGGCAAGACTGGCTTCTTTTTTATTGGGGGTCAAAACAGTAACACCCTCATACTTTGAAAAATTTAATGATTTCGGATCTGCCAGGATCAACACCTGATATTTTTTAGCCAGCCTGACCGTCTCTTTAACCAGCTCTTTGGTGACCAATCCTTTATTATAATCTGAAAGAATTACCAGATTCGCATCTTTAATATTTTTCTCAATGCTTGCAACCAGCTTTTTTAAAGTTTCATCAGTGATATCTTTTTTAACTTCCCTGTCAATTCTCAAGACCTGCTGATTGGATGCGATCACCCGTGTTTTACGAGTGGTGGGTCTTTGAGGTTCACTGATGATATTGTCTGTACTGATACTTAACTGATCAAGTATGTCAAAGATCATCTGGCCAGCCTTTCCTGTGCCGGCCGTTCCGATGGCTGTAACCTTAGCCCCCATGGCCACAAGGTTATTGATTACATTACCGGCACCCCCCAGGGTATGGCTTTCTTTCTGGACACAAACCACGGGAACCGGTGCTTCAGGCGAGATCCTTTCAACACTGCCCCACAGGTATTCATCGATCATCAGATCGCCAATGACTATGGCTTTTACCGTTTTAAAGGCGTCAATATTATATGTCATCATTATAACAAAGATTTGAGCATTTTTTTAAGTTCCTCATAATTTCTTGTCACTGGAACCTCGGGGAAATCGGTTATCACTGATTCCGGTGGACAAAAGAAAAAACCATAATCAGCTTCCTGGATCATGCCAATATCATTATATGAGTCACCAAATGCAATGACTTCATAATTCAATCCTCTCAAGGCCTGTACGGCCCTTTTTTTTTGATTATCGATCCGAAGATTGTAATCAATAATATTGCCGTCAGAGTCGATGGTCAAGTTATGACAAAACAATGCCGGAAAGTTGAGCTTTTTCATCAATGGTTTTACAAATTCTTCAAACGTATCCGAAAGAATAAGAATCTGCGATTCTTCTCTGATCCAGGCCAAAATTTCTACAGCCCCATCCAGCGGATCTAAGGAGGCAATCACATTTTGGATATCTTGGATTTTGACATTGTTCTCTTTTAATATGGCCAGCCGTTTGGTCATCAGCACATCATAATCGCTGATATCACGAGTAGTCAATTTAAGTTCCTCAATCCCTGTTTTCTGTGCAACATTGATCCAGATTTCAGGTAAAAAGACCCCTTCAAGGTCTGCAACAATCATTTTCATTTTTTTTCTACTCCTCAGAGGCAATTTCTTCGATTCTAATAACAACAGGATCTCCAACAACGGACTGAGTTTTGAAAATCTCACTCAAAGCCGCTTGTACACTGGCTTCCTTGGCCATGTGAGTAATCATAACCACAGGAACCAATCCCTCATCACTGCTCCGGCCTTTCTGGTGGACACATTTAATACTGATATTATTTTTGCCCAACACCCCTGAAATCATGGCCAGCACGCCGGGATGATCCTTGGCCTCAAACCTCAGATAATAACGGGTCCAAAGCTCTTCCATGGGTAAAATAGAAAGTTGTTTTTTAATTTTTGTTATATATCCTAAAATCGGCATCCGTCCCCTGGCACCGGCAATCATATTTCTGGCAATATCCACAATATCACTGACAACGGCACTGCCGGTGGGCATCATACCCGCCCCCTTACCATAAAGCATTGTTTGACCGGTGGCATCAGCATCAATGACAATGGCGTTCATGGCCTGATCCACATGGGACAATGGATTGATGTTTGGTATCATGGTGGGATGGACCCTTGCTTCCACATGATTACCATGCATTTTACCAATAGCTAAAAGCTTGATGGTATACCCAAACTCCCTGGCAAATTCGATATCCACCGGGGTAATATTGCGTATTCCTTCCACATGAATATCTTTTAAATTAATTTCCATGCCATAGGCCAGAGAATTTAAAATAGCCAGTTTGTGAGCGGTATCATGGCCGTCAATATCCAGGGAGGGTTCTGCTTCTGCAAATCCTAAATCCTGGGCATCTCTTAATGCATCTGCAAATTCAGACCCATCCTGTGAGATCCGGGTCAATATGTAATTGCAGGTACCATTCAATATACCAGTCATGGAACCAATATCATTGGCCACCAAAGACTCTCTTAAGGATTTTATAATGGGCATACATCCGCCGCAGCTGGCCTCAAATGCCAGGTCAACACCGTTATTTTGTGCAATTTTCACCAAACCGTTTCCAAATCCAGCTAAAAGAGCCTTATTGGCCGTTACCACATGTTTTTTATTTTCCAGGGCTTTTTCAATAAATGTTTTGGCAATGATTTCACCACCAATGGTTTCCACAATAATATCAATATCAGGGTCATCTAAAACCAATGCTGCATCTGAAAGCAATTGGGTCTGTTTTAAATCAAGACCTCGATCTGTCGTGGTATCAATATCAGCAATGGATTTAAGGTTTAAAACTGCGCCTATTCTGGATGCCAAAAGCTCTTTTTTTTCGATTAACAGCTTTGCCACGCCCGTGCCGACAACACCGTATCCCAGAATTCCAATATTGATTGTTTCCATTGGTTCAATTCTCCAAAAATTTGAGTTTGTTTAAAAATAAAATAGATACAATATTCAAATGCTGATGTCAAAAAGCTTTTGACTTCTCAACACTTTCTGTTTAATATAAAAAGGTTTTAATCAAGTTTCGATAACTAAAATTTCAAATAGGTGAGCATAAATGAGCGACTATTTAACATATGCAGATTCCGGTGTTGATATCGACAAAGCAAACCGGCTGGTTGACCGTATTAAAGATATTGCAAAAACTACCCCAAGATCGGGTGTCATGGGTGAAATAGGCGGATTCGGCGGCCTTTTCTCCCTTAATCTTTCTAATGTTTCCAATCCGGTTCTGGTCAGTTCCACAGATGGTGTGGGCACCAAGCTTAAAATTGCTTTTATGATGGACAAGCATGATACCATCGGCATTGATCTTGTGGCCATGTGCGTGAATGATATCATCGTTCAGGGAGCTAAACCTTTATTTTTCCTTGATTATATAGCCATGGGGAAGCTGGACAATGCAGTGGCTGAACAAATCGTGATCGGTATTGCCGATGGCTGCAACCAGGCTGGCTGCGCCCTGATAGGTGGAGAAACCGCTGAAATGCCGGGACTTTATCAGGAGGGGGAATACGACCTTTCTGGTTTTTCAGTTGGACTTGTGGACAACACTAAAATCATTGATGGCTCATTCATTAGAAACGGCCATAAACTCATCGGCCTGGCATCTAGTGGCATTCATTCCAATGGATTTTCCCTGGTTAGAAAAGTATTTTTCGATAAATGCAAATATGATATAAACACCCGATTAAATGACCTTGACACCTGTCTTGGTGAAGAACTCTTAAAACCAACCACCATCTATGTACCCACCATCTTAAGTCTGATAAGGGACCTTCCCATACACGGCCTGGTTCATATCACCGGCGGTGGCATTGATGAAAATATCATCCGGGTTATCCCTGAAGCCTGTAAAGCTATTGTTCATAAAAACGCATGGCAGCGGCCACCTGTGTTCAACATCCTTCAAAAAGAAGGAAATATTCCGGAAAAAGAAATGCACCGGACATTTAATAACGGCATCGGCATGGTCATTGTTGTTCCGGAACAGTCTGCCCATGAGGTGATGGATCGGCTGGGGGCAATGGATGAAAAAGCCTATTTCATCGGTGAAATCGAATCCAGAGAAAACAATGAAACCCAGACTGTATGGGTCTGATCATCACTTAAACCCATGATTGTTTTAGGGATTGAATCCTCCTGTGATGAAACCGCAGCCGCTATTGTTAAAGATGGAACCCATGTCCTTTCCTCAGTTGTTGCTTCCCAGATTAAGGTCCATCATAAATATGGTGGTGTTGTTCCCGAACTTGCTTCCCGCATGCACATCGAAGCCATTGGCCCTGTTGTTGACCAAGCCATACAAAAAGCGGCTATCACCATTAATGATATCGAAGGTGTTGCGGCGACCCGCGGTCCGGGCCTGATTGGTGCCCTTTTAGTTGGATTTAATTTTGCCAAAGCATTTGCCTGGGCAAGAAATCTGCCTTTTGTCGGGGTTAACCATTTAGAAGCCCATATTTATTCGCTATTTTTAACCGACCACCCCCCTGCTTTCCCTTTTATTGCCCTGGTGGTTTCAGGCGGACATACCAATATTTATTTTGTTTGCTCTTACGACCATTTTGAACTCATGGGTCAGACCCGAGATGATGCAGCAGGTGAAGCCTTTGACAAAGTTGCTAAGATGCTGGACCTTGGATATCCCGGAGGCCCCATCATTGAAACGCTTGCAAAAACAAAAAACCCTGATACAATTTCATTTCCCCGATCCATGCTTGAAAAAGACAGTTTTGATTTTAGCTTCAGTGGGATTAAATCTTCTGTGGCTCGATATATTCACGATAAAAAAATCTTAAGCCATGATGACAAAGCCCAGGTGGCATCATCATTTCAAGCGGCAGTTATCGATGTTTTATCCCAAAAACTGATCAATGCCGCCCTTTTTAGAAATTGCCGACAGATTGGTGTTTCAGGTGGTGTTTCTGCAAACCAGACATTTGTTGAAAAATTATCCCAAAAAGCAAGCAAAAAGAATATAATGATTTTTGCACCACCTGTTGCCTTGTGCGGTGACAATGCCGCCATGATAGCCGCCAGGGGAACCACCATGATCCAACAAAATCAACTTTGCCGACTGGATCATGATGTATTTTCCAGAATACGAATCGATTAATCTGAATATTTCAAATATTTTTTTTTAAATCTTAAAATCCGTTCAACCGACTCCCTGCCCATTGTAAATAAGGATGAATCTTTGGCAAGAAGACGACAAATCTCATCTGCGGCAATATCAATATTTGGACCCGTATGACAGATCAGAGCCATATCAATTTGTGCGAGCAATATCTGCTTGATACAGGTTTTCATATCATGGCCAATAGCTTTCATGTCCAAATCATCAGTAAGAACCAAACCATCATATCTCAGTTGTTTTCGCAACAGATCACCGGCAATTGCCGGAGAAAGACTGGCCTGCCATTCTTGATCCAATAGTGGATAAAATATATGAGACAGCATGATACCGGAAACATTTGATTCCATTGCATCTTTAAACGGAATTAAATCTGATTGTTCAAGGGTTTCAAGCGATATATCCAGTTTAGGAAGATGAAAATGGGAATCCAGCACTGTCCTGCCGATACCGGGAAAATGTTTGGCCACAGCCATGATTCCCTCTTTTTGCAGGGTATTAATAATTTTCCGGCCAAGCATTGATACTTTTTTTGCATCTCCTTTAAAAGCTCTGTCTTTCATGATACTGTCCATTCCGTCCGGGGCAATATCGAGAACCGGGGCAAGATTCATATTAATACCAACAGCCTTTAATTCTACTGCTGTAATTCGTGCAAAATCTTGTGCATCTTTAATAGAGCGGATAAATGGATTGCCATCAAATTGGGTGAAGCCGTTTTTAAGCCGTGCGACAGTTCCGCCTTCCTGATCCACAGCAATAATCAAAGGCGGTAGACCACAATCTTTTGCATAGGCCTGGCAATCATGGCAAAGCCGTGTCGTCTGTTCAGGATTTTCTATATTTGACGCAAATAAAATGATACCACCAACTTTGATATCTTCAATAATGTGTTTGATATCATCATTAAAGATGGGACCATCAAATCCCAACATCAATCGCTGACCGGCAAGTGCTTTGATCGAAGCCATCATTTTATCCATTGTTATAATCTTAAGATCGTCTGCTAAAGGGGGTATCAGCAACTATCTTTTAAGTTCGCTTAATGCATCCTTAAGAAGGGTTGTGACCTGTTCAGATAATTGTCCTGCTCGTTCAATATTTTGGGCCACCGAAAGTATCCCATCCTCTTTTGCCCGCTGGGCCCACGTAAAAAAGGTATCTTTGTGGCTGTCATTGTGATCAATCCAATGTCCGAGCAGTTTTTCCAACTTTTGTTCCAGGGTCATTTCCTGTGCATGATTGTGGACATGACCCTTATCAGACCCGTGAGTATGGGGATGGTGGTGATCATGGTTATGAACTGGGTCATTGGTCATAATAAAACTCCATTTAAATATTTTTTCAGGCTAATTGCTTCAGGCGTATACGGATAGACTGGCCTCCATTGGCTGAAAGCGTTAATTTCAATTCCATTGTAAATAATTGATACCGGTCGGTCTGATGATACCACCACCACAATCACCTGACTGTGATCAGCTGAAAACCGCAAGGCAGAATTGTACCGAGCACCTCTCGCCATATTTTCCCAATTAATAGACTTCCCATCCAGCAGACACCCGAAACCTTTAATTTTCAAATCTGCGGTTATATGTACGGCACCATCAATCTTTAACAAGGAGCTGACAAGGTCTACATTTTGAGGTTCTAAAAGGCTTAAAGAGGGATCAAGTACATGACCCGATAGGCGGATAGGTATTTTATGAAGATCCACCACAATAGTACAGCCATGTCGGCCTGCACCAGCATGGTGAACCAGATGTGAAATCAATTGGAACAACCGGGTAGCAGTTTCAAGATCAATATTGGAATCTAAAAGGATTTCTTCGAGCTCAACCATTCTGGCTTCCCGTGTGGTTGAATGAAAACTACCATCAAAAAAAGATGCGATCTTTTCATTACCCAGTCTTAAAAACCCATGATCGCCTCTGTAATCAGCAGCAATGGCAAAATCAGGGATATCACTATCTGTAATGCCGATGATCGTACAGCCATCAGATACCAGCTTTCGGTCTGAATTTTCAACAGCCAGCAATAATTTTCGAATATGTTTGGCATTACTGATCACCGGCCGTTCATGCCGTTGAATTTTGGTAATAAACGAAATCTCTTCAAGTCGCTGGGGATCGGTAAAAAAAAGCGTTCCTCTGGCCCATGCCCCTTCTTCCCGGGTTTTGGAAATATTTAATATATCATTTAAAATCGGTGGAATTAAAATCTTGCTGTCAAACCAGAGATTCTGGTCTCGCTCATCGACAATATAGTCGGCAATAGCCTGGAGCGAATAATTTTTCAATACATAATCTGATGAGTTAATCGCAGCACTTTTTGAATGGTAGTCATGGGCCAAAAGGTTAGCTGCCTGTTCCAGCCATCGTTCTGTTGGATGAATGGAGCACATATCAGGATGATGTTCAGTTAACCACATCTGGTAAAAAAACTCAGAAGAACATCCGCCATAGGAAATCAGACCGGTTAATTCCAGGTCATTCTCAGCAGCAATATATCCAAGAGGTTGATTCTTAATCTTTTTTTCAATTCTTTCTCGCCAATTTGTCTCATTATCGAAATATACTTCTTTAAGTTTTGGTTCATGCCCTTTTAAAACATTTTGAGGATCAAATACATGGATGGGATCATCTTTATGGGCAGCGAAAATCAAGGCAACCTTGCTGGGATGGGAATATTTAGAAAGCCCTTCTACTACACCATTAATAATATTGACAATACATAATTTATAATAAAAAGACTGGTTCATTAAGGCCTGACCTGTTTAAAAAAATTTATTCGACTTGATTGATACTCTGGTTAACCATAACTTGGCAAGAGTTTTTTATTGTAAAATCAGCCAAGGCTTGCTATTGAAGCTTAAAAAAGCGTGGAGGCTAAAAAATATGAAAAATTTTTTCTTTTATTGTATACTGTGTGCCCTAACCATCTGTTTGGTCCCCCAAATCCTTATTGCAAAAACCGGTTATGTTTCTGATTTACTGCTATTGACCTTCAGAGAAGGGCCCGGTACCTCTTATACTGTTATCAAAACTCTGGAAAGCAGCACACCTGTTAATATTATTGAAGAACAAGACGGTTTTTACAAGGTTGAACTTCAATCCAAAGAAATTGGATGGGTAGATAAAAAATTTATTATTTTTCAAACTCCAAAAATCAGGATCATCAAACAATTGGAGCAGGATATCAAATCTTTTGAAAAAAAAGTTTCAAATCTTGAATCTGCCAATGAGGCATTGAAAGGCCAACTATCATCTTCCAATGACGAAAAGGTACAAAAAATTCAATCTCTTGAAACCTCCTTGCAATCTAGCCTGAGCGAGAACAAAGCATTGACCCATTCTTTGTCGGAAAACAATAGAAAATACAACACCCTGATCCAGCAATCTAAAAATATTCAAACTATTATAACCGACAACGAAACCTTAAAACAAGAAAACCAATCGTTGAACACAAAGCTTGCCGCACTGGAAAAAAAGAACAAGTCCATACTGAAAATCGGCATGATCAAATGGTTCCTCGCAGGTGTTGGTACCCTCATTCTGGGTTGGGTATTAGGGCAAAGCATCTCTTCACGAAGACGATCCGGCTCTTCCCTGATTTAGTTTATAAATATTTGTTTCACATTGCACCCGGATCAGTGCGGAGCATATGCTCAAAAACTATTACAGGTTTACCGTCAGGACCTAACTTATACAAAAGGCTGATCATGGCTATATTAGAAATCAACATACCGGATGAATTTATTTTTGAAACCAAAATTGATATCAGGATTTCAGATATTAACTATGGCAAACATGTTGGCCATGACGCCTTTATCTCAATTTTACATGAAGCCCGTGTCAGATTTCTCCACCATTTTGGCTTCACGGAAACAAATATTGATGGCAAGGGTATTGTCATCTCAGATATAGCTGTTATTTATAAGTCCCAATCTTTTCATGGAGACACCCTGACGATTAAAATGGCGGTTACTGACTTTAATAAATACGGATTTGATGTTTTTTACCAGGTATCTCATTCACAAAATAAAACCCTTGTCCTAAAGGCCAAAACCGGTATTGTTTTTTTTGATTATTCGGAAAATACAATTGTCCAGATACCTGATACTTTTCAATCAAAATGGAAATCATTCAACTGGGGAGCAGATAAATGACAGATTATCCTTTAAAAGAAAAACGATTGCTTGGCCAGAATGAATATATTGTTCATAATCTTCAGATTCTTGAAAAAAAGGGATTGGCAGACATCAGTCACCTGCCATTTGCAGCAAGGGTTCTGATAGAGAATATGGCCAGAAATATGGATGGCAATCTCATAAAATGGTCAAACATTCTCTCTGCTGTAAAATTCTACCAACCCTCTGACCAGACCTCTGACCAGACCTCTGAACTGATTGCCTTTTATCCCGGTAGAGTATTGATGCAGGATTTTACCGGCGTACCGGCCGTGGTCGATTTTGCGGCCATGCGGGACGCAGTAAGGGCAGCAGGCAAAAATCCTGAACAAATCAATCCCATGGTTCCGGTGGATCTGGTTATTGATCATTCTATCCAGGTCGATCATTTTAGAGAAAAAAATTCTTTCTTTTTAAATGCCCAGAAAGAATATGAACGAAACAAAGAACGGTATCAATTATTAAAATGGGCCCAGAAAAGCTTTGATAACTTCAGGGTGGTTCCGCCTGAATCAGGTATCTGCCACCAGGTCAATTTAGAATACCTGGCCCAGGTGATTTCAACACAACAGACAACAGACGGCCTTGAAGCGTTTCCAGACACGTTGGTTGGGACCGATTCCCACACCACCATGATTAATGCACTGGGAGTACTTGGCTGGGGGGTGGGCGGTATTGAGGCAGAAGCCGTTATGCTGGGGCAGCCCTATTACATGAATCTACCCCAGATTATTGGTGTTAATTTCATCGGGAAACCAAAAAAACAAATTACATCCACAGATGTCGCCCTATATGTGACAAATATCTTAAGAAAAGAAAATGTTGTGGAAAAGATTGTAGAATATACTGGAGAAGGACTAAAATACCTGACCTTGACCGATCGCGCCACCATCTCCAATATGTCACCGGAATACGGGGCAACGGCTGGTTTTTTCCCAGTGGACGACCATACACTGACCTATCTTAAAAAAACCAACCGTCCCGAGGTTGCTGCCCGTGTTGAAGCCTATTGCAAGGCCTGTGGTTTTTTTAACACATATACCCAAGATATTAAATATTCTAAAAAAATCGATGTGGATCTTTCAATGATCCAAACCTCAGTAGCCGGTCCTTCAAGGCCCCAGGACCGTATTTCACTGGCTGAAGTAAAAGAAAAAACCAGCAAAGCCTTCAACCTTGAAAAAAGAGAAAAAATACAAATCAACCCGGATAACCACGCCCATGCCCTGACCAATGGCAGTATTGTTATTGCAGCCATTACCTCCTGCACCAATACTTCCAATCCATATACCATGATCGGAGCGGGCCTTGCAGCAAAAAATGCTGTGCTAAAAGGGCTGTCCATTCCATGGTATGTTAAACCCTCTCTGTCTCCGGGTTCACGGGTGGTGTTGGATTATTTGAATAATTCAGGCTTGATGACCTTTTTTGAACAATTAGGATTCAACAATACAGGCTTTGGCTGCATGACCTGCATTGGGAACTCAGGCCCACTTGATCCGTTTATTGAAGAATCAATAAAAAAACATGACCTGGATGTCATGTCGGTATTGTCCGGTAACCGGAATTTTGAAGCCCGAATCCACCAGGATGTCAAAGGCAATTATCTGATGTCACCTATCCTTGTGGTCATGTTTGCCATTGCCGGACGAATGGATATTGATGTTGAAACACAGCCTTTGGGGATTTCAAAAGATGGAACCCCGGTCTTTATGACAGATATCTGGCCTGATGCGGATCAGATCAATGAATTTGTTGAAACCTATGTTCATGAACGGTTTTTCAAAGACCAGTATGCCCATATTTTTAAAGGGGATAAGCTCTGGCAGGAACTTGAAGTCAAAGAAAGCACCACCTTTGTGTTTGATAAACACTCTACCTATATTCAGAACCCACCCTTTTTTACACATTTTTCACAAGATGTCCCCAAAATGTCGGACATTAAAAATGCCAGAGCCCTTCTGGTCCTGGGAGATTCTGTCACCACCGATCATATTTCTCCGGCCGGTGGTATCCCGGTTGATTATCCAGCAGGACAATATCTGATTGAAAATGGCGTCAAACCATGGGAATTTAATTCTTATGGTTCCCGCAGAGGAAATCATGAAGTGATGATGAGAGGCACCTTTGCTAATATCCGGATAAAAAACAAACTTGTCTCCGACCAGGGCGGCCTGACACTTAAATTCCCGGAAAATGTTCAGGATTATGTGTTTAATGTGTCAGAAAAGTACCAAAAAGAAGGAACCGATCTTCTGGTATTTGGCGGTAGCGAATACGGTACCGGGTCGTCAAGAGACTGGGCTGCCAAAGGAACCGCGCTTTTAGGAGTTAAAGCCGTGATTGCCGCTTCTTTTGAACGAATCCACCGCTCCAATCTGGTTGGTATGGGAGTTTTGCCACTGGTTTTCCAGGAAAATGAATCTCTGGATTCTTTTGGGCTCAAAGGCGATGAAATATTTGAGATCAAGGGGTTGGATCAGATCCAGCCCGGCAGCCTTTTAACGGTCATTGCATCAAAAAACGATTTAAAAACTGAGTTTCAGGTCATTGTAAAGCTCAATATTGATATTGAGATTGATTACATTAAAAACGGTGGAATTCTTCACTATGTCCTCAGACAGATGATCAAGGAATAAACTTTTATTTTAAAGCCCCTTTTTTCCAATTGCGAATCAAGGTAATAAAAGTTCTGACACAAATTCCTGACGGTCCTTCGGGTATATAAGATTTTTTTGTATAATCCCAGGCAGTGCCGGCAATATCAAGATGAGCCCAGGGAATATCTCCCACAAATTTGGACAGATAGGCTGCTGCAGTAATGGAGCCTGCCGGACGCCCACCAACATTTTTGATATCAGCCACTTTTGATTCAATCTGTTTAATATAATCTTTGGTCAACGGCAGCCGCCATATGGGTTCTCCTGCTTGTTTACCCGCATCGATCAAGCAGTCTGAAAGCGCATCATTATTGCTTATCAAGCCGGAATGGTGGTGGCCCAAACCAATGATGACTGCCCCGGTCAATGTGGCAATATCAATAACACCATCCGGAGAAAAGGTCTTTATTCCATAAGACAGGGCATCGCCTAAAATCATGCGGCCTTCGGCGTCGGTATTGACAATTTCAGAGGTTACATCATTGAAATGCTGAATAATGTCTCCAGGCCGAACAGCTGAACTGCCGGACATATTATCAGTCGCCGGGACGATTGCCACGACATTCAGATCGGGTTGTTCTTCTCCCACAGCCTGCATAAGAGCCAGAACGGCTGCACCACCGCACATATCGTATTTCATCTCTTCCATGCCGGCAGATGGTTTGATACTGATCCCACCAGAGTCAAAGGTTACGCCTTTTCCAACAAATAACAGGATGTCCGCTGTCTTTTTTTTTGACTGGTATTCAAGAATCACCATTTTAGGAGGTATGGCAGATCCCTGGTTGACTGCCAGAATACCGCCCATGCCTAATTTTTTCATATCCTTTTTTTCAAGACAGGTATATTTAAGGCCATAGTTTTTTGCCAAGGTTTTAGCATAGTCGGCAAACTCCAAAGAGGTCCAGCCATTTCCCGGTTCATTGGCCATATCTCTTGCCTTGCAGGCAGCAAACGCTGCCGTAGTTCCCAGACGCATTCCCTTCCTGATAAGTTTTTCTGATTTTTCCCCAGCCAGCCGGATCGTATCAAGACCTGAATAATCACTTTCTTTTTGACTGGTTTTCTTATATTTCAAAAACCGATAATCTCCCAGCAATACCCCTTCTGTGAGCATTTGGGCTGTTTTTTCAATATTTACGGATTTGATGGATGGCAGACAAATAGTCAGCGTTTTTGCTTTTATTTTTTCACTTACCTTTGCAATTTCTCCCCCAATCTTGCGCAGGATCTCAGATATTTCAGAAAAATCTTCATTATTACCAATTTCGCCCATTCCCATCACCAAAATTCTTTTTGCATTCACCTGTTTTTGTATGTTATTAAATGGAGGATATAGCAATAAAGTCTCTTTTGATTTACCTGAAAAATCTCCTATTTCGTATGCTTTTTTAACTGGATCTTTTAAAATCAAATTCGTCTTGGGCATTTTATTCTTTTCTTGCGCCAGACAATATACAAGCAAATCTGAATGAACTGACCACTCCGGTTTTTGTGTTATCATTACACGACTTTGTTTCATGCTTATCCTTTTTCCATATTTTTATTTCATATAATGAAACGCTATTATTGTGTTATGAAAATTTTATAATCATTACACCAGATCATGATTTTTTAATTCTATTTTCAGCTTTTTACTATAGTATGTTTTGAAAAGTTTTAATAACTTTTTTTATTAATTAACACTATTGTCCAAAAATGGGATTTAGATAAAAAATTATTGTAGGAATTCTCCTTATGGGATTTTGGTTGTTGTTACCACACAAAAACCAGACAAACCGCAAAAAGGAAAATTCCAAAATGATGATACGACATGCAAGCCTTTTCAGTCAACTGTTAGCATTTTTTAACCGCAATAAATTTAATAATTTGGTTATGAAGCATAAAACAAAAAAAATATTCAAAGGGTTTTAAAAGCTGAGGTCATTGGTTTGTTTTACAATACTCTTGATTTTAGCCGGAAAGCCTCACCGGGCAAACATAAATTCAGGTTTAAAAATAAACTGTTGTCTTTGGACAGCACACCAATCTCTTTGTGTCTCAATTTATTCCCCTGGGCTGAGTTTAATCGCAATGTTTTATCCGATGAAGTCATCAAACTTACCGGATATAAAGCCCGCAAAGAGTGCCGCTTTCTGCTTCGCAGGTTGTTGTATGGGATGCTGAGAATCAACGGGAGATAATCCTTTTGACCAATCACTATGAATTTGGTGCCACAACCATCTCTGCCATTTATAAAGACAGGTGGCAAATCGAATTGTTTTTCAAGGCGATAAAACAGAACCTGAGAATCAAGATCTTTGTTGGAACAACTGAAAATGCCCTTAATATTCAAATTTGGACAGCACTGATTGCCATGCTGCTGATTAAATTTCTCCAACTCAAGTCCAAGTTTGATTGGTCCTTATCGAATTTGCTGGCTTTTTTGAGATAGAATTTATTCACTTATAAAGATCTTTGGGAGTGGATAAATAAGCCATTTGAAACGATTGGATCGAATCCCCAACCGGTGCAGATGCAATTGCCTATCATCACTGTATTAATCGGGACTTCCGGACAGCCCGGATGCTTTAACAAAGAAATTATCAATGCAGTCATGCTAAATACTGACAGGCCTGCTGTTCTTCCATTGAGCAACCCGACCTCAAAAGCGGAAGCATTGCCAAAGGATATCTATGAATGGACCAATGGTAAAGCCCTTGTGGCAACGGGTTCTCCTTTTCCTGATATTAAACTGAATGGTAAAGATATCAGAATCGGTCAAATGAATAATGCCTTTATTTTTCCGGGGGTTGGCCTGGGCATTGTGGCATCCGGTGCCACTGAAGTCTTGCCGATATTCTTTTCTGCTGCCGCCCATGCAGTTGCAGAATATATCAGCAAAGAAGAGCTTGCACATGGCATCCTTTGTCCGCCTCTGAATAAACTCCGGGAAGTATCTGTTCAAGTCGCCAAAAAAGTTGCTGCAGAAGCCATCAAAGCAGGTGTTTGTAAAAAAGGATGTGCCTTTGCGGAATACAAGCACAATGACGATGTGGAAAGAATGAACACCTTGATTGATAAAATGATATGGAAACCAGTGTATTTTAACCAGGCTTAATTTAGCCGGATTAAATTATATTTAGCTTTAATTTCAGCCAATGCCACAATTTTTTGTGACAATTGGCTGTTTTATTTTCAGATCCCTTTTATTTGTTTTTAGGATGACATTTATTACACGAAACCGGTGCCGGACTTTTCCCATTAGGGTCACCTTTTTCAATATTATAGCTTTTGTGACACTCAACACAATTGGCATGAATTGCTTCAAAATGATATTTAGCTATTTTTTCTTCTTCACTCAATTGTTCATCTTTAGACTTTTGGGTGCCTTTGTGACATTCAATACAACTTTTAACCGGATCATTTGCAGATAGTTCCAATGGTGTCCCTTTTTCATCATGGTGACAATCGCCGCAGGCAATGGCATATTCCTGAATATGTTTTTTATGGGTAAACAATACAATTCCTTTTTTATGCTTTTCATACATAGGGTTGTTCATGGCAATAATATCGGACCCATTCGTCTTTTCCGGCGTTTGTTTAGAATGTAAAGCAATCGTTGGCTTACTCTCTTTGACCATGGACATTTTTTCTTTTACATGGCCTTCTTCAGACTTGTCATGTTTTAGTGCTGTTTCTTTATGCTCATCAGCAGATTGAATTTTATCATGATCGTCCATTGTTGTTTTTTGTTTTTTCAAAACACGTTTTGTATATTTTTTGTGAGATATTTTTTGTGTTTCGTTTGATGGGATGGCACAATAGCTGAAAAAAAGAACCAAGAGCAAAATAAAAATAAAAACAATGTTCAGTTCTGTGGATTCATTATCCATTCTTTTTCTCCTTGTTTTTTGAATTTACATTAAAAATTTTATTTTTTTTTTAGTTTATGACTCATACCAAAATAGGTTTGTTTTTTCAATTTTAGAATCTGTGATTAGGATTTTTTTATTTTCATCAACAATCAAAAATATTTTGTAAAAGACTGGTATCTTATAAGAAAAAAGAGTAATAAATAAGATCTGCTTAAGATAGTATTTTAAAAAATTATCAATCATTTTTTTGATTGAGAAAGGAGTGACCCATTGGAAAAAACTGGAAAAAATGTTGGCATTGTTGGCTGGCGTGGAATGGTTGGATCTGTATTAATGAAACGTATGTTGGAGGAAGATGATTTTAAGCGCTTCACCCCTCTTTTTTTCACCACATCCCAGGCCGGTCAGAAAGGCCCTGATATCGGCGTAGACGTTCCTCCTTTGGTTGACGCGTATGATATTGATACCCTGCTTGATATGGATATCATCCTTTCTTGTCAGGGGGGCTCATATACTGAAACGATCCGACCCCAATTGGCCAAAAAAAACTGGGATGGTTATTGGATTGATGCAGCATCCACATTGCGCATGGATGATCAGAGTATTATTGTCCTTGACCCGGTTAACCAGGCGGTTATTGACAAAGCCCTGAACGACGGCATTAAAAACTATATTGGTGGCAATTGCACGGTCTCACTCATGCTCATGGCCCTTGGCGGATTATTTCAAAATGATATGGTCGAATGGTTGACCTCCATGACCTACCAGGCAGCTTCCGGGGCAGGGGCGAAAAACATGGAGGAACTGGTTGCCCAGATGACAACCATTGGTACTAGTGCAGCACCTGTGATGACAAATCCTGTTGCCGCTATTTTAGACCTGGATACTAATGTCATCAACACTATGAGATCAAGTGCATTTCCGGTTCAAAACTGGGCGGTTCCCCTTGCGGGAAGCCTGATTCCCTGGATCGATCGTGCCATGGACAATGGTCAGACGCGTGAAGAATGGAAGGGTTTTGTTGAAACCAACAAAATTCTTGGGCGCTCTGACAATCCGATTCCAATTGATGGGCAGTGTGTTCGGATTGGCGCCATGCGATGCCACAGCCAGGCCTTTACCATCAAATTAAAAAACGATGTCCCTTTAGAAGAAATTCAAGTCATGCTTGCCGAAAACAATGACTGGGTAAAAGTGGTTCCCAATATAAAAGAAGAGACCATCACAGACCTGACACCCGCTGCTGTCACCGGCACTTTGACGATACCTGTGGGTCGAATTCGTAAAATGAATTTGGGCAATGATTATCTGACTGCTTTTACAGTCGGGGATCAATTGCTCTGGGGGGCTGCTGAACCGCTTCGCCGGATTCTAAATATTATCCTTTAGATTATAAAAATGGCAAGTCGCCTGTTGCAGTATTCCTGAACAGACTTCTTGCCATTTTTTTTGCTACTATCTGAATTTAAAATAAAAAAACCTGTCACCCTTTACGCTTCTGGCAAAAAAGCAGGTGACAGGCTTGGAGTAAGGTCTGCCCTCCTCTTTTGGAGAAACGAATCGGGCAGATCCCATGGGTTTGCTATATAGTTTTCACGATTAATTTAATGATTCATTGTAAAATCCGGATATGCAACACCGCCATGCTCAACCGAATCCAGACCTTCCATTTCTTCTTCTTTAGTCACTCTCAATCCAATGGTCTTATCTACTATTTTAAACAAAATAAAGGCCACTGGAAAAACCCAGAGAAAACATGCTGCAATACCGATCACCTGCACAGACAATATTTTCATGGTCGCGCCACCGATATTAAACAGGCCGGCTGCAAGTGTTCCCCAGGCACCGCACACACCGTGAACAGAAACCGCACCAACTGGATCATCAATTCTAATTTTATCAAAGAAAACAACTGAGAAAACAACAATAATTCCCGCAATCGCCCCGATAATGATCGCACTTGAAGGGGTTACATTGGCACAACCTGCTGTGATACCGACCAATCCGGCTAATGCACCATTCAAACTCATATCTGCTTCAGGTTTTCCAAATTTTATCCATGAAGTGATCATTGCCATAATGGCACCGGCAGCAGCAGACAGGTTGGTGTTCACAAAAATCATGGCAATATCTTTATTTGCAGCTGTTGTGGAACCCGGGTTAAATCCAAACCATCCCAGCCAGAGGACAAACACGCCAATAGCAGCCAAAGGAATGTTATGACCCAAAATCGGTTTGACTTTTCCATCAGATGTATATTTTCCAATTCTTGGACCCAATACAATGGTACCGGCAAGCGCTGCCCATCCACCAACGGAGTGAACCACTGTGGAGCCGGCAAAATCTATAAATCCAAGTCCTTCTAACCATCCACTGCCATTAAACAGACTTCCCCATGCCCAGGAACCAAAAACCGGATAAATAAGTGCGGTAATAAAAATACTGTATAAAAGGTAACCTGAAAATTTAGTTCGTTCGGCCATGGCACCGGATACGATTGTGGCAGCGGTGGCAGCAAAAACAACCTGGAACATCCAGAAGGCTAAGACCCAGGGATCACCATCAACACTGAAATCACTTAAAAAGAAACCCGTTGTACCAAACCAACCGGTTTTTGATGCACCAAACATGAGACCAAAGCCAACAACAAAATAAACAATGGTGCCGATGGAAAAATCCATCAGATTTTTCATCATAATATTAACGGCATTTTTAGCCCGGGTAAACCCGGCTTCAACCATGGCAAAACCCGCCTGCATAAAAAATACAAACATGGCAGCAACCAGTGTCCATACATAATCAGCATGACTCTGTACCAGATCAATAGCTGTTTTATTGGATGCAATCGTGGGTGCTTCATCTCCTGCCCAGGCAGTGGATAAAGACACGATTAAGACAATGAGTATATAGACTATTTTCTTCATTTTATTTTTCTCCTTTTAAGGCTTAAAGCGCCTCACTTCCTCGTTCATTGGTTCTGATCCGCACAACATCTTCAACAGGTATGATAAAAATTTTACCATCACCGATTTTTCCTGTTTTTGCTGCATTGACTATGGTTTCAACTACTTCATCTATCTGATGGTCATCCACAACTATTTTTAATTCTACTTTTGGTATAAAATCTGTCTGATACTCTGCACCCCGATAAATTTCTTTATGACCCTTCTGCCGTCCAAATCCTTTAACTTCACAAATGGTCATCCCTTTTACATCAAGTGCTGCTAAGGCATCTTTTACCTCATCAACCTTAAATGGTTTAATTATTGCTAATATCTCTTTCATGTGTTTATTCTCCTTTGCATTAAGTATAAAAAATAACATTTGCTTTAATATAAGAGCAAAACAGATGCCACACTTGGAAAAAAGAATAAATTAAATTATAACCAGCTGAATTAATGGAAGATTATACTATTGATAGGGGTGTTTACAATATGGATTAGATTTTTTGTCTGGACAATTAAGATACGTTTTTGTGGTTAATATATATACAAAAATGTTATTTATTTATTTTTACAATTAAATTCATCGCGATATGATGGTACGTCTATATAGACGTTAACAGATTATCTTCTACCGAATATCAGAGCAGAAAGAGAGTCTCCATTGCCGTATCCCCTGGCAAACCGTTCTCGTATAAAAGGAATAGAGGCTACTTTTAAGGATATCCGTGGAAATCTATAGAAAAAAGCAGCGCTCAGATCGTACAGTTTTAAATCAGCCTGAATCCCTTTAAGCTTTTTGATATATCCTGACTTTACAGAATCAGGTTCATTTCCGGATCTTAAAATCGCCTGTGCTGCTGTTTGTCCGCTTTTTATTGCAAAATAAATTCCTTCTCCAAACAATGGCTCTGCAAACCCTGCAGCGTCTCCGACCAAAAGGGTTCGCCTGGAACCAGACTGACCGTCAAACTGATATGAACCCCCGCCTGTGCAGATGGGATATCCCTTAACAGCTTCCAGATTATCACACCCTATCCGTTTTCTGGCAAAATCAGACAGATCTTGAGTGTTAGGCTTAAGATTAGAATCAATAGAATAAATGCCAATGTTAAGATGATCATCTTTTGGGAAAATCCAGAAATACCCGTTTGCATGCCATGAAAAATCAAACTCCATTGGAAAAGTATCTGGTCTGTCTATCTTAACATCTGCCTCAATGGCAAATTGCTTTTTGAAAAACTTCTTTTTTGTAACAAACCGACGAACAATAGAATTGGCACCATCTGCACCAATAAGATATGAGGCTTTAAAATTGCCTGATTGGGTTCGTATCTCAACAAAAGATCCTGATTCATCAATGGACATTATCTTATGAGTGATCATAAACTCCGCACCCATTTCCATGACTTTATTTAAAGAAAAAAAATCAAGCTCCTGGCGATTGGTCATGTAACACAATGTTTTTTTTGAAGAAATGGTAAATGCTTTGTCTTTTTTAGAAGTGATCCTGACTGACTGACACTCACGTTTAACCATAGACGAAATGTCATATTTAAACAGATGATATCCTTTGGGTGTAATTCCTCCGGCGCAGGCTTTTTTTCTGGGAAATTCAACCTTGTCCAGAATCAGCACCTTCATGCCCTTGTCAAGAAGATCAAAGGCAGCAGCAGTTCCAGCAGGTCCGGCACCAACAATCACAACATCGAACATCTATTTTTTTATTTCCATTTTTTATTCAAAAAGATCCACAATCTGCTTATTCACTTCGCCTGACTGGGCTTGGGCAAAGGCTCGTGCCCGTGAAAGCAGCTTAATCCGATTCAAATTGATAGATTCTTCAGCAAAATCAAGATCCCTGATCTCTGATTCTGCGGACAGGGTATTGATCCTGGAATTGGAAAGATTGTTTATGGTGGATTCCAGACGGTTCATGGTTGAACCAACCTGTGAGCGTTGTTGAGAAATATAATCAAGCGCTGTGTCAGCCACTTCAATAGCTGCCTGGGCACCTTCCATTGTCGTCACATCAATATTGGCCAAAGATCCTTGTGCTTCATTTGAAATCTGAGACGGATCAACAGACCCCAATGAAATAGCGATGGTCTGCCCGGAATCAGCACCAATCTGAAATTCTTTGTTCGTAAATTGGCCGGACAACAATTGCTGACCATTAAAGGAGGTTTGAGAAGAGATATTCTTGAGGGCAGTCAAAGATTGATTGATTTCTGCCTGGATGGCTTTCAGGCTTGAAGGAGATTGGGCTGCACTGGCTGCCTGAATCGCTTTTTCTCTAATATTTTGAACCAATTGAGTGGCCTGGCCCAGAGCACCATCTGCCACCTGGGAAATGGAAATGGCATCATTGGCATTTTTAATGGCCTGGCCCATGCCACTGGCCTGGCTGGACAATTTATTGGCAATGACCATACCGGCGGCATCATCTGATGCCGAATTAATTTTTTTCCCAGTGGATAAGCGTTGGAGCGATTTTGACAAATCCTGGTGGCTTTGTTGTAACGAATAATTGAAAAATCCGCTGCCCGTATTTATTTTTAAACTCATCTTACACCTCCTCAAGGATTGCAAGTTCATTAATAAGTATAAGGAATCAGCCAGATAAATCAAATAAAAAGATAGTTAACTGCATTCTTGCGTTAAAAACATGAGCCTAAAAAGAAATACAATATTTTTATGACACACTTGCTGGCCTGCCAAATTAAACAGCCCAAGCTCACATGAGTATGCCATGAACATCTTTAAGCGATTGAAAAAAGAACTGGAAGCAGCATCCAATAAATTTATATCCGATGCAGATATAATATCAGCCATTAAAATATCAAACTCGATCCGCAACAATATCCACACCCTCTATCAAGTGAATCTCTATATTTTTTACAGCTCTTTGTATTTTATGAGGATGAGGGTTTTACAAATAGATAATTTTGTGTTTGATTATTCATAATTATTAATTGATATTCTTTTTAATATTTAGACTAGCGCTTTTATTATGAACGAATAAATTAAAAAGGTTAACGCTATGAAAGAAGCCCTATTGACAGGTGGTTTAGGCTTTATAGGCAGGAACGTTGTAAAATTGTTAGTTCAAAATGGGATAAAACTTCATATGATTGTTCGGCCCGGAAGTGATATTTCCGAGATTTCCGGTAATGGTTTAATTAATATTGTACAAGTTGATCTTGAAAATACTTTAGAATTAGCACGAAAAATGAGACCCCTCATGTTTGATACTGTTTTCCATATTGGTGCTATCCGAGGGGTTTGTAATATTAAAAAATCTACTTATTGGAAGGTCAATGTTGAAGCAACTGAGTGTTTAGCCAAACTCGCATTGGAAAGAGCAGCAAAATTTATATTCTGTTCTTCGGTGGGGGTTTATGGTGTCATCCCGAAACAGTTGCCTCCTCAAGCCACAACGCAACTACAGCCAGATAATTTTTATCATTACACCAAAGTTACATCAGAAAAAAACCTTCACCGATTAAAGGAGAAAGGACTTCATTTCTGTATTATACGGCCTTCAATAACATACGGAACTAATGATTATGGTTTTCCATTTTCTTTGATCAATATGGTAGACAAGGGTATATTTTTAAATTCCACATCTTCTGTTAAAATTAATATGGTGGATGTTGAGTCCTTAGCTCAGGCATTTTTTAACGCAGCTATCTATAAAGTTAGAAACGGTTCAGCTTTTGATATATGTGATAATAATCCGGTTAATCTAAAACAGATTGTTGATTTTATAAATCAAAATTTAAAAAATAAAAATTATCCATGGTTTAAAAAACTACCCCCATTTATGTTTAAAGTGGGGGAATATTGCTCTGAAAAAATATTTAAAAGTAACGCCTGGAAAGCCAGATTTCAGCTTATCTCAAGAGACTGGTATTATAACCCACAACAGTCAAAAGATGAACTTAAAATCGTTCCTAAAGAGACAATACCCAATTTCGCATATGTAATCGATTGGTATAAAAAATGTTATAAATAGTTTTTTTTTGGGGGAGGATCATTCTATTCAACTGGGCAAGCCTGAAATATCAGTTGCCTCATACCCGACCAGAGAGAACTAAATCAGCAATTTTTCTTGTTTCAAAAAACGATATATCTGATGACTTAGTTATATTATTTCTGTTACTTTTGCATCCGTCCAAATATAGTATTCACAAAATTCTTGACATACAAGAATCCTTGACACAAAAGCTCCCCTGACATATAGTTCAAAGAAAAATAATATCCTATCTGCTTAAGCTGTAAGCATTTTACCAGTGCGAAACTTGAGCAACAAAGATATAAATTATATTGCGGTTTTATTTTTGGAGGAATATATGAAGGTACTTCTGGTACAGCCGTCTGTTGACATCGATTTCGCAGGAGCAAATGAAAAGATTGCCTGCCTCGAACCTCTCCATCTTGAATATTTAGGGGCAGGGATACAGGATATGTGCGACGTAAAAATATTGGATTTGAGGTTGGATGACAATCTAAAACAAGTACTAGCAGATTTCAAACCTGATGTTGTAGGCGTTACAGGTTTCTCCGTTAGCGGAGGAATAATGAAAAACGTACTTAGAGAGGCAAAACAGACAAACCCTGATATCGTGACTATTGCTGGAAGCATATTTGTTACATCATATCCGACTTTTTTCGACAATGGACCTGCTGACATTCTAGTCATCGGTGAAGGTGTATTCCCATTTCAAGAAATTTTACAGAAAATTGAAAAAAAACAAGGTTTTTCAGATATTGCCGGGATAGCCCTGCCCCAAAACGGCAAGATGGTTCTGACTCAACCCAGACCGTTTCCACAAGTCGATTCTCTTCCTTTTCCGAATAGATCATTGACCCAAAAACACAGGAATGATTATTTTCTGCCTATCTTTAAACCAGTGGCTCTTTTACGTACTTCCGTCGGATGTCCATTTAAATGCAATTTTTGCCTTCAACATAAGATTTCAGGGGGCAAATATTTTCCACGCAAACCCGAGTTGGTGCTCGAAGAGCTCAAGACGATAAAAGAACCAAATATTGCATTTGCGGATGATGAAACATTTCTAAAAACAGACAGGCTAATGAAACTGGCACAATTGATTGAAGAAGAAGGCATCAAAAAACGGTACCATGCCTGCGTAAGAGCGGATACAATTGTCCGTCACCGCGAGGTCATTGAAAAATGGATTGATATTGGTCTGCATAGAGTTTTAGTGGGATTCGAATCCTTCCGTGAAAAAGATCTTAGTCTTTACAGCAAATCCTCTTCTGTTTCAACGAATGAAAAAGCAATCCATATTCTAAATGATCTGGATGTGGATTATACTGCCGATTTTATTATTCGCCCTGATTATGGCGTGGAGGATTTCAGGGAACTAAGAGCCTATGTCCGTAAGAATAATATTCAATCCCCATCTTTTCCTGTTTTGACCCCTTACCCTGGAACCGCTCTTTTTGAGGAAGTCAAAGATCAATTGTTAACTTATGACTTTTCAAAATATGATCAGAACCATTCGGTCATCCCGACTAAATTACCGCCAAAGATTTTTTATGAAGAGCTGTCTAAAATGTACGAAGTTGCATTTCCCCAAAAAGGTATTTTTGAAAGGGTAAAGCACTTAATGACTTTACCTAAGGGGAAAATTTATGAAATGGTACAGGACAGATTAAAGTATAATAAGCGTCGCAAGCAAACCAAAAACCTTTATAAAGATTTTGAGAATTTATAGCAGCGATTGCATTCTTCCGATCAAGGAACCGTGTGAAAGAATAAGCTTCTCCCATGTTCTTGATCACAATACTTGAAAACCTGTTAATAATGTGAATTTATTTGAGATGGAAAATAAAGAAAAAAATAATATAGGAGTGAATACTGCTGCTGTATTTGCTGCAAATATATTAGATAAAATTTCTTATGCAATTCTCTTATTTTATTTTACCAGGTTTATGGGTGCGGGTATCTATGGCAGATATCTACTAGTAATATCCATATTATTCGTATTTCGTACTTTGGTTACCTTTGGTGTAAACAGATTGATAGTGAGAGATTTATCCAGGGATTACTCCTTGACAAATCGTTACCTGGACAATTCACTGGTGCTGGCGATTTGTTTATCCGTTTTTTTCTATATAATATATTTAATTACTGCTTTAGTTCTCAAATATCCTCCGGAAGTTTATATTTTATTTATAATTTCTGGTTTATCCCTGCTTCCTTACTCGATAGTATTAATCTCTGAAGCCGTGCTGCACTCAAGACAACGCATGCTGATATCATCCATCCTGGCCGGTCTTTATTCATTGCTCTTCTGTTTTGGAACCATTACTGTTTTACAGCTAAGTCAAAGCCTTAAAGGCGTATTCGTTGTGCTATTTATTTTGAATATTCTCTATGCTATTGGCCTTATTCTTGCTCTTTACCGTATTAAAATAAAAATCACCCTGAAAATCGATTTCAAGTTTATTATAAAAATTTTTCGTGACGCCTTACCTTTCGGTATATTCTGGTCAATGCTTCTCATTTATGCCATAAGTGGTATTATCATTTTATCTAAATTGGCATCAGAGGAAGCTGTTGGTTTGTTCGGCGCACCTCTTAAGCTGGTTGAAGTATTAATGATAATTCCAAGCAGCATGGGACTTGCCTTGTTTCCTGTTATTTCGGAATACTTAAAATACTCACTCGAAAAACTACAAATGACTTATGAAAAAGCCATGAGATACCTGCTCATTACAGGATTGCCTTCAAATATTTTTCTGTAGAATGATTTTCAAACGAATACCCGTATTTTTTAGGCTCGCTTTTAAACCTTTCATAGCAACGCTGATAATCGGTTTACTTTTGTTCACATTCCGCGCTGTACCATTGCTTATTCTGGTTTTCCTCGCCATCATCCTGTACGTGGTTTTGCTTTATATTTTAAAAGAAATCGACAAAGAAGAAATTATAGGAATTCTTAATATTTTTGGCTTTTACAAAAAAAAGAATCCTATATAAGGATTAATCATTTAGCTATATCAAATGGAAAATGGGCTTTTGTCCTGATCATGTTATGATTTTATTTTCTGTACTATCTGAGACTGTATTTCATAAAGCTTCATTATGGCGAATAAACTTATTGCAAGAACGGGTATTTTTACTGCTATCTTGATTAGCCAGTTCGGGACACGGTTTTTTCCGCATAGTGTATATAGCGCCCACCACTTACCATCTCGTGAAAAAAATATTTTTTTATAGTTCTTGAACGGGTTGTTTTTTTGAATAAAGATAATTTCTTCCTTTGAGACCATGCCCATTTCCAGACCCATTTTTGCTACATCGGTTTGGGGAAAAAACGTCAAATAATTAAGATTCGTGAAAAAAGGTTTCGGCAATTTCAACAGAAATTCCAATCCTTCCTGTCTATCCTCTTTTGTATCAAATGGGGAAAGGATTATATCGATATTGAAAAATTTGAAATTATTCTTTACCACAACTTGGCATGCAGTTATAATTGTTTTGTCGGATGACTTGCGATTGAACATCATACGCATCCTTTTATTACAGCCATTTATCCCCATTGAAACATTATTGCAACCCGTGTCCTTTATGGTTTTAATCATCTCTTCTTTTGCAAATTCGGGATGGGTAAAGCATTGAAACGGTAGGCCGATTTCCTTTTTATATTTTTCAGAAAAATCCTTCACCCAGTCGAGATCATATGTAAAAATATCATCGCAAATAAAGATGTCGGTAATATTCTGATTGCTTTTTCGTGCTAAGCGCAGTTCATTAATGACATTATCCACACTTCTTCTTCGCACTCTGTACTTATTGTATACTTCTTTAATAGCTTGATTTGAGCAAAAAAAGCAGGAGAAATGGCACCCTCTTGAGGTCATAAGAAAAAAGGTGTTTGACTGTTCTTTAAGGTCGATGATTTCATTCTTTGATAATATGTATTTATCCCGGCACTCCTGATCGGCAAACGGGACAGTGTCTAAATCTGTGATAAGTGCGGCTGGATTTTTTAGAATTTCATCTTTCTTTCTTATCCACAGGTTTTCAATATTGTCGTAAGATGTTTTTAATTGAACCGCCCTCACTAATTTCAATGTGGCTTCTTCGCCTTCACCTCTGCAAACGATGTCAGCATGCTCCAAACAAAGTTCTGGTTCAAGAGTAGGGTGGATACCGCCCCAGACAATCAGGAGATCTTTTTTCTTTTTTTTTAATTCTGAGGAGATGTGGATTGCATCAGAGTAAGTACTGGACATCAGACTTATCCCTACAATATCTGGTTCTAATTCAAAGCACTTCTCCACCAGTGCGTTATATTCTCGATCTGACAATATAGAATTGTTGCGTTGAGGAGGAAAATAAATGGTCGACACCGGATAACCGCTCTGTTTAAGTACTGCAGAAATAAGGTTTACACCATACGATGGTCCGGGATGTGCGAAAGATATCAGAACAGTATTTGGAATATTGATTTCACTCATAGCCGGATATATAAAATTTTCGCAGTGATATTGTCAACTATCAATTCCTCACAAATGCAATTATTTTTCAAAAATCATAAAAAAAAATTATTAAAATTTTATGTTTACAAATTCGAGGAAAGATTATTATATTGTATAACTTTAAGCATTGAAATGCGGTCATAATTCTCAGATTTCTGTTTATATTGTTTTGATAAAACAGAAGGAGGTTTTTTGAAAAGAATACTTGTAACCGGCGGAGCCGGATTTTTGGGGTCTCATCTTTGTGAAAGACTTCTTGAAAACGGAGAAGAGGTGATTTGTGTTGACAATTGTTATACGGGCCGGAAAAAAAACATAAACCATCTGATTCATAATTCTATGTTCGAGTTTATAAGACATGATATTACTTTTCCACTATACATAGAAATTGATGAGATATATAACCTGGCCTGCCCTGCCTCACCTATCCATTACCAGCATGATCCGGTCCAAACATTAAAGACCTGTGTACACGGGGCAATAAACATGCTTGGTCTTGCTAAACGTACTGGGGCTAAGATATTTCAGGCTTCCACATCTGAAGTATATGGAGATCCTGATGTGCATCCACAGGTTGAGGCGTATTGGGGAAATGTTAATCCTATTGGAATACGTTCTTGCTATGACGAGGGGAAAAGGTGTGCTGAGACGCTTTTTTTCGACTACAACAGACAACATGGAACCAATATTAAAGTGGCTAGAATTTTTAATACTTATGGTCCAAGGATGCTGCCTAATGATGGGAGAGTCATTTCAAGTTTCATTGTGCAGGCTTTATCTAATAAGCCGCTTACTGTTTTTGGGGATGGGAGTCAGTCCCGGTCATTTTGTTATGTGGATGATACGATTGATGCCTTTATTAAATTCATGGATTCAGAGGACAATAGCCTTGTCGGCCCTATGAATATTGGGAATCCAGACAATTATACTATAAAAGAAATTGCTGAAAAAATTATCGCAATGACTGGTTCCAAATCCTCAATTGAATATCATGCCATGCCACAGGATGATCCTAGGAGAAGACAGCCAGATATATCTCTTGCAAAAAAAAATCTTGAGTGGAAACCTGTAATAGATTTTGAAACTGGTTTGAAATCAACTATTTCTTATTTTAAATCAATCAAACAAGTAGGAAGTTTTTAAGATGGTCAAATTCAGTATTGTTATACCTTGTTTTAATGAAGAGACAACTCTGCTTGAATGTGTTGAAAAGGTTTTAAATATCCAAGATGATGAACTGGCCTTAGAGATTTTAATTGTTGATGATGCATCTGAGGATGAAAGCCTGGCTATCGCAAAGGCATTAGAAAAAAAACACAAAGAGATTATTGTACTGCAGCATAAAATAAATCAAGGGAAAGGTGCTGCCCTCAGAACAGGCTTTAAGATGGCCACAGGAAATTTTGTTGGTGTTCAGGATGCAGATCTTGAATATGACCCTGCTGAACTCAAAAAACTTATTCAACCTCTTATTAACGATGAGGCTGATGTAATACTTGGGTCAAGATTTCTTGCAACAGGAATCCACAGGGTTATTTATTTCTGGCATTACATGGGAAATAGATTTTTAACTTTTTTGTCCAATATGTTTACCGATCTTAACCTGACTGACATGGAAACATGCTATAAAGTATTCAAGCGTGAAGTGATCCAGGAAATTGAAATTGAAGAAAACCGGTTTGGATTTGAGCCTGAAATTATAGCAAAAATCGCCCATAAAAGGCTTCGCATCTTTGAAGCAGGGATATCCTACCGGGGAAGAACATATGAAGAAGGTAAAAAAATCGGTATAAAAGATGGGATTAGAGCTTTATATTGCGTAATAAGATATAATGCTTCCCATGCTCCGCTTTTCCTACAATTTATGATCTATCTCTTTATTGGAGGGGCGGCTGCCATGGCAAACCTTGGTGTGTTTTTAACGCTTCATTTTGCAGGAATAACACCCATTTTTTCAATTCCCATAGCTTTTCTTAGCGCAGCAATCTTAAACTATTATCTTTGTATTTCTATATTGTTCAAGCACAAAACAAAGTGGAATTCTAAGGTAGAAATTATTCTATTTATTATCCTTGTTTTATCTATATGTGGATTTGATTATATTGTGACTGCGTCACTTTTAAGTTCTTCAGTAAAACCTATTAATGCAAAGCTTATAGCTACAGGATTAGGTCTGTTTCTCAATTTTTTCGGACGCCGGTTTTTAATTTTTCCTGAACCGGGAAGTGGCCCTTGGCAAGCTCAGGTTAGAAAAAAGTCAAAAAAATAGCCATACAGACTTTAAATAATACCGTATAATTACAATGCTTAAATCTTCCATCATGGCTGCAATAAAAAATTTTTATTTATTTGATCTCTTTTTTGTTCCATCAAGCACTTTTCTAATAGTAAACAGATCTTCAATCTCAACGGGTTTAATTTATCTTCTGCAAAGGCTGAAGCATAAAACTCTATTACCCTGATTAAGAGTTTTATATGATCCTGGGTTAATGTCTGGCTTGGCTCGGATCCTATTTTATTTTTAACTGCAGCAGAATAATCAGGAGAGAGCCTTTTTACAGCCTATAGTGGACCCCAATGTCAAGACAGTTTTTTGTCCAAATTAAGCGTCAAAATCGGATGAATTATCCGATCAAATTTTATCCAATTTCCAAATGCCGTTTTTAACCTCCATTTTTTAAATTTCAATGTTTGATTGCTTGT
>JBDRQO010000079.1:0-25017 GCA_043826275.1 Pseudomonadota bacterium
GATTTTTTAATGGCGTTACATTATTTTGTAACTCTGTTGATTTTACGACTTCGTTGTAATCTACTTGATTTATAGGAAAATTAATCATTACGGGCAAAATATTAGGAGGCAAAAACCGTTACACTATTTGAATCTTAGCATGCAGGTCCCACCGTTTAAATTTTATCTGATTTTGACACGCTTTGATAGGTGCGGTTAATTAACCGCTTACTTTGAAGTGGCCACGAGTGGGGGATTTTGGGTGGCCATCCGGGAGCTGATATTTTTGAAATTGAGTTGAGGGATTACAGGTGCCCTATACTCAAATTCAGCCGTTTCTGGTTAAATTTAACAAAAATCACATTCTATTTTTTTTCATTACAACTGCCCGTCTATTTTTCCCCCGAACAGCATTTTAACCAACCCAGGAAGGGCACAACATGTTGTGCCCTTCCTGGGTTGGGGACATATTTCATATATTTTTCTTATTTCTTTTGACAAAGGACGAAAAAGCATTTACTGGTACCTTAAAAAATGCGCTTTTTCTCTTGCCTTCTGTCAGGCCGTTGAATACTATAGGCATTCCAGATCGTAGTATAAGCAACGCGGCAGAGGTGTCAAAAGATACACCTGATGCTGTCACGCGTCGTTCTCCATGAAGTCATTCGACAGTTGAATATGTTTGCTGCATGCTGTGAATATGCACAATACCCACAATACCAAGACGCCAAAAAATTTGAACGGTAGGCCTCTATTTAGACCGATGAGCATTGCCGCGCCCATGCTGGCGGAGTAGAAAAGAAGAGTTGCTGCGATCGGAAGCCTGGAACGAGCAGTAAGTAACATCAGTATCGAAGGAAGCAAATATACCAGGTGATGTTCCCAAGAGAAGGGGGCAACGAGATACATTGCAGGAAGAATCACTATCATCGTTCGGTCTAAGCTGGTAGAATGGATCTTATAAGCGCGTAAGGCTGCCATGCCGCTGATTGCAGCAATAAGCCCAGCGGAAGCATAGGTCAGTGTTCGCGCAAGACTCGCATCCACAATTCTCGGGGGCGACCATGGATTCTCAGTGAATGCTCGTGCGAAGAATCCGTTTAGACTCTGGTTGAAGACTGAAGCCGGTGAGAATAATCCAGGCGGAATGCGAGTATATTCTCCTGCGGGAAGCACGTTGAGGAACCAGTCATTCCATATTACAGAAGGTAAAATCAGCAATGCAATGATCGTCCCAAGCCCAAGCCAAACAGCGGTATATGCACATTCACGCCTATGGCCGGTGACAAGCAGCATAGGAAGTATGATGAGTGGGTAGGTTTTCAGGAAGACGGCCAATGCAAGGAATAGAGATGCTGTAACTGCATGTTTTTTCCTTGCGAGAAGCCAAAAACAAAGAATAAATGCCAACAATAATAAGTTGGTTTGTCCATGATTCAGCGTAACTACTGTCGGAGTAAACGTAAGCGAATAAACAAACGTGAGAACGAATATCAGAGGAAAATGGGTTTTGGAAGAAGCACGTAATAGAAACAAAGGAATCACAAATAACAGCGCTATAATAATTAAGTGATTGCCAAAGAGAACTAGATGCCGAGCAGTGGCGTAATCGATCAAAGAGAGGGGATAAAAGAAAAGCAGGCTCGGTGGAGGGTACAAATACGGATGCACATACACACCTTTCTCCATCACTAATTGAAGAACTTCACGGTCATATGGAGATTCGCCGTGTTCAAAAACTTGGATGCTTGCTGAATAGAATGAAGGCAGATCAACATTGGCAATGTTGCGATACTCCCAACCATACTCCAGAAGAAAAGGTGCGTAGAGGAAAGCTAAAATAATGATCATAGAGGACCATTCTGGGCTAACCGCAACACCGATAGCATTTCGGATAGTCGTATAATAAAAGGACAGTTTGATGCTTATGTTATTCATTCATCTCTCATTCAGAACATTGTTAATAAACGCAGACTTTTCATAATATTGACAGTAATAGATAATAACATCATTTTCCACTTATTTTTAATTTTTGTGTAAATGTATCCTATATATCTGCTGGTAAGGTCAAACTCTTTTCTTTATATAAAAAAGTCGTCTCCATCAATATTCAGTGGATCAATCAATGTTACATCTTTCAATTTTCTAAATCTATCTGTTATTGCTGTAAACTGTGCGGAGTTCTTTCGAATTAAGTAAAGATGGATCCTGGTAGGATTTTTCAGTATTACAGCACCGACTGCAAAATCTTCTTTTTGAATATATTTTTTAACGATGGGGTAATCGTCCCATCGATCCTTTTCTTTTCTCATACTAAGCATAATTAAATCCGGGTTAAGTGACTGTAAGAAATCAACAGTAAGCCCTTTGTGAGCAATGGTTTCAGAATTAAGTCCGAAATGATCAACGGCTCGCCATCCGGAAAAATATGGCAATGCACCAGAATCACTAACAAACATTGTGCCTGGTAAGTCAGAGAGTGCTTTTCCAACTAATATCCGATCTTTAAGGGTAAAATATTTACTTAAAAAACGAGTCTGCTCGTTGAGCCTTAGCGGCCAAAGGATGAAAAGCAAAGCAAGAAATACACTAAAAATAGTTTTAATCGGTCCTTTACTGGAGCCAATTGTATTGTTTTGCATGATAGTAGCAAGACTGTACAGGCAAGCCGGTAAAATAGGCATTGCAAATCGCCAAAAGAACCCTTGAACAGGTATCACAAACAGCAAAAAAAACAAAAAACCGAGAGAACCCAAAAAAGATGGCAATATCTTTCGAAATTTTTCAGAGTCTCGAAATATAAAAAAAGCGATAATAGCTAAAAAGATATATGGGAGAGCAAAATCTTTTATAAAACTGATGACGTATGAAAGACCTGGGAAGGCTGAATCAGGAAAATAAGTCTTCAGATAAACGGGTAGTCCAGTGCCTGCCTGAAGGGCCTTTCGATAAAATGTATTTGGAAATAGGTAACCAAAGTATTGAAATCTCCAGTACATGTATCCAAGACCAATCAACAATGGCACAGTTGCGGTGAGGAAAAAAAAACGCAGCTCTTTGTATTTTCTATCAAAAATATAAATACCTGTAATTCCAATAAAAACACCCAGTACAAAGGGGGCCATGTCTGGACGGGATAGCATGCTTAAGATAGCTAAACCATGAAGTAGCATTGCATTAAATGTAGACCATTGAAAGACGAGCCTCATGCTTATGATGCATAGAAACAATGCCAGGAAAGAGGTAATGATTGTTTCCATTCCCATCATCGACAAGAGAGCAAAACATGGATTAAATGCAATACCAGCAACAATGATAACACTAAAAGGCCAGTAGGTTTTTCGTGTTTTAATTGACAGAATTAAGACGATAGAAAGAGTAACAATACACGATAATATTTTTGAAAATACTGCTGGGTTCCAATTTAGTTTTATTGCACCGGCATGTATCAAAACCCAGAGAAAAGATGTATACCCTTCCACAGGATCCTCGCCTAAATTCCATAATAAGCCAGCACCTTCAGATAAATGTTTAGAATAACGATAGAAAATATAAGCATCATCCAAAACGAAATCCCAAAATTGTGCCTGTAATAGGATTAAACCAACACATCCGAAAACGGCAATACAAATAGTAGTGGCTTCCCTGTTCAGCAATCGAGAGATCATCACATCAGCCTCCGAAATTGGGTATTATCTTTTCCAAAGTCAACTCATTCAAATTATAAAATTGCATAAGTATGCTGTTCCTCGCTATGGACGAAGCATTCACTTGTAATGAAAATAAAACAAATAGCGAGAGAATATTTGACATAAAAGCAAGAAATCTAAAATTCTGTAGTATAGACCAGGGTAATAAAGAAACAAGATATGGTGTTAAAACTCTGTAACACCACGGCGCATTTTCAGGTTTCGGCATCTCAGGCAAATGTGCTCCCGCCATGGTAGCATATGCAAGGCCATCGGATTCAAAGCCTATAAAACCGCGAGGTTTGTCGTTAATTGGCGTAGTAAAGAATACAGAGGCTACCAGGGAAATAATAACGATAACGATAAAAATTATCGGGATATTTAAAGAGCTGTTTTTCTTTTTACTAATAGTAGTATTCATCTTCTTAAATAAATGTTTGATCTTACGTTAAATTGGTTCTGCCATAAATATTACATGATATGCAATATTCGAATTGTGTATCACAATTTACACAGAATTCCATGTTAGTCAAGATCATTATAAAAGGACACAATTTTTCCCAAAACCATCATCGCTTCACACGGCTGCGGGATGTCCAGACAATTCAGTGGTGTACAAATATTATTAACTTGTATTTCAAAGAGAACATGTGATAAAAATTTTAACAATTAGGAATTGATAAAAGATAGAAATTCGCAGCCAAGATTAAACGATGATGCGTACAAGACCATTTTTAGACAACAAATACTCTCTGAAATAAACTTTTCAGAGGGAAACCAAACAAATAAATTATAATTGAATTTAAAGGTTTGAGGGCCATTATAACATTGAGTAATATGAAAAATATTGTTGCAATAACTCGCCCTGCTCAACATGTCAAAAACCTATTTATATTTTTACCTCTTTTTTTTGCCGGCCGGCTCACACAACCAGATTTATTGATGAATTCTTTCATAGCATTTGTTGCCTTTTCTATCTCCGCCAGTGCAATCTATATCCTAAATGATTTCTTAGACATTAAAGAAGACCGGCAACATCCCCGAAAAAGATATCGACCGCTGGCATCAGGTTCCATTTCTAAAAAAGTGGCTATATATTTGATGTGTATTTTTGCAGGTGTCGGAATTTCTCTAATGGCTTTCCTTTCTTTCCAAGCGCTATCAGTTTTAAGTGTATATATTATCTTGAATATCTTTTACAGCTTTTACCTTAAACGAATTGCCATACTGGATGTGACGATCATTGCTACAGGATTTGTACTGCGTCTTTTCGTCGGCTCAATTGTAACTGGAATATCTCTTTCAATGTGGATAGTTTTAATGACTTTCCTCCTTTGTCTTTTTCTGGCATTAGCAAAACGCCGCGATGATATTATCATTTTTTCCAATACAGGCAAAAAGGTACGTAAAGCAATTAATGGCTACAATTTAAAATTTATTGACGGAGCTATGACAATGATGGCCTCTGTCGTAATTGTCGCCTATACACTCTATACAACATCAAAAGTGGTTATTCAAAGGATGCACAGTGACTATTTATACCTTACTGTATTATTTGTTATTTTAGGAATCATGCGTTATTTGCAAATTGTATTTGTAGAAGAAGACAGTGGCTCACCAACTAATATATTACTTAAAGACAAGTTCATACAGATAGATATTCTATCATGGATATTGTCCTTTGTATGGATTATATACTTATGATTACGGTTAATATCGACAATGTGGATAAACAATTTTTTATAAAAAATCAAGTTCTCACGGTACTATCATGACCTTCCGAAGTTGGGGAAATTATCCTAAAATAAAAAATAGTGCCTTTAGATTTAATGAAAATAAGAAACTAAAAACCATCATTTGTGAGCAAAAAGAACTCATTGCTTATGGAAATGGCAGAAGCTATGGAGATAGCGCATTAAATAAAAACATCATCCATACAAGGCCGCATAATTTGTTTTTGAATTTCGATGAAAAAAAAGGACTGTTGCACATTCAGGCAGGTGTTCTGCTTTCAGAAATCCTCGATATTTTTGTGCCGAGAGGCTGGTTTCTAAAAGTGACCCCGGGTACAAAATTGATTACGATAGGTGGTGCAATTGCCAGTGATGTACATGGGAAAAATCATCATGTTGAAGGTTGTTTCAGCGAATGCGTCAATATGTTAAATTTAATGCTTCCTGACGGGAAGATCATCCAATGCAGTAAACATCAAAACTCAGAATTGTTCAGAGCCACATGTGGTGGTATGGGGCTTACTGGAATCATCATTGATGCCAGGATATCATTAAGGAAAATTCATTCAAAATTTATAGACCAGACTACTATTAAAACAAAAAACCTCAAAGAGACCTTTGAAGCATTTGAGCAATATAGAGAAAAGCCGTATACCGTTGCGTGGATAGATTGTTTTGCCAAAGACGATAATATTGGTAAGTGTCTATTAATGGTGGGAGATTTTTGTAATGATGATCAACTGGAATACACTCCCAAAAAAAATTTTAATATTCCAATGAATTTTCCGTCATTTGTTTTAAACACATTGAGCATTAAAGCATTCAATCGACTTTATTATGGAAGGACTAAGAAAAGATTAGTAAGACAAAAAGTCAATATTGATGCATTTTTTTATCCACTTGATGCCATTAATAACTGGAACAGAATTTATGGTAAAAATGGATTTATACAATATCAGTTCATTTTGCCCAAAAAATCAAGTTTTAGTGGCCTAAATGAAATGCTAAGATCAATATCAGATTCAGGCAGAGGGTCATTCTTAGCAGTACTCAAGCTTTACGGGCCAGCCAACGACAACTATTTATCATTTCCAATGGAAGGATACAGTTTAGCGTTAGACTTTAAGATTGAAAAAGGACTGTTTCAATTTCTCGATAAACTTGATGAGATTGTTTTATCACATGGCGGCCGCATCTATTTAGCAAAAGATGCCAGGGTAAGTAAAAAGATATTTGAGCAAGGCTATCCCGGAATTGACAAATTTAGAGCACTCAGAAAGGAATATAGCATGGATGAAAAATTCAACTCACTGCAATCAAAGAGGATAGGAATCTAAAATGGGCTATCTGTTAATTATTGGTGCTAAAAGTGATATAGCCAAAGCTGTGGCAAGAAAATTTTCCCAAAAAGGCTATGACCTTTATTTAGCAGCAAGACAGTCTGACGATCTGAAATTATTGGCTAACGATATTGTTATACGCACTCAAAACAATGTAAAATGTTTAGAACTGGATATTTTGGATTATGCATCTCATGAAGCGTTCTATGATGCCCTTGAAGAGAAACCACTTGGTGTTTTATCTGCAGTAGGCTATCTGGGTGAACAAATAGAGGCACAGACTAATTCTATAGAAGCCAAGAAAATTATAGATACAAATTATACCGGAATTGCCAACCTGCTGAATATAATCGCCAATGATTTTGAAAAGCGGAAAAGTGGATTTATAATTGGAATTAGCTCTGTTGCCGGAGACCGTGGTCGGAAAAGCAATTATTTCTATGGTTCGGCAAAAGCGGCCTTCACAACCTATCTGTCAGGTCTTAGAAACAGGCTCGATAATTCAAACGTACAGGTGATGACAGTAAAACCTGGGTTTGTAGCTACTCAGATGACTGAAATGTTGGATTTGCCCGAAAAATTAACTGCACAGCCCCAGGAAGTGGCAGAAGATATTTATAAGGCCCATAAAAGCGGTAAAAACATCATTTATACAAAATGGTTCTGGAAATGGATTATGTTGATAATTAAGAATATTCCGGAGTGGAAATTTAAAAAGATGGGCCTGTAATATCTAAACAGGTTGGAATTCAAACAGGATGATGAAAATAAGCCTCGCGTTATTTGATTTTGATGGTACGATTACAACCAAGGACAGCCTTGCCGACTTTCTCAGATATGCAGTTGGCAGCTCATCCTATTTTTTTGGTTTATTGTTATTATCGTTAGGAGTGTCAATCCAGTACGAATTCATTTTGCCAATTTGAGTCTTCCATCAATTTGGGCTGGCATTGTTTATCAAAGAAAAAATTTCCAATTACCAGATAATCCATTTCCGTTCTCATAAAACATCGGTAGGCATCTTCCGGATTACAAACAATTGGTTCACCCCGAACATTGAAACTGGTGTTTATCAGAACACCATATCCTGTCACTTTTTTAAATTCATTTATTATTGTCCAGTATCTTGGGTTTGTGCTCTGGTTGACACTTTGTAACCTGGCTGAAAAATCAATGTGCGTTACAGCCGGAATATCGGATCGAGTGCAATATAACCTGTCATAAAGCGCCATTTTATTGTAGCCATCAGGCAATTTATTCCTATGTTTTTCCTGAACAGGTACAACCATCAACATGTATGGCGATGCTATATCGATATCAAAATATTCTTGAATGTCTTCTTCCAATACAGATGGAGCAAATGGTCGGAACCCCTCGCGATATTTAATTTTTAGATTCATTTTTTTTTGCATTTCAGAATTTCGAGCATCTCCAAGGATACTTCTATTACCAAGCGCACGAGGACCAAATTCCATACGTCCTTGAAACCATCCGACCACTTTGCCATCTGCCATCAGCTTTGCAACCTGACCGGCCAATTGCTCAAACGAATCGTAATACTCATGTTGAGCCTGATACTTTTGAGCCATTCGTTTGACTTCTCTCATGTCAAAATCAGGACCTAGGTAAGAACCATTCATTTGGTCTTTTCCGTTAGATTCAGGACGTTCATGTCTGAACCAGATAAACCGTGCAGCCAGGGCTGCGCCTAAAGCGCCTCCGGCGTCACCAGATGCTGGTTGTATCCAGATATTATCAAATATGCCCTCATGAAGTAACTTCCCGTTCACAACACTGTTTAGAGCTACTCCTCCTGCCATGACCAGGTTTTCACACCCTGTTCTGGCTCTGGCATATTTGGCAAGGGCCAGAACAATTTCTTCAGTTACCTGCTGAATTGCCAACGCCATATTCATGTATGGCTGGGTTATCTCTGTTTCAGTTGGTCTGGGCGGTATCCCAAACAACGCTTCCCATTTTTTGTTATTACACATATTAAGGCCAGTAGCATAATTGAAGTAGTCCATATTTAACAATATGGATCCATCTTCCCGAATATCTACCAGGGTACTAAGTATTTTTTGTTTAAATTCAGATGTTTGTGCAGAGGTTCGATTCCCGTATGGCGCCAATCCCATTAGTTTGTACTCGCCGCTATTCACTCGAAAACCAGTATAATAGGTGAACGAAGAGTATAATAAACCAATAGAATGAGGAAATCGAAGTTCATCTAGAATGAAAATTTTATTTTTTTCCCCTTTGCCAATGGTTGTTGTTGCCCATTCACCCACACCGTCAATGGTTAGAATCGCGGCTTCTTCAAAAGGTGAGGGGAAAAACGCGCTGGCAGCGTGGGAAAGATGATGCTCTGGGAAAACAAGCGGGACCTTCCCATCACCGATATTTGCCAATTCTTTTTTTAACAAACGCTTCATAAATAGTTTTTCTTTAACCCAGACAGGAATGGCTGAAAGAAAGCTGTTTAACCCTTTTGGTGCAAAAGCGTGATATGTCTCAAGTAATCGCTCGAATTTTAGGTACGGCTTATCATAAAACGAAACCACTGATAAATCGTTATATGACAGATTGGCTTCTGCCAGAACATATTTTATAGCTTCTTTCGGGAAAGCAGAGTCATGCTTTTTTCGTGTAAAACGCTCTTCATGAGCTGCGGCTATGATTTTGCCGTCCACAATGATAGCGGCTGCGCTGTCGTGATAAAAAGCAGAAATTCCTAATATTGCTTCTCGCATATAATGCCTTTAAAAAAGAGTATAAATAAACGGTGCGATGGCCGAACCGCTTGTAAGTACGATCAAAACGCCAAACAACAAGAGTACAAGTATTATTGGTAATAACCAAAATTTCTTTCTGATTTTGAAAAAATTCCATAAATCTTTTAGAAATTCCATTAACCAACCCTCCTTAAAACGGATTATCCATATCTTCTTTTGAAAATATAATATCTCTATTTATCATCACTGATTTTTTTGATTTTTTAAACTCTTTAAGCCGCAAATTATCTTTTTTCAGAAGCCTCCTGATAAAACCAGTTGGCGTTACTATGAAGAAGAAAATGATTGTGAGAAGAATTCGAGAAACGATAGCCCCCAAAAAATTAGAAAAAGCAAACCACACTATTGCCATAGGATGGAACAAAATCGGAAATGTCATATTTATAATCACAGCGGCCAAAGCAAGTATGGAAAACGATTCATTCTTAAACCATAGAGAGGCAATCAAAAGAATGAACACCACCGCCATACCCGTGTCTTTCCTTCGATTATCGTCTATTTTTGTTGAGAAAATATAATTATAAAAATTTTGCATGGTTTTCCCTTATATTCTTTGTTAAAAATGTAATCCTTTTTCTATGCATAACCAGAGCCTTTTCCCAGGGTTAATATGATTTTGAATTTTTGTTTTTCCCCGAAACTATAACCTTGATGCCTTGTTTACTCTCGTTGCCGGGTAAACAGTCACTTTGAAGTGTTGGAAGGAAAACTTCCAGCAGATGCTTTACAAACATAGAAGAACCTAACGTAGTTAAATGGCAGGCGTCATTAAAATATTGAAAAGATTTTTTCATTAAATTCGCCTGATCGACAAACAAAATCTTTTTATGGCGGCTGATTAATCGTTTGACGACTTCATTATGGGCCGTCACTGATTTAAGAACATTTTGGGGTGCTCCCCAAAGCTTGACCGGAAAACGATGGGTTAAATAATCAAGACGTATGGTTTTAAACCCTTCATCCGTGTAATCTGCCGGGATATGCACTGCAAACGTCATGAGCATTACTTTATCATTTTGTTTTGAAGCAAGCTCAAGGATAGCTTTTAAATTGTTTTCAAATGATTTTGCGCTGTTTATAGTCTCTCCATATCCCACCCACTCCTTTGAAGGGGCATCCTCAAGAATATAATTATTTTTTTTTATGATTTGTTTTAGACGAATGGCCATGTGCCGAAGAGTGTAAGGCAGTGCAATGAAAGCCCTATTGTGGAAACGTGATAAATCGTTAACAAATTCATACCATGAATAATGTGAATAATCTTGCCGAAAAAGTTCCGGAGGCACATTATTGGTTCGCGACTCGTTAATTCCATGATAAAAAACCACGAGCTCAAAGCGTGACTGTCCGAGAGCAGCATATTTCAACAAGCTATCTCTTGAAGTATGGGCTGGTTTGGCAAGGTTAAATATACGCACTTTATGATATCCAGCCCGGGCCAATTGCTCGCGTAATTCATGGTGTACCGTGCCCCAACTTAAATCTAATACAGATCCTCCAAGAAGAAGGATGTCTAAATAATCATCTTGATGGGAAGGTTTCCAGTGATCAACAAACCGTAACTCAGGATAGTATGAATAAAGAATGAGATCCGGATCTCTAAACGGCACACCATATCTGATGTGCCAAAATCCCCGGACGGTTACTTCCATAATAACTATTATGATAAATATAAAAAACAATACAAATGGGATTATACGATACCATCTTAGATTAATGCCTGCACTCTTAACTCTTAGGAGACTATCTTCCTCTTTGGTTTTGGCCATTTTAGTTATCCAGATAAATTTTTCAAGAGGGTGGTTTGAGTTTTCTGCTCAGGTTTTGAAAATGTTGAGCTCTCCAGAAAAAATTAAACAACTCTACCAAAGCCACCGACGTAATCAAAATCATAAGCGGCTCAATTTGTAACCGGTAACGCGGCAGCCAGAGAGTTGCATAGTATACCAAAGGGAAAACTGCCAAAGTCGAAACCAGTATCCAGGCATGCCGATGCCTGAAAAGAATAACGGCAGATCCGATCCAGGCCCATATACCTATGATCCATACAGGTGCCCAGATCTTTAGCTGCAGCATAAAGCCGTCGCTGTTATAAATAGGGCCAAGCCAGAAATAAGCGAACCGTTTAAGGGCTAAACGAAAAAATCTCGACGGATCATCTTTCCACCACAGTGCAACATCAGCCCTGCATGCCTTAAAATAGCCGTATTCGCCAAGACTTACCATTCGAGCACTTTCAGCGGGGTCAAAGACAGGATGTATTCTTCTCCCATCCACCGATGTCATGTCACCTGCAGCCCATGGAGCATTTCCGACCCAGAGTTCAAGCGGGAGATTTCCTCGAAGATAGAACAGCTCATCAAATGTAAGGTAATTGCGCACAGTCCAGGGGAGGATAACAAGCACGAAACCTATAAAAACAAGAGCAGCATGACGAAAAAAAGCTGTCATATTCGCCCCGGATATTTTGGTCCGTCTCCATGCAAAGAAAACCCAAACAGGATAGCAAAGAGTAAACACAGGGTTTATCAGAGCCGCTGCTCCGCAGACGACACCTGACAGGAATCTTGTTATTGGCTTTTTGAAATCCCAAAAGCAGAAGATATAAAGAAGAACTGCGCCTGAAAAACTACACCAGGTTGTGTCCCAAATTTGATCCGTCCTCGCAAGTAAAGCTGGATGAAACACCCAGAGCAGAAGTGTAAGTCCAGCCACCGCATAACCAAATAATCTCCTGGCAAGCAGAAAATATATAGCCAGCCCTGTACTTAGGACTAGAACATTTAAAAGCCGAATAACTGCTAAACTGGTGTTCGAGGTTTCACCGAACAAAGCAAGAACTCCAGCCATTATCCCTATATATCCTGGTGTGTACCAACTCGATGGGTCTTGCCTTTCAGGCCCTACGGGACATGTAAATCCCGCACCGCGAGCCAAAGATTGTGCAACCCGAAATTGTTCATTGTAGGCAGACGTCGGTGCGGTGAGTTGATCCCGGGATATCAAACTCCCTGCAGACAACACAAACATTAGGACAAATACAGCAAAAAAAGAATGAGCTTTTATCCATCCGATCAAACATTCACTCTTATTTTCCAACATCAGGGCCCTCACATAATTGATACGCCTTCCATTTGAAGAAGGTAATGAATCGAAAATTCCTGATTGTGTGTATCATTCAGGCAAACCAACATATTAAAGCCTATTTGCTTGCAACTATAATTGAAAATCAGATTCCAACAGCGAGCCGATTTATTAGCCGTCATCTCACGATTGTCGGCGTTTGTCAAGGCAATGCCGATATATTCAGGGTGATCGCATAAAATATTTTAAAAGGTTGTTATATGCGTTTTTTTTTAATATCGATAAAGCATTTACTATGACAGGTCTCAAAAAGAGTGCGAATGGAAACGTGACGGTCTGGGTTTAAAAAAAAGATGAGATGAAACCCGCTCCAGCGGGACCCAACCACCTCCGACGGGCAGTTTTTGTCGTGCCCATTCTCGGGGCCTGGCTCCCACTTCCGCTGCATTGAACGGTTAAATTAGCACCCATAAAATTGATGTTCGTGAATCGAACACTTGACTTGCCTTCTCATGGAAGACAAAGTGCTCAGTATTTATCACCTGAAATATCCGCGTATTTATACCATGATTTAACGCTTTTGTTCTTTTCATTATTTTGCTTGTTTTAGTCGAAAATGCAGAATTTATAAGAGAACGAATTAATGAGCCGTTTTAGCTTGGAATGATGTTATACTTTGCTAATGATAGAATGAAATTTAAAAAACAATCCTCTGCCGATCGATCGTAAACTGCCAGCCCTTTTTTTGCAGCCAGTTCTCTCTCTAAGAGGCAGTCGCAAGTGTCTGTAATAAACGCTTTCACGTTATCAACACTATTGAATAATGGTTCTCGGCTACAACCTTTTCTAAAAACCTCGATTTTTTTATATGGACCGCTTATCCAACCTTCAATTAAGACAATATCTACACCGGATAAGTATTGCCTGATGAGATCATCCGGGGATTGGCCGTTTTTACGTGTAAAATAGATAGCTGACATTGTACCGCTCATCATTACAGCGGGGTTGGCACCGGCCTGTCTGTGAAGAAATGAATCCTTTCCTGGTTTATCCAATTCATGATTATGAGCGCTATGCTTTAATGTGGCAACCGATATCCCTTTCGCTATAAGGCCCTCTATTAATTCGACCATCAGTGTGGTTTTTCCGCACCCTGGGTGTCCAACGATTTGAATAACAGGCGTATAATTTTTATTTGCCATTATGGTTGAATGATATTAAATCGTTTAAATTTTTCATAGAGTGTACTTCGGCTTATGCCAAGTCTCGCCGCTGCAGTGGTTTTATTCCACTTACATTCCTCAAGGACACTACGGATAAGCTCTTCTTCAGTTGCTTTCAAAATTTTAGACTTATGGGGTTCAATATATTTCATGCCTGCCGTAATCTGATCCGGCAGATCGGTAATGTAAATCTGGTCTGACTTTGACAGTGTAACCGCATGTTCGATAATGTTTTCAAGCTCTCTGATATTTCCCGGCCAATCGTAATTTAAAAGCAGCCGCATGGTTTCGGAATCCAGGTCCAGAATTGTTTTGCCCTGTTCGGCAGCATATTTTTTTAGAAAATGTTTTGCCAGCAGGGGGATATCAATTTTGCGTTCTTTTAGTGACGGCAGATGAATTGGAATAACATTCAGCCTGTAATAAAGATCCTCTCTAAAGTTTCCGGTTTTAACCGCTTCAATTAAATTTCTGTTTGTTGCAGCCAGAATGCGGGTATCCACCCTGATTGAATCATGCCCTCCAATACGTTCAATTTTCTGGCTTTGCAGAACTCTAAGCAACATGGTCTGTGCAGATAATGTAATTTCTCCGATTTCATCTAAAAAAACAGTCCCCCTGTCTGCTTGTTCAAATCGTCCCTTTTTTCGCTGAACTGCACCGGTGAAGGCTCCTTTTTCATGTCCGAACAGTTCACTTTCTAAAAGTGTTGCTGGATATGCTGAACAATTGATAACAATGAACGGATTTTGTGCCCTGCTGCTTACGTCATGAAGTGCTTTTGCGACCATCTCTTTACCTGTACCGCTCTCTCCTTGAATCAATACAGTCGCATCTGTCGGGGCAACATCCTCTATAAGTTTATATATGTTCTGGATTTTTGGATCTTTGCCCACCATACCCATAAAACCGGACACCGTTTCAATTTTGTTCTTCAGTCCTTTGATCTCCCTGTCATGTTCAAATGCTCTGAAAACAGCACCTGACGCCTGTTTGAGTATCAGTTTAATAACATCCATCTCAGTTTTCACACAGACGCAATCATCCGGGCAGGATATGATCACCGCACCCAAGACTTCTTTGTGATGATGGAATGGAAAAATGGCCATTCGTGAAGCTGTCTTCAGATGCTCTTCGAGCGGTAATGCTTTGACATCCGTATTTTTTAAAAAAATGGGAGATTCCGGCTTGCCGGCATTTTCATACAACGCATCATAGATTTCATTTTTTAAGGGTAAAAAATTTTTCCCATCCGCCAGATAGAGAAGTTTCTGATCATTGTCAAAAATGATCATGGACAGATTGCTGCACTCAACAATTTCATGAAGTGTTGCGACAATATATGAGCAAATGCCTTTTAAATCAGGGAGTGAGGCAATTTTTTGGGATACCGAAAAAGTCGTCATCATTTGTTTGTGCGCGCGATCCAGATCTATATTCTTTTGTTTAAGCTGTTGATTGTATTTTTTCAATTTGGCGGTATATTTGGAAATCCTGGCAAACATGCCATTATAGGCTGTCACGAGGCGATTAATTTCTGCAGGGCCTTTAACTTGAATTTCGATATCCAGATTGTCTTCATTGATTTCTTTTACAGCGTTTGTCAAACGGGTAAAGGGTCTGAGCAGATAGGAAATGAGAAGATGGCTGACTATCAGTGATATAAGCAGTACCAGGAATGTAACAACAGTCATTTTCATTCTTAATTGTTCAACTTTGGATCTATAGATTCCCTCAGACAGTCCCAGCCTTAAAACTCCGGCTTTCCCTTCAAATATAGGCCATTGAATATCAATAAATCTGTCACCTGATTCCGATTCAAGTTTGGAGATCACTTTCTGGGTGATATCGCTTTGTTTGTTGTTTGTAACAAGGCTTACCGGCACACCTTCAGAAAACGTGTGGACCAGGACTTTATCATTGTTCATTATAAACAGGTAAAACACCGATTTTTCACTTTGAAGCTGATCATCCAGTATTTTCTGGATCGCAACAAGATCATTGATTAAAATTTTATCGGTCAGATCTAAAGCCAGTTTATGAGCGATACTTTCAGCCCTGGCAATAGCGCCTGTTAAAAGCGCTGTGCTGTAATTCTTGATGACCAGTTGAGAAACAATGATACCGGTTAGAATGACAAGTGCGGCAACTGCTAAAAGCAGCATCGTTTTTAAGCTTTCGTAAAATTTGAATTTCACTGAAATTCCTGTCATGGTTTTGAATGAATTTCCATATGCATTGCCTTTACATTTTCATACCACTCCTGCCGGAGCGGGTCAAAACGATCAATCATAAGGTTGTTAAGGATTTCTTGCCCTTCAAGGGTTTTATGCATATTCAGAATCACCTTTTGAATCGAGTGCTTCAGATCCGGCTGTAAATATGAAGATGCGACCAGGGGGGGGGCGCCATAAAGTTCGGATTTTTTAATCACACGGGTTTTAGAGGTAAAATAGGGGTTTTTTGCCTGGTAGAACTCCCATTTGTGCCCGTCCACGGCTGCGCCGTCCACCAGTCCCTTGGCCACGGCCAGGATAGAGTTGTCATGACTATACGTAAACGTGATGCGGTTAAAAAAAGATGGCGGGGTTTCATTCATTTCATGCAGCCAGAATCTGGGGACAAGGCTGCCGGTGTTTGACTCAGGGTCTGTAAAAGCAAAAATTTTATTTCTCAGATCATCAAGCGTTTGGTATGGAGAGTCTTGATGAACGATCAGGTATGACTGGTAGTAGGGTTTATTTCGCACAATCGGGGTTGCGATTCCTTCAAATTGATATTTCTCCCTGTCATTTGCATAAGGGCCGGAACAGACAAATGCCATATCTATCAGGTGTTTGGGAAACAATTCATTGACTTCGGAATAGGTTTTTCGCTGGATTAAATTAATTTCATACTGAATCTTTTTGCCGATATAGTTGAGTAACTCCTCATAAAAAATCAGTGTCTCTTTGGGGGAAACCATTGCTGCGATGGCAACTCTCAATTGCCTAGTATTGTTTTCAGAGATGCTCAGTTCCTGGGGTTCCATTTTTTCAGTAAGGTTGATCGATTGGTAATCTCCGCTTTTTTCGCACCCCCAAAAAAGAAGCAAAATCAACAAAAGACCAAGAATTCTCAGATTACTTTGCAGCATACCTTTTCCCCCTATAGCTATAAATATATAACAAAAATATTAGCAAAACCTATGCAATACTCTTGTATTGTTTAGAGCGAACTGGCTTACTATGTGATATTTTTCATCAGAAACATGTATCGGCCTCATTTTAATGCTGTTTTTTTTTGCAAAAAGATAAAAAAATATCCGGACAACAAGTTTTAGTGTACGATTTTCGTATCATAATAACATATTGAATTAACATAAAATTTTTCATCTGTCAAGAATCGCTGTACGGAAACCGGACGATTGGCCGTTTGTACGGAACAATTGCTTTTCCATTGTTTTATTTAAGTTGATACATATTCCATCTAACTGAACTCCCTGAATTGACAAGGGTTTATTATAGATAGCCATTGCCGGAAAAAAATTTTCTTAACCGTGGCACAGTCATTGCTCATACTTAGCCATATAAAAAAGCATATTAAGGGAGGTCGTACACGTCAGCATGGGCAGAAAAGTGATTTTGGTCAGCAAAGAAACAGATGAACTTGAGCAAATCCATCAATTATTATCAAAAAATAATTATGCCTGTCATTGTATTGAAAAAACAGACCAGATTGGAAAAACCCTGGAATCGATAACATCCAATTGCATTATTTTTGACCTGGATTCCATAGATGTTGACAACCGGACGATCCGCGACCTGACCATTGCGTATCCATCTGTGTATTTTTTATGCATGTCAAAAGACCGGTTTCATCCTGAATTGAAAGATGCCATTTGCTACCATATTTACGCATGCCTGACAAAACCTATTGACTACGATGAACTGCTATATTGGCTGCGATGCATTGATAACGAATTGGATTCAGGTCCATCAAATTTTAATAATGAAAGCGAATAGTAACCTTTTAACAGGAGGGAAAATGGAAATGGAAAAAAAAAGATCCCTGATCTCAGACTTTCTAAAAAATAAAGGACTTTCACGCAGGTCCTTTATGAAGGCCACAGCTGCAACCGGTGTAGCAGTAACAATTGGCGGCGGTATTGTACCGCAGATGAAAGCTCTGGCCAAAGCATCAGGCGGACCAGGACAAGATCAGGGCAAGTGGCTGCCGGCAACCTGTCAGGGGTGTACCTCGTGGTGTTCAAAACAAGTTTATGTAATTAACGGCAGAGCGGTTAAAGTTCGTGGAAATCCACATTCTAAAGTGAATTTAGGTGCAGGTTGCCCACGATCTCATCTGGCATTGCAGCAGGTGTATGATCCGGACCGGATTAAAACCCCCATGAAACGGACCAATCCAAAAAAAGGGCGGAATGAAGATCCCAAATTCGTTTCAATTTCATGGGATGAAGCTTTAAATACCATAGCAGATAAAATCATGGAACTTCGGGAAAATCAGGAAACCTATAAATATATGCTTATGAGAGGGCGTTATTCCTACATGAGAGATATTTTATATGACCGAATGACCAAAATTATCGGATCTCCAAATAATATCTCTCACTCGGCCCTCTGTGCAGAAGCTGAAAAATTTGGCCCTTATTATACAGAAGGATACTGGGGCTACAGGCAGTATGATGTTGAAAATGCGCGATACATTCTTCTATGGGGTGCTGACCCTCTTGCTGCCAACCGTCAGGTATCCTACTACTCCAAAGTATGGGGGAGCGCTATTGACAGAGCAACAATTGCCATTGTTGAGCCCAGGCTTTCCGCAACTGCGGCCAAGGCGGATGAATGGATGCCTGCAAAGCCTGGAACCGATGGTGCAATCGCTGTTGCGATAGCACATGTGCTTCTCACACAAGGGCTTTGGTATAAACCTTTTGTGGGTGATTTCATTGATGGGAAAAATCTTTTTGTTAAAGGCCAGCAAGTCGACGAAACCCTGTTTGAAGAAAAATATACAAATGGTGTGGTTAAATGGTGGAATCTTGAACTTAACGACAAAACACCGGAATGGGCAGCCGGTATAGCCGGGCTTGAGGCAGATCAGATCAAAAGAGTTGCCATGGAGTATGGGAACGCGGCTCCCCATGCAATATCCTGGTTAGGCGGCGGCCCATGCATGCAGGTCAGAGGCGGATTTGCTTCCATGGCAGTTCATGCGCTTAATGGTCTTGTGGGAGCGGTTGATAATGTTGGTGGAACGCTTACAGCAAATAAAGAATATACATCAAAATTCCCGAAGCCGGATGATTTCATGGATGAGATTGCCCAAAAAGGGAAGAAACACGGAAAGATTGATCATCGAGGACGGTTGCAGTTTCCCTGCATCTCAGAAGGGAAGCCGGGTGGCGGTGTCATAACGAATAATGCAGCCGAAGGCATTTTGAATGAAGATCCCAATGAAATCAAAGTTGCTATTGCTTACATGAATAATTTCTCATTTTCAGCACCTCAGCCGGAACGTTGGGAAAGAGCATTGTCAAAAATTCCATTCCTGGCACATATCACTACCAATGCATCTGAATTCTCCTGGTTTTCTGATATCCTGCTGCCGGACACCCATCACATGTTTGAAAAGTGGGGGTATGTCAAATCCCATGGCAATGGGCACAGACATGTTACCTTGATGCAGCCGATTATTGACAATGTCTGGGATTATAAGATTGATGAAACAGAAATTCCCTGGCTGATTGCAGAAAAGCTTGCGGAAAGAGGATTTGACAACCTGTTGAGGCATTACAAAACCTATATTGATCCTGAAACAGGGAAAGAACCCACAAATGACAAAGAATTTGCCTTATATTCATTGAAATATGCCACCCAGCAACTCTGGGATCCGGCACAGTATAAAGGTGGAGAAAAGTTCAACGGTTGGAACGAACTTATCAAACAAGGGGTCTGGAATTCAGATCCCTATCCGTTTAAAAAGCGCTGGGGAAAAATGAAAACCAAGACCAAAATGTTTGAGTTTTACAGCGAAACCTTAAAAGAGGCACTTGAAAAACACGCAGAAAATCACGGTGTTACCGTTGATGAGGTAATGAAGGCAACCAACTACCTTGCCAGAGGCGAAATGGCATTTGTCCCGCATTATGAAGAACCTTATATCCTTGGTGATGAAAAAGAATATCCATTTATCCATGTGGATCATAAATCCCGTCTGAACCGGGAAGGCCGTTCGGCCAACTGTTCCTGGTATTATGATTTTAAAGACATTGATCCCGGCGATGAAGCCTGGGATGATGTCGCTAAAATCAATCCGCTTGATGCAAAAAAAATTAATATAAAAAATGGAGATCAGATCAAGGTATCCTCTCCGACAGGCAGCCTTGTGTGTACGGCTAAGCTCTGGGAAGGTGTCCGGCCCGGTACTCTTGCCAAATGCTATGGCCAGGGACACTGGGTATATGGGCGTCTGGCATCCAAAGAATTTGGAAAAACAGCTCGTGGCGGCAGTAGTAACGATATTATTCCGGCACAATATGAAGCATTAAGCGGTGCCTCGGCATATTATAGTGTAACCCGGGTAAAAATTGAAAAGATATAAGGAGGAATAAATAATGCCAAGATACGCAATGGTAATAGATCTTCAAAGATGCGTCGGGTGCAGTGCCTGCAGTATTGCCTGCAGGAATGAAAACAATGTGCCGGACGGCATCTACTGGTCAAATAAAATAACAGAAACCTCCGGGATATTTCCCAATGTCCGGTATCACTATATCCCCACTTTGTGTAATCATTGTGAAAATGCGCCCTGTGTCAGAGGGTGTCCAACCGGTGCAATGCATAAATTAGATAACGGGATCACCATGCATAATCCCAAAAAATGTATTGGATGTAAGTATTGTGAATTCAACTGTCCATACGGCGTTATTTATTTCAACTGGACATATCCTCACAAATCCTGGAAGAACCAGCAAAAAGTTCTGGAAGGGACAGCATCGCCAAAGGAAGAAGTTGCCAAAGTCGGCGGTAACACAATCCCTTACTACAATCCGGAAAGGGAAGATACATTGGCCGGAATTCGTCCCAAAGGTGTTGTTGAAAAATGCACCTTCTGTGATCATCTCGTCAAAAGAGGCAAACTGCCCAGATGTGTTGATGCATGTCCGGCAGATGCCAGAGTATTCGGTGATATGAATGATCCCAACAGCAAGGTTAGACAATTGCTCGGAAAATTCAGACCATTCAGGCTCAGAGAGCAGATTGGTACGGAGCCGCACGTGTTCTACATCCGGGATTTTAACCCTGCCAACTACCAGCCAAGCAAAGGAGGTATCTAATGAATCAGTCAAAAGCTTCAAACGAATTGTTTTTTACCTGGATTGGTCTTCTGGGCCTGGCAATCCTTATTGGATTGTTTGCAGCCTTTAAGCTGCTTACGGAAGGTCATCATCTTTTCAATGCCAATGATGTCCTGATTTGGTCATTGCCTCTGGGGGTATATATTTATCTCGCATTGACAAGTTCAGGTTTGACCCTTTTGGCATCAATCCCTCTTGTATTTGGAATAAAAAGGTATGAACCATTTGCCAAACGGCTTGTTTTCATGGCTATAGCTGCATTACTTGGTGGCTTTATCTCTATCGGATTAGAGCTGGGTAATGTTTTTCACATGATTTACATCTTGTTTTCGCCAAATTTAAGTTCTCCAATCTGGTGGATGGGTGCCATTTACAGCCTGGAGCTGGTTGTCCTGATTCTAAAGTTTCAGCGCATCCATGCCGGAGACTGGAACAGCTCAACAAGCAAAATGCTTGGAAAAATCGGATTCCTGTGTGCACTGATCGCACCTCTGATGATAGGATCTGTTTTTGGGCTCACAGAATCCAGGGTCACTTATTTTGGTCCTGTGATGTCGATTTATTGTCTGTTTATGGCGATATTGAGTGGATCAGCTCTTTGTCTGTTCTATAATCTGGTTCAGGCACAGATCACCAGGAACGGTATTGTGGGAGACAAAGATTCACTGTTCAGGGAGTTGACCCGGGTGTTTACGAGCGCATTAGGCGCTGTCATTATCCTTTCGTTGATCAAATTTTTTATCGAAGGATCGACCGTTATCCCGGAATTTTTAAATTATCATCGATATGCACAGGCCTTCGGCAGCATTGCCGGTTTGAATACTGAAGTAATATTAGGACTTTTCCTTCCATTCATTTTGATCTCCATTCCAGGGCTTCGTTATAACAACAGCACAAGAATACTTACCTCCGCTCTTGTGCTTTTGGGGACACTTGCGATGCACATGGAGATTTTATTAGCCGGACAGAGCCGTCCTGTCGGGCCTAAAGCTGAACAGTTTCCGGATGTGATTTCTTACTTTCCCAGCAGCTGGGAGTGGATGGTGTTCATGCTTTCCATTGCTGTCATGCTGTTGCTTTTTACCCTGGGGGAACGCTTTTTAAAACTTGGATCAACTCCTGCATAGGATCAAAGCCGGCGACTAAACGCCTGTGGCCTGTGGCTGATGTTTTCATCCGGGTAAAAAACCACCTCTCCCGGGTGAAAACATTGGTTTTCCCACACAATAAGGAGAAAGACATGGTTATTCAGCAAATTGTTTCAAACGAATCGGCGAGATTAGAAATTTATAAAGAATTGGTCAACTGCTATCATACCCCTAAAGACACACTATCAGGAAGTCTGATAACCCTAAGAGACAAACTAAAAGTAATAGACTCAAAAGCCCTGCCTTATATCAATACCATGATATCTGAACTGAACACTCAGTCGATTGATATTCTCACCGTTGAATATACACGGCTTTTCATTGGCCCCTACAGCCTGCCTGCGCCCCCCTATGGATCAATATATATTGAAAAAGAAAGAAAAGTTATGGGAGACTCCACAATGGATGCCTTAAAGCATTATCAGGATTTTGGTCTTGAGATTGCCGGCAGCCTGAAGGAGGTGCCGGATCACATAACTATTGAGCTTGAATATCTATATTTTCTAATTTTTAAAGAAATAGAATCCATTCAATTTAATGATCCGGAAGTCACTCAAACTTATATGATAGAGCAGGTATCTTTTTTAACCGATCATTTGAATCGTTGGGTACCTGATTTTACAAAGAATATTGTCGTTAACTCCGGTATTGAATTTTATCGTAGCCTTGCCAATATGACGAAGACGTTTATTGAAGAGGATATCGATTTTCTGGAGGGCGTATATAAATCAGCCGTATCAAATGCAGGGAATAGATAATGGAATCATTTGACACACTGCTTGAACAATCTGCAACCGCACATGGTCATCTGTGTCCCGGGCAGGTTGTGGGTGTCAGGATGGCCATGCTGGGATGCCGTCTTCTGAGACTTGATAATCCGAAAAGCCGGGAACAGATTAAAAAGTTTCTGGTCTATGTTGAAATGGACCGATGCACGGCAGATGCCGTGGCACATGTCACCGGTGTTAAATTGGGGAGAAGAAGCCTCAAATTTATGGACTACGGCATCATGGCCGCTACTTTTTTTCACCTTGAAACCGGCAGTGCCTATCGGATTCTGTCAACCGAAGAATCCAGGGACCTTTCCGGCATTTACGCCCCGGAGGAAAATATAAAAGCACAGCAGCAGCTGGCCGCCTATAAAAGAATGCCGGACAATGTGCTGTTTAAAGTCCAGGAAGTCCGGGTAAGTATAAATGAGCTTGATCTGCCAGGCCCTAGCAGAAAAAAAACGGTCTGCAGCCGATGCGGCCAGGTTGTCCGGGATGGAAAAGAAGTTTTTATCAATGGAAAACCGGTATGCAGACCATGCAGCGACGTCTGTTATTTTTCGCACCCCAGAGAAATCCTATGGCCTGGCATGGACTGGTCACCGGCGGGCGGCAGAAATGGAAGGTCACAAGAGGGGATGAAACCAGGCGTGCCTCTCTGTAATGCCAAGCACGCATAAGTTTTTAAAATATGAAAAAAGGAGAATCCAGCGTGTTAAAAAAAATTCATGTTAAAGATGCGGTTGGAGAACAATTAAGCCATGACATCACTGAAATTCGGCCCGGTGAGTTCAAAGGGACAGCATTTCGAAAGGGTCATACGGTTTGTGATGAAGACATCTGCCACCTCCAGAAGCTGGGGAAAAATCATCTTTATCTGATTGATCTGGAAAAGGATGAAATACACGAGAATCAAGCCGCAGCCATTCTGGCCAAAGGCCTTTCGGGTGAAGGTGTTACATGGGAGGACAACCCCAAAGAGGGGAAAATATGTCTCTATGCCGAACATGACGGTCTTCTGGTGATCAACAAGGCCAATCTTGCGGCATTTAATATCATTGATGAAGTCATGTGCGCTTCTCTGCACAGCTATACCCTTGTAAAAAAAGGACGGCAGGTGGCGGCCACCCGTGCCATACCTCTGGTGATGAATAAAAATCCTGTAGAAAGAGCGGCCGCCATTGCCTCTGAAGATGGGGGCACGGTTTCTGTCCGTCAGCTGAAAAAGGCCAAGGCGGGTGTCATCATTACTGGCAACGAAGTCTTCCACGGCCTTATCGACGATAAGTTTGCACCGATCTTAAAGAAAAAAATTAACGATCTGGGGTCTTGTGTCCACAGTATCGAGTTCGCGCCGGACAATGTGGAATTAATTGAGCAGGCAATACAAAAACAGATTAAGAGCGGGTGTGATTTAATATTGCTTTCGGGCGGGATGAGTGTGGATCCTGATGATGTCACCCAAAAGGGGATCCGCAATGCCGGAGCGACTGAAATGCACTATGGTGCGGCAGCGCTGCCAGGTGCGATGTTTATGGTCGCATATATGGACAAGATCCCTTTATTGGGTGTTCCTGCATGCGGTCTGCACCATAAAGTGACTGTGCTTGATTTAATCCTGCCGCGTATTTTAATCGGTGAGCATATTGGAAAAAAAGAGTTGGCATTTATCGGACATGGAGGGCTGTGCATGGATTGTCCTGAATGTACACACCCGCATTGTCCGTTCGGCAAAGGAATGTAAATGATTACTTTAGACTCTGATCAATTTGCATGCAAGATTCAGTTATCACTTTGCCTATAAGGGGGTGATGATCTCTACAGAGATGCAAAAACAGTTGCAGAAAAGAATTTTTTAAACGATTTAATATTTTTATTAAGGGAGAGAAAACAGAT
>JBDRQO010000080.1:0-53255 GCA_043826275.1 Pseudomonadota bacterium
CCCATCTCGAACACGGAAGTTAAGCTCTTTAGCGTCGATGGTACTGCATGGGTGACTGTGTGGGAGAGTAGAACGCCGCCAGATTATTCTTGCAAAAGCCCTGATTATTATTGCAATGGTCAGGGCTTTTTGCCTTTTAAGACCTTGTTCTGCTATCTCGAACACGGAAGGCCTGATTTTATGTTTTTGGTCTTTAGCGTGCGATGGTAGGCAATAAGATTGACAATTTGGGAGAGTAGAACGCCGCCAGATTATTCTTGCAAAAGCCCTGATTATTATTGCAATGGTCAGGGCTTTTTACGTTTAGAAACTTTTTAAAAGGATTTACCATGGATATTGAGTCAAATACGCACCATCTGGTTTTAGGACAGCTCAATGATTTTTTGACAGGACAAGTGCTGGCAGATACCCATGATGAACGATATAGGCAAAAAATAGCTAAAAAGCTTGTTTTGGACAAAGGGTTTATTCCATCCGACATTGATAGCAATCAAATAATTGAGGTGACTGCCGGTTCAAAAAAAGCTAGTTTAAAAGTTGATTTTCTTGTTCATTATGGTGATCACGTCATTATATTGATCAAATATGCGCCAGGTTCTCTTGTTACTCGACGATTGTCAACACTGGCATTGTCCAGAATCATCACATCATATCAGATTCCCATTGTTGTTATCACCAATGGAGAGGATGCTGAAATTATTGATGGACATTCAGGTTGTGTTGTTGAACAAGGGCTTGATAATCTATTTGATAAAAAGAATCTGATAGAAAAAAGTGAAACATTTTCATTTAACCCGATTGATAAGAAAATGTTTGATAAGGCGTCCCGGATTGCTTATGCCTGTGAAGTGGATGGTGCCTGTCCGTGTGATACTGATGTCTGCATAATTGATGAAAACTAAAGTGAGCGACCAATGTCAATTAGTTTTTTTTGTAAATGATCATGTTTGACTGAAAATTTTATTTCTCAAATATTTGATAAAACTTTTTTTAGATAAAAACCAGTGTAAGAACGATTGTTTTGAGCAATTTGTTCAGGTGTTCCCAATGCAACCACCTCCCCACCTTTATCACCACCCTCAGGGCCTAAGTCAATGATGTAATCCGCAGATTTGATTACATCAAGGTTATGTTCAATAACAACCACAGTATTGTTTGCATCTACCAGACGATTTAAAACAATTAACAGTTTGTTAATATCATCACTGTGAAGTCCGGTGGTTGGCTCATCCATAATATATATGGTTTTACCGGTTCCTTTTTTAGTTAGTTCTCTGGCCAGTTTAATTCGTTGGGCTTCGCCACCGGACAAGGTTGTGGCCGGCTGACCCAGCTTAATATAGCCTAAGCCTACTTCAATCAGAGTTTGAAGTTTTGATCGAATGGTTCCAATGTTTTCAAAAAAACGGACAGCCTGGTTAATTGTCATATCCAGGACCTGATCAATATTTTTACCTTTATAATGGATTTCAAGCGTTTCTCGGTTATAGCGTTTGCCTTTGCATACGTCACAGGCCACATATACATCAGGGAGAAAGTGCATTTCAATTTTTATGATGCCATCACCTGAACATGCTTCGCATCGCCCCCCTTTGACATTAAAACTAAACCTGCCGGGCTTGAATCCTTTGGCTCTGGCGTCTCGTGTTTTTGAAAAAAGTTCTCTGATGGGGTTCAATACCTGGGTATAGGTTGCAGGATTGCTTCTCGGGGTTCTTCCGATGGCAGACTGATCAATATGAACAACTTTGTCTATATATTCAAGTCCTTTGATTTCCTGATAATGACCCACCATTTGTCTGGAATGATTAATCTGATTGGCCAGTACCCGGTATAGAATGGACAGGACAAGTGTTGATTTGCCAGAGCCGGAAACCCCAGTGACACAGGTAAACGTTCCCAGGGGAAAGGAGATATCAATTTGTTTTAAATTGTTTGAATCTGCCTGGAAAATAGTGATAAATTGTCCATTCCCCTTTCTTCTTTTCAAGGGGATGGGAATGAATTTTTTTCCAGATAAATATAGTCCGGTCAGGGAAGTGTCATTTTCAAGTAGTTTTTCCGGGGTTCCGGAGAACATGAGTTCACCGCCATTAATACCAGCGGCAGGTCCAATGTCGATAACATGATCGCAGGCAAGAATGGTCTCCCTATCGTGCTCTACCACTAAAACGGTGTTACCAAGGTGTTTAAGATCCATCAAGGTGGAAAGCAATCTTGCATTATCACGTTGATGAAGTCCGATACTGGGTTCATCCAGAACATAGAGAACCCCTGTCAGCTTCGATCCGATTTGGGTGGCTAAGCGGATTCTCTGGCTCTCACCGCCGGATAAGGTCGCTGCTGATCGATCAAGCGTCAGGTATTCCAGACCGACATTTTGTAAAAATCCAAGACGTTGGGTCAATTCATTAATAACCCCTTGTGCAATGGCTTTTTCTTTGCCTGAAAAGATAAGAGTGGAAAAATAATGTGCAGCCTGTTTTATACTTAATCCTGTGATTTCCCATATGGCTTTATCCTGGATTTTTACTGCTTGTGAAATCTTATTCAACCTTGTCCCCTTACAAAAAGAACAGGTTTTATAACTCATAAATCGTTTGATTTCTTCTTTGGCATATTTGGAATCAGAATCTTTGTATCTTTTTTTAAGATTGGGGATCACACCCTCAAAAATCTTTTTAAAGACAATTTTTTTGTCTGCCCGTTCAACGTAGAAATTGATTTCTTCTTTTTGAGATCCATACAAAAGGACTTGCTGGAAGTTTTTAGACAAGTGTTTGAATGGCTTATAAATATCTTCTTTATAATGTGTGACCAGAGCATCTAAAAATTCCATAAATTGAACTGAATCTCTTTTGGACCAGGGGAGAATGGCACCTTGTCTTAAAGAAATTGATGGGTCCGGCACAATCAGGTCTGGATCAAATTGAGTAATCGCCCCTAATCCATCACACTTGGGACAGGCTCCTTGCGGTGAGTTAAAAGAAAAGGATGCTGGTGTGAATTCAGGGTAGCTGATATCACAATTGATACAAGATGCTGTCTCGCTGAATAAAATGTCTTGTTTCAGGGTAAGGTCATAAATGGTTACAAGGCCTTCTGATAATGACAAGGCAAGCTCTAAAGAATCTGACAGCCTGTTTTTAATATTTTCTTTGATTACCAGACGGTCAACGACTGCTTCAATGGTGTGTGGTTTTGTTTTTGTAAGACAAGGCGATTCTTCAATCAAACAGATCCGTCCATCCACCCGGACCCTGGCAAAACCTTGTTTTTTTATTTTTGCCAACAGTTTTTCATGGGAGCCTTTTTGTTGATTGATTAGCGGGGCAAGGATGACTATCTTTGTTTTTTCATCCAGCGCCATAACCTTGTCTGTAATTTGATCGATGGATATTGAAGATATGGGAGAACCACATTTATGACAATGCACCTGACCAATTCTTGCAAATAATAATCTTAAATGATCATATATTTCTGTAACCGTACCCACAGTGGATCTAGGATTGTGGCTGGCAGTTTTCTGTTCAATGGAAATGGCAGGACTTAAGCCTGTGATGGAATCCACATCTGGTTTGTGCATCTGGCCTAAAAATTGTCTGGCATAGGTTGACAATGACTCAACATATCTGCGCTGCCCTTCAGCATAGAGTGTGTCAAAGGCAAGGGTGGATTTACCCGAACCTGAAAGCCCGGTGATAACAGTCAGGCTGTTTCTTGGAATTTTTACATTAATATTTTTAAGATTATGTTCCCTGGCGCCTTCAATGATAATATGGTCTATATCCATTTTGGTCTTCTTTGTATGTATTGGCTTTATGTGTGAGTTGTCAGCTTTTAATCATTGGTGATGAGCTTTTGGTTTTGAGCCTGAAATGCAGCCATTTTAATGGCCTGTTCAAGGCTGGTCGGGTCTGCAATGCCTTTCCAGGCAATATCATAAGCCGTACCGTGATCCACGGATGTCCGAATAATGGGTAGACCTAAGGTGGTGTTAACGCCATCTTTAAAGTGGATGAGCTTAAATGGAATTAAACCCTGATCATGGTACATACAGACCACAGCATCAAACTTTCCATTTATGGCCTGATAAAAAATAGTATCCGGGGGCAGGGGACCTGTAACATTCATTCCTTTTTTATTTGCCTCCAGGACGGCTGGTTCAATAATGGTTTTTTCTTCATTGCCAAACATAGAGTCTTCACCGGAATGTGGATTAAGGCCTGCAACACCAATTCGGGGCGAGTGAATGTTAAATCTTTTTATTAAACCATTATGGGTTAAGCGTATTGTTTTGAGAATGTTTGAGAAACTTAAATTTTGGGCAACTTTTGATAAAGGGATATGAATCGTGACCAGTACCACTTTAAGAGTATCACCAGCCAGCATCATGGAAAATTCTTTGGTATTAGTCTGATCAGCGAGCAGTTCTGTGTGGCCATGAAATTGCGAGCCAGCTAGCTTCATTGCTGTTTTGGTGATCGGACAAGTGACAAGGCCATCAATTTGTTTATTGAGAGCAAAATCTATGCCTTTTATAATATAGTTCTGCATGGCCGTACCGGTTGCAATGGTTGGACGTAAAAGCGTTGAACAATTGATATCAAGATGTGAAAGTTCAATAAGATCTATTGTTTTATATTGGTAGCAGCCTTGTTGGGCAGTGGTAACCGGGTTGATTTGAAAGGAACAGCCCAATAAGCCTAACGCCTGTTTGATAACTTGAGAATCACCTAAAATTATTGGTTTACATAAAGAATACAGTTCAGGGTTGTTCAGCGCTTTAACCACTATTTCAGGGCCTATTCCCACGGGATCTCCCATGGTGATACCGACAATAGGAAGGGAGGACGGATTTTTCATTAAAAATAGTCTTTCATAAGAGTAAATGATGCAAAATAAAAGTAATATACTATTGGAAATCCAAAGTGTAAATATAATTAAGGTCTTAAAATTGTGAAACCACCGTAAAAATCAGGTTTAAAAAAAAGGTTTAATTTTTATATAAATTGAAGCAAATAGGAGTAATTTGAAGTAATATGCAGTAAATTTATTTTCCCAAAAAATGAACTAATCTAATTATCGTCAAAATCTCTTGAAAAAATAACTAGTTGGGCAAATGATTGGAATTGTTATGAAAATGTGTGTTTCACGATAAAAATTTAATGAAATCAGAAACTTGAAAAAATATGCCAAACCAGAAACTAATATATTCCTAACCCTTCTTATTCGATTTGACCAATATCCACGATTGAAATAGAAATAATCATTCATTTTGAAATATCTGCCAAATCCGGCAGTAAATATATAAAATTTGTTATTTATACCAGTGTTCAGTTCATAATTGTACTTAATTGTAAGCAAGAGGACTCTTTTTTTGAAAAATATGGAATTGTTCTGGGAAGAAGTCAAAAGTCAAATCAAAAAAATATTACCAGACCATAGCTACAGGATGTGGATAGATCCGGTCCAACTCCTTGATTATGATCACCACCATGTAAAACTATCCAGCCCGAATTTATATTTTATCAAACGATTGCAAGACAATTATCTGCCAATATTTAAAAAAGAGTTTATTAAACTTGGAATTGACAATATCCAGATTGAGTTCAAAGTACCTTCTAAAAACAAATCAGAACTAAATAATAAAGATATTAAAATGGGTTCTTTTCCTGCTGTTCGATCTTTTACAAAAAAGGCAGAACAAAAAGATCTTCCCGGGTTAAGATTTAATAGTGGGAGAATGTTTAAAAAAGGATTTACCTTTGACGAGTTTGTTGTGGGAGAGAGTTCAAACTTTGCATATTCAGCTTCCCTTTCTCTTGCCCAGGGGAAAATTAATGGATCAAGTGTCTTGTACCTTTTAGCTAAAACAGGACTTGGGAAAAGCCATCTTTCCCAGGCAGTGGGACAACATATAATGACCAATAGTTTAGCCAAACGGGTCTATTATATAACGGCAGAAGATTTTACCAATGAAATGATATATTCTATAAGAAATAATACAATCGATCAGTTTAAAATAAAATACCGAACCCAATGTGATGTTTTGATCTTAGAAGACATTCATTTTTTATCAGGTAAAGAAGCCACACAAAAAGAACTGGCTATTACATTGGATTATCTACTTGATGCAGATAAAAAAATTATTTTTTCAGGCTGTGAATTGCCTGATGAAATTCCTAAATTGAATGCCCAGCTCCGGTCACGGTTAGGCCTTGGGCTCGTGACAGAGATTGGCGCGCCCGATTTTAAAACCCGGGTGAGGATATTAAAGAAAAAATCCAAAGCATTTGGTTATAATATTCCTGATCAAGTCACTGAGTATATTGCACAGGAATTGAGTGATAATGTTCGTCAGCTTGAAAGCGGGTTGTATGGTGTTGCGGCAAAAGGACATCTGATGGGGTATAATATTGATATTGCCCTGGCACAAAGTGTCCTGGCCAATATCACCAAAGCAAAAAAAATGATTACGATTGACTCCATTCGTGATCTGGTGTGCAGGGAATTTTCGATTTCACAAAAAGATATCCTGTCGACCTCTCGTAAAAGAAGGATTGTAAAACCTCGCCAGCTAGCCATCTTTCTTTCAAGAAAATATACAGATCAACCCATCAAATTGATTGGCAAAAGCTATAATAAATATCATGCAACTGCTATTTATGCCATCAACGCCGTTGAAAGAGAAATTAAACAAAAAGGTGCTATGTTTGAGCAAGTCCAATATTTATCAAAAAAGATTGAAACCGGAATAGTTTAAACCGGAACAATTAAAAATGGAATACTCTAAATGGGGATACCTGAATCCTGTTATACACAACTTGAAAAAATATCTGGAAAAGAAAATATTACCAGGGAAAAAGAAGAACTCTTGTGTTATTCATATGATGCCACAGGAGATATTTATTTGCCTGATGCCGTCATCTTCCCTGGAACTGAACAAGAAATATCTCAAATTTTACGATTGGCTGACCATTATGAATTGATTGTGGTTCCAAGAGGAGCAGGCTCCGGTATGACCGGTGGAGCAGTACCGGTTAATGGTGGCCTGGTCATGGTCTTTTCTCGTATGAATCAAATTCTCCAAATTGATGAAAAAAATTTATGGATTAAAGTGCAGCCTGGTGTTGTTGTTGAAGATATCCATAAACAGGTGGAAAGAAAAGGTTTGTTTTATCCGCCTGATCCTGCCAGCTCTTCAGTCTGCACCATTGGGGGAAATATTGGTGAATGTGCTGGTGGCCCACGAGCAGTCAAATACGGGGTAACACGGGATTATGTATTGGGGTTAAGGGCTGTTCTTGTTTCAGGAGAAATCATTCAAACCGGTGTTCAAACAGCTAAGGGTGTAGCCGGATACGATTTGACCCGACTGATTGTCGGATCAGAGGGGACTTTGGCCGTAGTCACTCAAATTACTTTAAAGCTTTTACCTTTGCCTGAAATGGTTAAAACCATGGCTATTTTTTTTGATAGCATGCTAAAAGCAGCTCAGGCAGTTTCCGGTATTATGAAAGAGGCTGTTATACCGCGATGTGTGGAGTATCTGGATGAAGCCTGCCTTGATCTTGTCAGAGACAGGCTTGATTTTCAATTACCCCAGAATGTTAAAGCCTTGTTGATCATTGAACTGGATGGTGATAGCACAATTGTTCAAAAAGACGCTGATAATATTAAAACCTTGTGCAATAAATATAATGCCCTTGACGTGCTGGTGGCCAAAGATCAGGCTGAGACAGATAAATTGTGGAAAGCCAGAAAAGCATTGTCTCCCATTCTTTTTAAAATTGCAAATAACAAGATTAATGAAGATATTGTGGTCCCTATTGACAAAATTGCTGACATGGTACAAATCACTCAAAACATTAAAAAAAGTTCAGGGTTAGCCGTGGTTAGTTTCGGCCACGCAGGGGATGGAAATATCCATTGTAATATCATGTATAATAAAGCGGATAATGATCAAGCACAACGTGCTCAAAAAGCGGTTGATGAACTCTTTGAACAAACTTTGAATTTAGGGGGAACCATTACAGGTGAGCATGGTGTGGGCGTAACAAAATTAAAATATCTTCCTAGGGAAGTGGGTGACACTCAAATTAGATTAATGCGAGGAATTAAAAAAGTTTTTGATCCAAAAAATATTTTAAATCCAGGCAAGATATTCCATTGATTTTAAATGTGGATCAATTTAAAAATTCTTTCTGAAGTATTCATTTAAAAATTAGTGAAGTTTTATTGCATACTGGTTATGAATTAATAATTTTTCAAGGATATCGATTTTGGGGTATTTAGTGTGAAGGACACAACATTTGATAGAGATTGAACAATACTTCAAACACAGTTTATTTTCTTTATTAAATTCCCCATAGCAATCAGGTATGTCAAGGGAGTCTTTTTTTATGTTTTGGTTAATCATTATCTGATTTGACGACTTTATTACCATATTTTGTCCATCTATTAGTTTAGTTTTTTATATTTAGTGTAAAAAAGGTCTTTGGTCAATACCAAATCTTTTTTATTAAAAAATTAAAGACTCTAATTTTTCTACCAAAGGTCTTAATGTATCTTTCTGGCTTGCGCATATTGGGATTCCCTGCTTAAGCAACCATTGATCATCAAAAGAATTTAAGTCTATTCGGTCAATTTTATTAAACAGATAAAGGGTTGGAACATTATCGAGTTTTAATTCTTTAAGAATCGTTTCAACTGATTTTTTTTGCTGGGCATATCGTGGGTTTGAAATATCAATGACATGTAAAATAATATCAGCATCCATTAGTTCATCCAAGGTGGCATTAAATGCCTCCATCAATTGTTTGGGAAGGTTTTGAATAAAGCCCACTGTATCTGTTATGATCACTTCTTTGTCCATGGGAAACCGCAATCTTCTGCTGGATGGATCTAAAGTGGCAAACAATCGATTGGCTGCTATAATATTTGATTGCGTTAAAGTATTTAGCAAGGTGGATTTTCCAGCGTTTGTATATCCGACTATTGAAATGATAGGCAAATCTTTTCTTTTTCGTTTTGATTTTTGTTGAATGCGTTGTTTTCTGATAATTGCGATTTCTTTTTTTAATCGAGTGATTCTGTCTCTCACCCGTCGCCGGTTTAGTTCAAGCTTGGTTTCTCCAGGGCCTCTACCGCCAATGCCTCCGGTTAATCTTGACATAGCTGTATTCTTAGTGATCAATCTGGGCAAAAGATATTCCATTTGAGCTAGTTCAACCTGGAATCTTCCTTCTCTGGATTTAGCTTGTTTGGCAAAAATATCTAAAATTAATTGGGTCCGGTCAATAACTTTCATTTCAACAAAATCAGTGATGGATCGAATCTGTGAGGCAGATAATTCAGTATTAAATACCAGCATGGTGGCATGCTTTTGAATGGCTTCAATGTAAAGCTGTGACAATTTACCTTTTCCCACTAAAAATTTAGGGTCAATTGTTTTTCTGCGTTGTACAGTCGTTCCGATAACTTGGATATGGCTGGTTTTACAAAGTTCTTTAAGTTCTTCCATGGACTCCCAGGCTTCTTTTGGGTCAGTGGTGGTGGCATCGATTAAAAACGCATTTTCGGTTCCGGATTTTGGTTGGTGCAATGAGTTTATTCGAGTAAGTTCTGATTCTAAAGACAGAATTTGATTTAAGCAGTCAATGTATAATTTATCCGTGGTGACCCAGGGCAGAACCTGATAGGGATCAGAATCTCCATCGGGCAGGATATGCGCAGAATAAACCGGTCCAGCGTGACCGTCGTTTGTTATACAGATGGCAGTTATATAATCTAAGCGAAGTAAGGCAAGATCAGTTAAATCATCTCTTGTCAGCGGCTCATCTTTTAAATGGGTGTGAAGCAGTCGAAGTCCTTTTAATTTACCTGGAATGGCCATGTATCCATCTGTCACCGGGATCATTATCCTATGGGGTTCACCCACTATCACATAAATGATTCTTCCATTTCGATCGATGAGCAGTCCGATTTGACGCCGAATGGTATAGGAGAATTCAACAAGCAGTTGGGTCAAGTCTTGTGTACTGAGTTGCTCAAAGGGGATACGTTGTTCATAAAGGGTTTCGATAATATTAATTTGTGTGTTGCTGAGGCCATCAGTGTTGCCATGCAATTTTTTTTTCATTCAAATTCCTGATAGGCATCCGGAGAAAGTTCCTCAAACCGGGTATACTGCCCGATAAAATGCATATACGCTGTTCCGGTGGCTCCATTTCTGTTTTTTGAAACAATGATTTCAGCCGTTCCTTTTTTGGGGTTGTTGGCTTCCTTGTTATAGACTTCATCACGATAGATGAAAGCAACAATATCAGCGTCCTGTTCCAAAGCGCCGGATTCACGAAGATCAGATAGTCTCGGCCGTTTATCCGGGCGTTGTTCAAGCATACGGTTCAGCTGAGACAATGCCATCACCGGAACGCTAAGTTCTTTGGCCAATGCTTTTAAGGAGCGTGATATTTCGGCAATTTCAAGATCTCTGCGGTCAGATTTAAACGGTGCCTTCATTAATTGAAGATAATCAATGATAATCAAACCCAGTTCTCCATGTTTTTGATACAGTTTTCTGGATTTTGCCCTGATTTCCATGACAGAGATATTGGGTGTGTCATCAATAAAAATCGGCAGCTCATTGAGAATACCAGCTGCATCTGTGGCATTTTGCCAGTCTTCCGTGCTGATAAAACCTGTTCTGAGGCGGTTTGAATCAATGCGGGCCTCAGAGGTCAAAAGTCGCATGGAAAGCTGTTCATTGGACATTTCAAGTGAAAACACAGCAACGGGTTTGTTTTCTTCCAATGCCACATTTCTTGCAATGTTTAATGCAAAAGCTGTTTTACCCATACTCGGCCGTGCTGCTAAAATGATTAAGTCAGATTTTTGGAGTCCAGATGTAATACTATTTAGTTTTGTGTAGCCTGTGGATAGTCCTGATAGGCCGCCATCTTTTCCCTGTTGCTCTTCGAGTTTATCAATATTTAAATTGATCAGACTTCCAAGCGTTTGAAAGGAACTCTTTGTTTTTTTTTCAGCAATGGAAAAAATAGAGCTTTGTGCGAAATCAAGGATGTCTTCAAAATCACCCTTGTCTTTCAGGCAGTTTTCAATAATTGTGGAAGAAGCTGTAATCAAATGACGTAAAGAGGCTTTACCTTTGATGATTTTGGCATAATGAACAGCATTGACTGCAACAGGAGCTGAATCGGAAATTGAGGCAAGATAGGCTGCACCACCAATACTTTCTAATTGTTGTTTCTCATTGAGACGATTGGCAACAGTGACCAGGTCGGCTGGTTCTTCATTGGCATATAATGCCATGATAGCCGTAAATATTTTTTTGTTCGCACCCTTATAAAAATCGTCGGGTGAAAGAATGTCAATAATGTCGTGAAGGCTGTCATTATTGATAAAGATAGCACTTAATATTGATTCTTCCGCATCAATATCATGGGGTGGTGTTTTGGAAAGCAGGGGGTCGATAGTTATGTTGTTTTTTTTAGGCACAATTTTTTTAAGATTATCCGGGAAGAGAACATCCATCCTCCCGGATAATTTTTACAATATTAATCTTTTTTATCTTCAGCAATGACAATCACAGTGATTTCAGGCTTTACACCCTTGTATAAACGGATGGGGACCTTATATTCACCAAGCTCTTTAATGGGTTCAGCAAGAAGGATGGAACGGCGTTCCAATATAATTTGCTGACTATTTAAAGCTTCCTTAATGTCATGAGTGGTTACAGAACCATAAAGGCGGTTTTCTTCATGAACCTTTGCCTTGATTGTGCATACAACAACTTTGATTTTTTCTGCCATTTCTTCAGCAATTTTGCGTTCTTTGGCAATCTGAAGTTCAAGCTTGGCCTTTGTCTGCTCCATGACTTTTCTGTTCTGGGGCGTAGCAATAATCGCTTTACCCTGGGGCAGAAGATAGTTGCGACCATAACCGGCCGCGACATCGCATTCTGATCCTGCAATGCCAAGTGTGTCAATGGTTTCTTTTAATATAACTTTCATTTAAAACCTCCAAAAAAGTTCAGTCGTTTGTTTAAGACTGACTTTATGTCTATTTTTGTTCTATCGTCGTATCCAGACGTCGAAAATTAATCCATGTGTCAAACAACCCGCACCCGATAACAAGGAGCATAAACAACGGTTGAATGGTAATTAAAATATAAAAAAAAGATTTGATTGAAAATGGAACTCCTTTTTTTTGAAAAAAAAAGGATACGACAGCAATTCCTTGGAAAAAATATACCGACATTAAAATGATCAGGCAGTTGAGAAATAATATTTTTAACGCACCCACAGGTAATAACAATAACACGGATACACTAATCAGGCTGAAAACTAGTTTTTCAGGAGCTCTCCATTGATTTAAATTCTCAAGACTTTGAATGGTTATTTTGTTTTTTTTTAACAATCGTTTGATAAACAAAATATTAAGCAAAATCATGGTCAGGTATGACGTAATGATGATTCCGGGAAAAGAAATCATAAACAATGTGCTTGTACGTTCAAACAATTGACGATCAAGTGCAATATCCGGATAAAGTTGAGTCAAATCTGAAAAAAGTTGAGCCGATATCGTCTGGTATCTGGATATGTAATTTGAAATTAATTGTTCGAAACCCTGGGATTGAGTTGCAGTATAGATCACAAGAAAGACCATAGATGCGGCAAATAATCCCAGGCAGGTGTAGGCCATGATTTTTTCAATGCTCAAGTGTTTTTCAATGCATTCACCCAGAAGAAAACCTGTCATTAATAAAGAGCCGAAATAGAATGCGTTAAATGCAAAATTACTGGTAAGGCTCATCAACACGGTCATGCTCACTACCATGATAATACAGCTGTAATTTCTTCCAATCTTTAGTCTGTAAAACAGAACAGGCATAGGAAGAAGTATCCAGGCAAAGATACCGACCACCGGTATGGTGTACATGATAATGATAATAAGCATTGAATAAAAAATACCGGTTAAGATATCTTTTATAGCCGTAGGCTGTATGGATGTACCAGTCAAATGCATTAACTCCTGCCAGTCATTTTAATACATGGGTTTGCCAATAAAGGGCAGCAGAGCAAGCTGGCGAGACTGCTTGATGGCTACGGTCAGTTGGCGTTGATGCTTAGCACAGGTGCCAGTGATTCTTCTTGGAATAATTTTACCGCGTTCTGTTATAAATTGTCTGAGTGCTTTGGGAGATTTGTAATTTATTTCAAGATCATTGTCCACACAGAACCTGCATATTTTGCGACGTTGGTAAAATTTGCTTTTACCGCCGTTTTTCTGAGTTTTTTCATACATATGGATTGTCCTCCAGTCTTAATTAGTCTGTTTTGTCTGAGTTTTATCAGCAACTTCTTCAGTAGCAGCAACTTCTTCAGTGGTCCCTTTTTCAGATTTCTCTTCCTGTGCTTGCTGAACTTCTTTTTCAAGTTGTTCAGTTGTTAAGTCCCCAGACAAAACAATTGTCATGAATTTAAGCACATCATCTGTCAGACGAAAATTTCTTTCAAGCTCGGCTACAAGCTCACCAGTTCCGCCATAGGTGACACAGACATAATGACCTCGGGATTTTTTCTTGATTTCAAAGGCCAATTTTTTATTGCCCCAATCATCAAAATCTATAATGATTCCATTTTCTTTGGTAATGATATTTCTGGTTTTATCAAACAGGTCAGTCCTTGTTTGATCCTGAAGGTCAGGGTCAGAAATAAAAACTGTTTCATACTTCCTCATTTTTTCTCCTTACGGATATAAAGCCCTGACAATGGATCAGAGCAAGGATTAAACTACTAACCAACACCTGCCATTCAGGTATTGTATACAAACGATTGTCTATATCATTTAAAGGGATTAAGGTCAATCTTTATATTGGTATATGCTCTATGAAGTAGGATGTTAAAAATAGAGTTATTCTTTGTTATGGTTGATTATAATTCTTTAAGCGGTTAAATGTCGATTTGTGATAATGGCAGGTGTTTTTTTGCATATTCCATATGGGTGTCAGTTAAAAAAAACAAAGAAATAATATCATCATCAAGAAGGTTATTTTTCCCCATTTGTTCAAGGATTTTTTTTGACTGGCTTAACAGCATAGGATTTTTATAGGGTCGATCCCGGGCTGATAAGGCTTCAAATATATCTGCAATGGCAAGAATTCTTGCCTGGATATTTAAATGGTCTTGTGTGAGCTGTAATGGATATCCAGACCCATTTAATTTTTCATGATGAGCGCTTGCAATGGAAGGGATTTTTGCCAGTTTTTTAGGCCAGGGCAGTTTGCTTAAGATTCTTTGAGTTATATCGGCGTGGCTGTTGATAATTCGGCGTTCTTTATATGTCAATGTACCTTTGATGATATTCAGATTTTCAAATTCATCATCCGTAAGATAATGCATTTTTTGGCCAAAGATGGTTTCTGATTTTTCATGAATGGCAACCAATTTTTCCACATCTAATGGGTTTAAACTTGATTTACAAATATTGATGTCAGACAAGACCTTGAATTCTTGGTCCAGTATCTGGATTTTATTTTTACAATCGTTATCAATTAGTTCGATTTCACTGGTTTTTGTGTTTTGATCAAACAAGGCAAGTTTTGCTTGTGCTGCCATAAGTTTCTGATTGGTTTTGAACAGGTCCCATCGTGTTTTAATCAAATCAAAACGATCACAAATAGTTTCCAATCGGGATGATTTGTTGATGATATGGTCTGGTGTAGTGATTTTACCGGTATCATGCATCAAAGCCGATATTCTGAGTTCATCCAGTTGATCTGTTGAAAGAAGGGTATCCTTGAATTTATTCTGATCAAGATTTATTTTTTGTGCAATCATCATACTCAGCTCCGTTACCCGTTGAATATGGCCACCAGTATGCTTTGATTTCTCATCAATTGAGACAGCTATGGCGTTAATAAAGGCTTCAAACAATTCTTTCATTTCAACAATAAGCATCTGCTGGGTCAATATCACCGAGGTCAGGTTGGCCAGTGCCGCTGCTTTTTCCTGGGCGTTCTTACTGAACGGAATGGTTTGCTTTGATAATGGATCAATGGCGTTAATGAGTTGAAGAATACCAATAATTTCATCCTCGTGGTTTTTCATGGGAATAACGACCATGGACTGGCTTCTGTAATTTAAGGCACTGTCAAATTGTTTGGTACCGTCAAACTGGAATTTAGGCGTGGTATAAACATCTTCGATATTTACAATCTCACCTGTATGAAAGACATAGGAAGATACATTGGACAGATTGGATGTTCCGTCATCCTTGTACAGACGGACCTTGGGAAGGTTAATAGTGCTGCCGGATTCTTTAATGTTTAACGACGTATTGTGGATGACATGAAATACAAGGGATTGATTCTCATGGTCGCATAAATAGAGGGTTCCCCCGTCAGCCTGGGTAAACCTTCTGGCAATGGAAAGAATCATGTCCAGCAGGGTACTGATATCTTTGCCTGTCCCCAGTGCTTTGCCGATAGCAGTCAGATCTGATATTTCTCTAGCCTGTTCTTCTAAGAAAGGACACAGTTCATCAAGTATCTTTTCAATGATAACATTGATTCTTGGATTTTTAGAATAATTCTTATCAATAGTCATATTGTTCCTATAATAAAAATAGCTATGATTTCAAAGAGAACGAGTTAAAGTAACAAAAATAAGAAAACGAAACAAGGAAAAGAAAACTAGATTTAAAGTCACGTGATTTTCTTGCTATTTATACTGGTTTGTGGCATCTATTAAATCTTAAATTAAAAATGATGTATTCGATTTATATAAGACGCTGTACAAGGAGCACAACTAATGGAAGAGCGGTATCATCCAAAATCAGTAGAACCAAAATGGCAGGCCTATTGGAATAAAAATCAATTGTTCAAGGTCACTGAAAATCCGTTAAAAGAAAAATATTATCTTCTTGAAATGTTTCCATATCCTTCAGGTAAAATTCATATTGGTCATGTGCGCAATTACACCATCGGTGATGTTGTTGTTCGGTATAAACGAATGCAGGGGTTTAATGTGATTCATCCCATGGGTTGGGATGCCTTTGGAATGCCGGCTGAAAATGCAGCCATTGATAATAATACTCATCCGGCCCGCTGGACCTATGAAAATATCAGGGCTATGCGCAAACAACTTAAAAAAATGGGTTTCTCATATGACTGGGATAGAGAGATTGCCACCTGTCGGCCTGAGTATTATCGATGGGAACAATGGCTTTTTCTTCAAATGTTGAAAAAAGGCATGGCCTATCGGAAAGAATCTTATGTGAATTGGTGTGAAAAATGTCAGACGGTTCTGGCCAATGAACAGGTGGAGCAAGATTGTTGTTGGAGATGTTCACAGACCGTACAGCAAAAAAAGTTATGGCAATGGTTTTTTAAAATTACTGATTATGCCGAAGATCTGTTGGTCCATTGTGATAAATTGCCAGGATGGCCGGATAAAGTAACGACAATGCAGAAAAACTGGATCGGTCGAAGCGTGGGGTCTGAATTAAAGTTTAAAATTGATGGACAAAATGATGATATAATCGTCTTTACTACTCGTCCGGATACTATTTTTGGAGCCACGTTCATGTGTCTGGCACCAGAGCATCCTCTGGTTGAAACATTGTCAAAAGATAATGAGAATGAAGCCAAAGTGGCGGCTTTTGTCAAAAAAGTGTCCCTTCAGGAACGATCAGCTGACGGGATTGAAAAATATGAAAAAGAAGGAGTGTTTACCGGTGCTTATTGTATTAATCCGGCAACCGGGAAAAAGATCCCGGTTTACACGGCAAACTTTGTCTTAATGGAATATGGCACCGGCGCCATCATGTCTGTTCCTGCCGGTGATCAAAGGGATTTTGATTTTGCCAAAAAATATAATCTTGACATTATTCCTGTGGTACAGCCTGAAGGTGTCCTATTGGACGGCAATACCATGGAAGAAGCGTTTACCGGAGAAGGGTTTTTAATTAACTCTGGTGAATTTAACGGTCTTGATAATAAAAAAGGTATGGAAGTCATTACTGGCTGGCTTGAAAAACAGGGCAGGGGGAAAAAGACTATTTCTTATCGCCTCCGCGACTGGGGGATTTCTCGTCAGCGGTACTGGGGAACTCCGATCCCTGTGATTCATTGTCCGGATTGTGGCGTGGTACCGGTTCCTGAATCAGATCTCCCCATCCGTCTTCCCGAAGAAGTAAACCTTCTTGAAAAAGGGGGTTCTCCGCTTTCAACCCTTGATTATTTTGCAAAAACCACCTGTCCTGCATGTGGCCGCAAGGATGCAAAAAGAGATACTGATACCATGGATACTTTTGTGGAATCTTCCTGGTATTATCTTCGTTATTGTTCACCCCGGTATGATAAAGGGATGTTTGACCCTGAGGCCATTAAATACTGGGCTCCTGTGGACCAGTACATAGGCGGAGTGGAGCATGCAGTGCTTCATTTACTTTATTCCCGGTATTTTATGCGGGTACTTAATACGTTTGGCATGATTGATTTTAAAGAACCGTTCACCCGATTGCTCACCCAGGGAATGGTCTGCAAAGAAACCATGACCTGTCCTGAACATGGTTTTTTGTTTCCCGAAGAAGCATTAAAAAAAGACGAGGGAACCTGGTCGTGTAGTAAATGCGGCAAAGGGATTGAAATCGGCAGGGTGATAAAGATGTCCAAATCTAAAAAAAATGTGGTGGACCCCAACGAATTGCTGGAAAAATATGGAGCAGATGTCACCCGTTTGTTTGCCTTGTTTGCAGCGCCGCCTGAAAGAGATCTTGAATGGAATGAAGATGGGGTTGAAGGCAGCAATCGTTTTGTTAATCGAGTATGGCGGCTGGCTCAAGATGGTATTGAAAAACTTGGTAATACCACAGCCTTTTTTGGCCCAGCATCCCAATTGACGTCCAGTGCAGCAAAAGATCTATACATCAAGACCCACCAGACCATTAAAAAAGTGACCGAGGATATTGATAAAAGTTTTCATTTTAATACAGCGATTTCAGCAGTTATGGAACTTGTCAATGTTTTATATTCAATAGATATGGATGCAGCTGACGCTGAACACAAACAAGTCATATATTTTAGTTTTGAAAATATTGTCTTGTTACTTTCTCCCATACTTCCCCATTTTTGTGAAGAGCTGTTTGAAAAAATGGGCAAAACAGGCTCTGTTCTTGAGCAATCGTGGCCGGTTTATAGAGAGGATTCACTTAATACCGATGAAGTATTGGTGGTTGTTCAGGTCAATGGAAAGATGAGAAGTAAATATACTATTGCTGAAGACAGCACCGAAGATCAGATTAAAGAATCGGCCCTGGCTGATCGAAAAATTAAAAAATTTATTGGAGACAATGATCCTAAAAAGATTATTGTTATTCGTAAAAAACAAACCCTTGTAAATATAGTGATTTAATATGAAAAATTTAAAATGGATAGCTTTAGTCTTTTGTGCTCTCTTCTTCTTTTTGTCATCTTCCTGCGGATATCGGTTTGAGGGGGGTGGATATTTAAAAGATACAGTGACTCAGGTTGCGGTGCTGGTGTTAAAAAATCAAAGTGCTGAGACAGGAGCAGCTATAACTTTTACTGATGCATTGATCCAGGAAATTATAAGTAAAACAGATACAAAAGTGGTGGATGAGAAATCGGCCAGTGCTGTTTTAAAAGGGACGATTAAATCCATTACATTTGCGACTTTGTCACGGTCAACCACAGAATCTGTCGTAGAAAGACGGATTACAGCAGCTGTGGATCTGCAATTGATCAATAAAGAAGGTGAAGTCATCTGGTCCGTAACAAATTTTTTTGCAGATGATGAATACGATTTGTCTGAGAATCAACTCACTGATGAAAGCAATAGAAAAGAGGCAGTGGAAAAGATTGCCAAAAGAATGGCTGAAAAGTTGGTCAGCAAACTTTTGACCAATTTTTAACATTGGGTTTTAGCATGGGTTTTGGCCTGACTTTTAATCTGGTTTTAAATTATCGTGTTGGCTAAATAAAATAATAAAGACAGGATCTGTTAAATATAAAATGAACAGATCCTGTCTTTGAATTTAAAACAAGAATAAAAACGTGAATGCTTTAAGCAGTCACACTTTTAAGCGTGACTGCAATTATGCATTAATGAGCTTGAACAGTCTTGATATTTTTCTGGAAGCGGTCTTTTTATGGATAACGCCTTTTTTAGCAGCCTTATGAAGTGCAGACTGATTTTTTTTCATCAATTGGGCTTTGTCATCACTTCCGGCTTCTTGAGCAGCACGAATGCTTTTTTCCAGGGTTTTAAGAGTGGTTTTTACAGATCTGTTTCTAAGCCGTCTTCCCTGACTCTGTTTTGCACGTTTTTTTGCAGATTTATGGTTAGCCAACTTGTTATAGCTCCTTGTGTAAATGATATAAATTTAAAGTTTGATCATATTTCAAATTCGAAAATATATTCGGTTTTCAAATTTTTGTCAAGGATATTTTGATGCGAAGACTATTAAAAAACACGGTTATGATCAGCTTTTTAACGCTTGGCAGCCGCATATTAGGGGTTATCCGGGATGCACTGATTGCCATGGTTTTTGGAACCAGTTTTCAAAGTGACGCTTTTTTTATTGCCTTTAGACCTTTTGATCTTGTGCGTAAACTATTCTCTGAAGGAATTTTAAGCATCTCATTTGTGCCTGTTTTTTCAAGAACACTGGAAAAAGAGGGTAAATCAAAAACCATTGCAATGGTTTTTTCGTTTTTGTGCTTTCTCTCCGTGATAGGGACTACTATCGTGTTGGCAGGATTTGTATTTGCCCCTTTTATGATCAAAATCATAGCACCTGGTTTTGTTGAAAATCCTGTTGCATCAGGGTTGACCATCTATCTGTTTAAAATCATGCTGCCCTATTTATGGTGTATCTTTATTATTGCCCTTTGCATGGGGGTACTCAATACCTTGGGGAATTTTGGAACACCCGCTGTTGCACCGGTTTTGTTTAATATTGTTGTTATTATTTTCACACTTTTTAGTTATAATTTATTTGATATCCCAGTAGCTGGACTGGCGCTGGGAGTAACCATCGGTGGTATTGTCCAGCTGCTCATTCAAATTCCGTTCATGATCCGGCTGGGGATGTTCAATCCACAATTTTTTAAAGTCTTTCATCCAGATGTTTTAGCCGTTTTTAAAATTATGCTCCCGTGTATGATTGGCGCTGCATCCTACCAGATTAATATCATGGTGGCTTCTTTTTTTGCATCTAAACTTGATGAAGGTAGTGTTTCATATATGTACTATGCAGATCGGCTGGTGCAATTTCCTCTTGCCTTGTTTGCTGTTTCAGTTGCAACGGTGTTTTTGCCTGAACTATCAAGGCGAGCAAGCCTCGGAAACTTGGATACCATAGCTCCCTTGTTTTCTAAGGGGGTAAAGTTAGTTTTTTTTATTACTATTCCTGCAATGGCGGGCTTAATGGTTCTCAATGAACAAATTGTTGCTTTTTTATTTGGACACGGTAAGTTTGATGTTCTTGCCGTCAAACAGACATCTGATTGCCTTTTTTTCCTGGTCACCGGGTTATGGGCGTTCACTGGTGTGCGGATATTTGTTACCTTGTATTATGCCCTGTCCAGTATAAAAGTTCCTTTTTATTGTGGCCTTGTTTCCATGGCATTGAATTTATTTTTTTGTTACTTTAGCAGTGGCTACTTTGGGCTGAAAGGGCTGGTTTTATCCGTTTCACTGTCTTCTATTGTCGGTTTTGTCCTATTGTTTATCAACATACCCGGAAAGGTTAATATTGATCGATTTTCTATCCTTGTTTCTGCTTGCAGATCACTTTTTTTATCTGTTATAATGTTTTTTATTATCAAATTGGCTATGCCGTTTTTATTTAATCTAAGTAACGATAAGCTTAGCTTAGGAGCCGGCTTGGCAACGGCTGTTTCTTTAGGGGTGGTTGTTTATCTGGGATTGAATCTTTTTATTTCAACCCCGGAATTTAAATTGTTAAAACAGGGCATAATCGAAAAAATAAATGACAAAACTTGAAAAGACAGCCGTATATTTTTCCATTGGTATTATTATTGTTATGATTTTTCTTATTGCTTTTTCAGAGCATGGGGTTTTTGACTATAAGGAATTCAAAACTAAAGAAACAGCTGTTTTGGAACAGGTGCGTAAAGTCCAGGCTGAAAACCAAGTGCTTGAAAGTGAAATACAGAGATTAAAAACCGATATTGAATATATCAAACATATTGCAAAGCACGAGCATGATATGGTTGAAGAAGAAGAGCTCATTTTTAAAGATCAATCTGACAAAAGGAATAAACCATGACTCATGAGATTAAAACCCTTGAACTTGCAAGAATTTATGAAAGCCAGGGATATGTGGAAGATGCTTTTAATATTTATTCTTCTCTTTACAGCGAAATTCCTTCCAATGAAATTAAAGCGGGTATAAACCGGATGAGAGCGCGGCTGAAAACCCAAACTGAAAATCAGACTCAAAAACATATAATCAATCAGGAACAAACATACAATCAGCTTGGAAGTCTGGCCCAAAGTTTAAGCCCTGACCCGGATTCAGAACAACCATTAGACCCACAGCCAAACCTGAGTTCCAAGATGACAATTCTAAATCTTTTTGAACAATGGGTGACCTTAAAAGTCTTGGAAGATCGGCTGGACAGAATTAAAAAATTTAAAAACACTGATCTTTAAAATGACTTTAACTGATTTAAAAGGTATTATTGTTCTATTGTCCATTGCAGTGATCACCGCCTTTGTTTATAACCAGTTTTCTCCTCATGGCATTGAATTGTTTGGTCAGTGGGATGCCCAAAAAGGGGTTGTCCGGGCCATTTCAAAATCAGATGATCTGTTATCCTCTATTGAAATTCATGATCCCAATATTATCCAAACGATTATTCAAACAAAATCAAGAATCATCATCGATGTCAGACACCGGGATATTTATGATCAGGGTCATATACCGGGCGCATTGTCTTTTCCGATCATTGATTTCGATCAAAATATCAAACAGATTTTAGCGACCATTAAGCGCAAAGAACCTGTCTTGATTTATTGCTCAAGTTCAGAGTGTTCAGACAGTCATAGCTTTGCCGCCCATTTGATAAATTTAAAATATACTGATGTAAAAATTTTTTCCGGTGGATTCCGTGCCTGGGAAGAAGAAGGGCGCAGAATAGAAAAAAATGAGAACTAACTATACATTTGTCCTGGTTTTTGTTTTTAGACTGATCCTGAGCCTTACATTTATCTGGGCAAGTTACTCAAAAATAGAAGATCCCGCAGCCTTTGCCAAGATTATATATGGATATGACGTTTTTCCTTCCATATCAATTAATTTAATTGCTATTGTTTTACCATTCATTGAGTTGGTGGCTGGATTAAGTATTTTAATGCGATTGTTCCCTCGGTCGGCAGTATTTATCATTAACACATTGCTTGGTTTGTTTATTCTTTTAATCAGCTTTAATCTTTTGCGTGGTCATCAATTTGATTGCGGCTGCTTTTCTGTTGCAGGGCAGGGTGGAATATCATCAGCGATCTCATTGCTGATTCGGGATATACTGCTTTTGGCTGCAGGAATATATGTGTGGAAAAAAACTGCTACAGACAAATAATTTTTCAGGGTAGTGATGGATATATAATTATTGCATTTTGACAATACGAAAGCCCAAACTATTTCGTCTCACAACAGGCTTATATAACCCCCGATAGGCTGATCGCTGATATTTGCCGTTCTGGTACCATCCACCACCACGGATAATTTTATGGTCACCGATTTGGCTTAATGGATCAATAATATTATCCTTGTAAGTATTGGTAACAACACCCACGCGGGTCCGCCAGAAGTTGCGTTGTTTGGCAGAATCCTGTACCCACTCTTGTACGTTACCGTGCATATCATAGAGTCCCCATTGGTTTGGCAGTTTTGTTTTCACTGGTTGAGGTTTGAAATCACGTGACGGGTTTGCCAGTCCTGAATTATAACAATACCAGGCGATATCCAATAGCGCCGGCTCAGGCTCGTTGCATGACAATATGGTAATCGGGCCATTTGAAAAGGCGGTTGTTGATCCGGCCCTACAGGCATATTCCCATTCAGCTTCTGTGGGTAATCGGTATTTATCGGTTCCTTCCCATTTATTTAAAACCCGTATAAATTCAACGGCTTCATTCCATGATATCGTATCCACTGGGAAGGATTTGCCCAGATTTGAGAAAGAAGACGGGTTAAATCCGACCAGTTTTTCCCATTGGCCCTGGGTGACTTCTGTTTCCCCCATGTAAAAACCCTTGGAAATATTTACTCTATGTTGTTTTTCATGCCATTGGTGTCCGGTTTCAGACTCGGGGCTACCCATCACGAAGCTACCGGGTGGAATAAAAACAAATTTCATTCCAAGTTTATTGGAAATAATTTGGGGTGCAGCATTGAGAGGCTGGCAAATCAGGCATGAAAAAACAAGGATACAAAGAATATCTACAATAGATGTTTGGTAAAGTTTCATGAATAGTTCCAGTTTGCTTATCTTAACAATATTTGATAAAAACTCTATCATACTTGTAATGCCTTGTTCAACTATGAAATGAACCACATACAAATGAACCAAATGAAAAATCAATCAAATATTTGTTTTATCAGTTGAAAAATTGGTTTAAGGTGGTATTAAAAGATATTAGAAAATCATACAACAGGAGCGTTGCGATGAAATCCAGACGACAAGTTGAATCAAAAATACCTACCACTAAAACCAATACCAACCGGAAAAAGGAATCCGAACCCGGTGAAAGTGATAAAAAAATGGAATTGTCTCTTTTTAAAAAAAACGAATTTGCGTTGATTCTTTTTGGTGCACTTCTTTTAACCCTGATTGTGTTTTTCCTTTTTTTTCGAAGTCCTGGTGACAATGCAGATGGTAATTCTGGCAAAACAGGTAATACTATCCAAAACCAATCGTCTGCTGATCTTGAAAAAAGAATAGGCACATTAGAACAAAATTTTTCAGACAAGAATCTGGAAAAAGACAATAATGGACAATATATTAAAAAATCAGGGAGCGTTGACCCTATTGAAGAACGCGTGGCAAGACTTGAAACAGCGTTTGGTGTAAAATTTGATTTCTTAATTGAACGGCTGGGGAATATTGAAAAAAAGTTGGCTGCGCTTGATAGTAAGACAAATGAAATTTCTGCAAAGCCAACGTCTTCGTCTGTACAAAAGACGGCCATAAAAACAACACCCGCACCTGTGAAAACTCCTGTAAAGACATCGATTGCAAAACAGACCAAAGCACCTATGTTTCATACGGTATTAAAAGGAGAAACCCTGTATAGTATCGGGAAAAAATATCAGATCAGTGTTCCGGCTTTGCAAAAACTCAATAAATTTACGTCCAATACTAAACTATATCCGGGTATGAATATTTTGATCCGTTAAAAACAAAGTGAAACTTCAGATCAAAGCAATAAGAATCTGAAATATGTGGATTAGCTCAGTGTCTAATTTACAGGGTCTTTAAAAAGCGAGTGCCTCATAAAAAGATATAATCTACACACTTTATAATCTGCCCGAATTAAGATTAAGTTTTTTCACTGAAAAGCGAGATCTTATTTGATTAATATTAATTTTCAACATAATAAACTTTTTCCGTCTTTTAATGTGGGTTCTTTGGCTATCTTTATGAGCCTTATATTGTGAAGATGGATTGGAAATCTTTGTGAAGATTTTGTTCAATAAGATTTTACAGCCTTAATAAATGCTTTTACCTTTCCTAAATCCTTGATACCTGGGCTTTTTTCAACCCCTGAAGAAATATCCACACCAGCCGGCCTGGCTGATGTAATAGCATGTTTGACATTATTCGGGGTAAGACCGCCGGCAAGAATAATGGGCGTAGTTGTTTTTAACTGTAAGGATATTTCATAGTTCCAGGACTCGGCATTCCCGCCCGGAAGAACACCTTTACCGTATTCAACCAGTAAAAAAGAAGCATTGGTATATAAAGCGTTTTGTTTTAAAAATGGCGGTTTGGCAGCAAAAAGGGCTTTGATCACTATTAATTTGTTTTCAAGAAGACGGTCAATGAGTTCTGGCGGCTCATTTCCATGGAGCTGAACCCCCTTTAAATCGCAGGAATCAACTTTTGCCATAATGTCATCATAGGATTCATCCACAAATACACCAATGGTCTGTATGGCTTCTGGCAGGGCTGAACAGATGTGTCCGGCCTGTTCAATTGATATATTTCTCGGGCTTTTTTCAAAAAAGACAAGGCCGATGGCATCCGGTTCGAGTTTGGCACACTCAATCGCATTTTCAACCTGGGTCAGGCCGCATATTTTTATCCACGGTCTTTTAATAATAGGATTCATGGCATTATTATTCAATGTTGCGCAAAGATTTAATAAATGCCTGGGTATCTTTTGCCCGCACAATACTTTCACCCACCAGAAAATTAAATATGTTGGAGGCCAGTCCGTTTTTAATATCAGCAAAACAGGAAATACCGCTGGCTTCCACCGGGATGACATCATCGGGCAGGATCGCGGCTATTCGTTTGGACACGTTTAAGTCTGTTTCAAGGGTTTGAAGATTCCGGTTATTAATATCCATGACTTTGCCTTGGGCATAATAGGCAATTTCAAATTCTTGTTCACTGGTAATTTCAACCAGCGGTTCCATGCCAAGCTCGCGGACAAGAAGGATATAATCTTTAAGCTGATCTTTGGAAAGAAGGGTTGTAATTAGTAAAATTGAAGAAGCCCCGGCTTTTTTAGCTTCATAAATCTGGTATGAGCTGATGGTAAAATCTTTGCGTAATACTGGAAGATCGGTATGGGCACAGACAATTTCTAGGTCGGTCAAACTGCCTTTGAAATAACGGGACTCTGTCAGAACCGATATGGCTCTTGCGCCGCCTTTGGTATATGCCTTTGCGAAAACCGCCGGATCAAGGTCGATGCAGATATCACCCTTGGAAGGAGAGGCCTTTTTGATTTCGGCAATAATACCGATATCATCCGGACTGCTTTGTTGCATCCGGGCTAAAAAATCAGCTTTCTGCTCAATTTGTTCAGCTTCCTTTCGAAGGGTTGACAAAGGAATTTGTCGCCGGTTTTCTGATACTTCAATTTGTTTAACTGCCAGAACATCTTTTAAAAAACCATTGATGCCTGCACTCTTTTTGCCCATATCAGCCATTCTCCCGGGTATATTTAGACAATGCCTCTAATTTTTCAAGTGCTTTGCCTGTATCAACAGCGTTTTCTGCAAGCGTGATACCGGCTTTAATAGTATCAGCCATACCAGCTGCAACAAGAGCGGCTGCAGCATTTAAAATGACAATATCCCGTTTGGGCCCTTTTTCGCCTTTAAGGATGGCAAGTGTAATAGCAGCATTTTCATCGACATTGCCACCCAAAAGATCTTTTGGTGTAGCATACTCACTGAAAAACTCCAAAGGATCAAGATCATAGGAACGAATGGTGTCATTGTTGAGTTCTGTTACCCGGGTGGGAGCAGTGGTGGTGATTTCATCCATACCATCGTGACCGTGGACGACAAAAGCTCGCTTAACGCCTAATAGTTTAAGCGCCTGGGCAAACATTTCTGTGAGTTGTGGGGCAAAGACACCTAAAAGTTGACAATTGGCAGCTGCCGGATTGGTCAAAGGGCCGAGCATATTAAAAATACTTCTGATACCGCAATCCATCCTGGCCTTTCCAGCATATTTCATGGACCCATGGTACATGGGGGCAAACATGAAGCCGATCCCGATTTCATTGATGGCCTCTTCAACAATTTCAGGGTCTACATTGAGGTTGACCCCCAACGCTTCTAAAACATCGGCACTGCCGCATTTGCTCGAAATACTTCGATTGCCGTGTTTGGCAACCGTGACCCCGGCACCAGCCACTACAAAGGCAGTGGTTGTGGAAATATTAAATGATCCTGACGCATCTCCGCCGGTTCCACAGGTGTCAATGACATTTTGGGACAAAGCCTGTATTTTGATGGCTTTTTTTCGCATGGCCCTGGCTGCACCGGCAAGCTCTTCAAAAGTTTCCCCTTTGGTGGCAAGGGCTGCCATGAAAGCGCCGATTTGAGCTTCAGTGATGGTTCCTGAAAAAATATCCATGAGCATTGACGCACTGCTTTCCTGATCAAGGTCCTGTCCTGCGATAATTTTGTTTAAATTCTGGGTAAATGTCATGGCCTTAAGCTCCTTTTATAAAATTTCTGATCAATCGTTTTCCAACTATTGTCATGAAGGATTCCGGATGAAACTGGACGCCCTGGGTGGGGTGTTCTCTATGCCGTATACCCATGATTTCGCCGTCTTCACTTGTTGCAGTGATTTTAAGACAGTCGGGCAGGTTCTCCTGTGAAACAGCCAGAGAATGATACCGCATCACGGAAAAAGGGTTTTTGATTCCAGTAAAGATATTTTCCTGGTCAGCTGTAACCATGGATGTTTTTCCATGCATGATTTTTTTAGCATGAATAATCTTTCCGCCAAAACTCTGCCCAATGACCTGATGTCCCAGACAGACCCCTAAAATTGGGATTTTTCCTGAAAGATGGGTGACAATATCCAACGAAATACCAGCGTCTTCAGGCCGTCCAGGCCCGGGAGAGATGACAATGGCTCCCAGGTTCATATTTTCAAGTTCTTCAACAGAAATTTTATCATTTCTAAATACCTCTACATCCACCCCGGTATGGAGGATATAATGAACCAGGTTGAAGGTGAATGAATCATAATTATCAATTACAGCAACTAACATTTATCTGCCTCCGCTATTATTTGAAAGTGCAAGTTTCAATGCCATCTCTACACTTTTAGCTTTATTTTTACATTCTAACAATTCTTTTTGAGGATCTGAATCATATACGATTCCAGCGCCTGCCTGAACAGTGAGTTTGCCGCCTTCCATGACTGCTGTTCGAATGGTTATGGCAAAATCCATATTACCGGTAAAAGAGATATAACCGGCAGCTCCGCCATAGACTCTTCTGGATGTATTCTCAAGTTCACCAATGAGTTTCATCGCTCGGATTTTAGGCGCTCCTGACAAGGTTCCAGCCGGAAAGGTGGCTTTGAAAAGATCATAGGCATCAAATTTCTTTTGTATATCACAGGTAATATTGGATACCAGATGCATGACATGGGAATAGCGTTCAATAACCATGGTGTCTGTCACCTGGACGGTTCCGGCTTCAGCGATCCGGCCCAGGTCATTGCGGCCCAGATCAATGAGCATCACATGTTCAGCCCTTTCTTTTTCATCGTTCAGCAGGTCATCGGCTAATTTTCTATCTTCCTGTTCTGTCTTGCCCCGGGGTCTGGTTCCTGCAATAGGTCTTAGGGTGGCAATTCCATTTTCCAGCCTGACCATGGTTTCAGGTGATGATCCAGCAATAATAATATCCTTAAAATTCATAAAGAACATATAGGGTGACGGATTGATATACCGCTGGGCACGATAAATTAAAATGGGGTCCACATCAGTTTTACAGGAAAAAGGCTGGGAGTAAACCGCCTGAAAAACATCACCTTCCACAATATGTTCTTTGATCTTTTCAACCCCGGCGATATATTCTTCTGCCGGGGTTTCAGGTTCAAGACTGACATCAATGGCATTATTTTTGGTTTCAAAAGTAAACGGTGCATTGATGGTATCCTGCATTTTTTGAAGATCAATGTGCGCTTGTTTAAATAGATCTTCAGAATCGTCATCTTTATTTATATAGCAAATTTTCAGACAGGTTAATGTTTGCTTCATATTATCAAAGATGATCATTTCATCCGGGATGATAAAATGGGCATAGGGCGTTCCTTCGGGTAAAGAAACTGGAATGTCTTCAAAAAATGAAACCATTTCATAGGTGAAATATCCGGTAAATCCACTCCAGAATCTTGGCAGTTCAGGAATCAGGGCCGGTGCATATGTTTTACAATAGGTTCGGATGATATCTAAAGGATTGCCGTTATGGGGTATTCTTTGGCTTTGATCCTTGGTTTCAATCAACACATGGCAGGAGAAAATTTTAATGGAGCCAAAAGCGGATACACCCAGAAAAGAGTATCTGGCCCATCTTTCACCGCCTTCCACGCTTTCAAGTAAAAAGCATTCCTTATCTTTGGTGAAAAATTTTTTTAAAATAGAAACCGGTGTTTCAGTATCAGCTAAAATTGTTGTGCACACCGGGATCACATTATGATTTAATGCAAGAGTTGAAAAAGTTTGTTTATCAGGAAAATGTTCTAGTATCATTGTTATTTGTTCCTTAAAATTAAAAAAGGCTCGCTATGGTTTTTTTAGAGCAGCCTTTTGATTTTCATGAAAATAACCGTGATTGAATTGGATGTCAAGAAAAATGTTTCTATCTATAGAAACAAATCGACTTGAATAAAATTTTTAATCTATATAAAGCATTATTGGATGATATGGAGGATTTTAATTAAATATGCTAAAAGTTAAGAATTATTAATAAAATAATTTGGATAATAATTCATGCTATTGATTTTCCCACCGGTTGCAAAGCCGTGTGAACCCCCGGCTGGTGTCGCACTTTTATCTTCTGCTATAAAAGAACAGGGCCTTGAGTGTCATGTGTTGGATGCCAATGTCGAAGGGCTGTTGTATCTGATAAATTCTGATATTGAACCCATTGACTCATGGTCCAAACGGGCATTGAAAAACCGGGAAGTCATGCTTGCCGACTTAAAGAATCCAAAACTTTATGAAAACTCGGATCGCTACCATCAACAGGTTTATGATTTAAATAAACTTTTGTCCATGAGTGTTAACCGGAATCGATTCAGAGTGACCTTGAGCGATTATTCTGATAACAAGCTTTCTTCTGTATCAAGCAGGGACTTGTTAAAGAGTGCAAAGGAATACAAAGAAAATCCGTTCCATACTTTTTTTGAAGATCATTTGCGCCGGGAAATTGAAAATTTTGATACTCAATATATTGGTATTTCTCTGTGTTATCTGAACCAGGCCCTGGTCAGTTTTGCTTTGGCCGGATGGATCAAAGATAATTTTAAAGATAAACGCCTGGTCATGGGGGGGGGACTTGTCTCGTCATGGATGAGCCGACCGGATTATAATCATCCTTTTTCTGATCTTATTGATATAACAGTGAAAGGAGAGGGTGAACAGCCTCTGCTTGAACTATTAGGTAAAAAAAGCTTTGGGAAAAGACATTTTATACCGGATTATGATTTTGTAAAGCATCACTTATACCTGGCTCCGGGCAAAGTTCTGCCGTTCAGGGCATCCATCGGTTGTTATTGGAGCAAATGTCGGTTTTGTCCTGAAAAAGCAGAAACAAGGTTGTATAGTTCTCAAAGATCTTCAAAGGTGCTGGACGATTTAAGGGTCATAGAGAAAAAATATGCCCCTGATCATATCCATATGATTGACAATGCAGTGACGCCTGCTTTTTTAAAAACCATGTCAAAGGAAAGATTTTCTTTTAAATGGTATGGCTTTGTCCGGTTTGAAAAAGAATTTTTAGATCCAAAATTTTGTCATAACCTAAAAGCATCCGGGTGCAGCATGTTAAAATTAGGTCTTGAATCCGGGGATCAGGATGTGTTGAATCAGATGAACAAGGGCACTGATTTAAGCATGGTTTCTATTATATTAAAAAATCTTCACAAGGCAGGGATTATAACTTTTGTTTACCTGCTTTTTGGTACCAGCTTTGAAGATGAAAAAGCCGCACAAAAGACAATGGAGTATATCAAAACACATATAGAATATATTGATTATTTGAACCTTGCAGTGTTTAACCTGCCAAAATTCAGTGAAGATGCAAAAGGCCTTGATACTCAAGAATTTTATCATGGAGATCTTTCCTTGTACCTGAATTTTATTCATCCATTTGGCTGGGATCGCCGCCAGGTCAAACAATTTTTAAATAAATCGTTTAAAAAAGAGATTTCAGGAAAAGGAATTCGAAAAAACCCTGCTTTTTTCTCATCCAACCATGCTGCATTTTTTACAATCAAAAGGAGTCAATCATGATTGCCCATATTATATCCACTGGTGATGAAATTCTTTTGGGAGACATTATTGATACCAACTCAAGCTTTCTTTGCCAGGTCTTGCGTGAAACAGGGGTTCAGGTTCATAAAATAATTTGTGTGGGAGATGACCCTGACCATATTTGTCAGGCCATACAAGACGTATCAACCCACGCAGATATCTGTCTTATGACCGGTGGTCTGGGGCCTACAAAAGATGATTTAACCGCATTGGCCTGTACCAGGGCAGCAAAGGTGTCGCTGGAACAAAATAAATCAGCGTTTGAGGCCATGACGGTTTATTTTAAAAAAAGAGGGTTAAAATTGACTCTGGAGAATGAAAAACAGGCCATGCTGCCAAAGGGGTCAAAAATATTGATCAATTCCAATGGCACCGCCCCTGGATTTTATATGAAAATTAATCAATGCCTTTTCTTTTTTCTTCCCGGTCCCCCGTCAGAGATGAAACCCATGTTTGAGAATCAGGTTAAACCTGTTCTTTTAAAAGAATTTAATCTCAAACATGACCTTATTGTTGAGCGGGTGACTGTTTTCATGCTTAAAGAATCAATGCTCGGAGTTATGCTGGACAAGTTTGAAACCCTTTTTCCTGATATGATATTGGGTATTCGGGTCTCTTTTCCCACCATAGAAGTTAAAATGCGGTTTGCTGAGCAACCCATAAAAATCGACAAAGCCATATCAAAGATGGCAATAGCTAAAAAATGGGTCTTAGGACAATTGGGCAAAAAAGTAGTGTCCGAAACAGGAAAGAGTATTGTTAAGGAAGTTGCCGCACTTTTAACAAAGCAAAAAAAGACGCTCGCCGTTGCAGAGTCTTGCACCGGTGGATTGATCTCAAACCTGATTACGGATATGTCTGGCAGTTCTGATTATTTTTTATTTTCTGCTGTTACCTATTCTAATGAGGCTAAAGTGGCGGTGCTGAATGTGAAAGAATCAACACTTATTAAATATGGCGCGGTTCATGAGCAGACTGCCCGTGAAATGGCTCAAGGGGCAAGGGAGAAAATAGGAGCCGATATTGCCATCTCCACCACAGGCATTGCAGGCCCAACAGGCGGGACAAAAGAAAAGCCTGTGGGCATGGTCTGTATCGGTCTTGCAGGACAGGGTTTCTCAACGGCTAAAACATTTGTTTTTAATATAGATGACAGGGATAAAAATAAAAAAATATTTGCCATGTCAGCCTTGGAAATGCTCAGGCAGCATCTGGTTTCAGCAGCACAAACAACTTGAGAACCAGTTGGCAGCTTTTTGATCAAAATCTGCCTGATCCTTTTTGCAGGTCATCTGGTGGTCCCCGTTTTTGTGAATGATTAATTGTTTGGGCTCTTTGGCCAGCCTGTATATTTCATATCCATTTGTTATTGGTACCACTTCATCCGAATCTCCGTGAAAAACAAGAAGATTGGATATTTGTCTGGCTTTTTGGGATAGATCAAAAATCAGATTTTCAGCAAAAAAACTTAAGGGCAGGGCGGGCCGATCTCCATTTGACTGGGTTGGAATATTTTTAATAGTGAGGCTTTTTATAGGAGCAGAACATAAGACCATGCCGCAAAGTTGAAGCTTCATTTCTTTAATGGGCCCCCATGCATTGATGCAGGTGGCCCCCCCCATACTGGAACCAAAAAGAGCAACACGATTGCAGGTTAATTCAAGAGATATAATATTTTTTATCGCATCAATGAGATCCTGTGTCCTTTTTTCCAGAGACGTATCCTTAATAAACTCTCCCTGGCTTTGTCCGCAGCCTCGATGATCAAAACGCAAAAAGGCGATATCCTTTTGGATCAGGGTGTTTGCCAGAACGATTTGTTTGGCTGAGTTTTTTGATCCTTCAAGCCCGTGAGAACCGACAACAAGCGGTGGATTTTTAATCTTTGGCAGGTGCAGAATACCTTTGAGATGAAATCCCTGGGAGATAAAATCGATATCTATAGTGCTTTTTTCCATACCTTGTCTTTATGCCATTAAACCATTATAATAGCAAGTTTTCAAAACGGAATAGACCTAACACAAAAGGGTATGAACACATATGAGTATTAAAAAACGAAAAGCCTATGAACTTGAAATAATTGATCTTGCCTTTGGCGGTAAGGGACTTGCTAAACCGGATGGATTTCCTGTTTTTATCGATCGCTGTCTTCCAGGCGATATTGTTTTTGCCAAAATCACAAAAAAGAAAAAATCCTGGGCAGAAGGCAAATTGATTAGAATCATTAAAGAATCTGAGATGAGAAAAGAAGGAAAATGCAATTATTGTAATTATTGTGGTGGATGCAAGTGGCAGCAGTTAGATTACAACAAACAGCTTGAATATAAAAAACGGCATGTGATTGAATCCATAGAGCATATTGGTAAACTTAAAGATATAAAAGTCAATGATGTTATCGGGTCTGACCCGATCTTCGGCTATCGGAACAAGATGGAGTTTTCCTGTTCTCCAAAGCGATGGCTCATGCCGGATGAGATTGAAAATTTAGAGATCAAGAAAGATTTTGGTATCGGGCTTCATGTACCGGGTACGTTTGATAAAGTGATTGATATTCATCAATGTGAGATTATGCCGGATCTGGGCAACCACATTCTCAATGATGTCAGAGTATTTATCAAACAATCTGATCTGCCCGCCTATGATTTACACTCCCATGAAGGATTCTGGCGATTCTTAATGCTTCGTCATTCAGTGGGCTTTGATCAATGGATGGTTAATATTGTTACCAAAACCAAAAAACTTGAAATGGTTCGTGTGCTCGCTGATCAATTGAAGACTAAATATCCCCAGATTCAATCAATCATGAATAATATTATTGATTCCAAATCCGGTGTATCCAATTCCGGTGTATCAGGGGACCAGGAAGAAGTTTGCTTAAGTGGTGAGGACCATATCAAAGAAAAACTGGGGGCATTTGTTTTTAAAATTTCAGCCAATTCTTTTTTTCAGACCAATACTCGATCCTGTGAAAAATTATATTCCATTGTATCTGATTATGCAGCACTGACCGGCAATGAAACTGTCATGGACCTGTATTCAGGAACCGGAACCATTCCCATCTGGCTTTCCAGGCAAGCCAAAAAGATTTATGGTATTGAGATTGTTCAAAGTGCTGTGATGGATGCCAGAGAAAACGCGGCACTCAATGGCATTGAAAATTGTGAGTTTTTCCAGGGGGACATAAAAGATATTCTGCCCGGATTAAAAGAACAACCAGACGTTATGATTATTGATCCGCCACGAGTAGGGATGCACAAGGACGTTGTCGGGCAGGTACTGGCATTATCTATACCTAAAATTGTTTATGTTTCCTGCAATCCTGCAACCCTGGCAAGGGATCTTGAAATGCTGACACCCCAATATGAGGTGATACAGATTCAGCCCGTGGACATGTTCCCTCATACTTATCATATTGAATCTGTTGCATTGTTAATAAGACAATAGACGAATTCTAAAAAGAGTTAGGTTCTCTTTCAAACAACTTGTCTATTTTAATGTATCAAATTTAGGCATCAGTCTTATGCGCCGGCTCATGGTTTTTACTGGGATTTGAAAAAAGACTTTTTAAAATAATAATATCTTTATCTTCAGGATCTTTTTCCAAAGTAACCTGATAGGGCAGCTTATCAAATAAATTTCTCATGGCTTTGTTTTTTTGGGAGGTGTATGCCACAAGACCATCAATATCATTCTCTTTAGCTGCATCTGCCAGTATTGACAAGAGGATACCGGCAATTCCCATCCCCTGGTATTCATGGGATACAGAGAACGCAATTTCTGCTATGTTTATGACCGGGTTTTTAAAATATTCTCCCACTGCAATGATTTTTTCAAAACCCATCTCTCCAATGGTGGCGATAATCGCCAGATCATTGATATAATCTATCTCAACCGTTGTATCGATCTGATCTCTTGCAAAGCTCTTTTTTTCATGAAAAAATCGTGAGATGATATCTGGACGGGCCATGGTGTAATAGTGTTCCTGTATGGCTCTAATATCAACTGGTTTTGACGGTCTAAACATGATCTCAATATTTTTTATTATCAATTTTTTTTCATATTTTAAAGGGTAAACACCTTTGATGGCTTGTTTAAATTTTCTATGCCGGTTAATTAAGTTAAGATCTTTAGCTTTGGTAAATAACTCGTCTCTAAAGTCTGGATGAGCAATGCTGATTAGTGCCGTCGCACGTTCCTGAAGGGTTTTCCCAAAAAGATTAACCACTCCGTATTCTGTTGCTACGTAGTGAACATCTCCTCTGGGAACAACCACAGCCATATCAGATAAAGTTGGAACAATGCGACTTTTTTTACCTTGATCTCGTGTGGATGTCATCATCAGAATCGATTTACCATTTTTGGACATTGCAGCCCCTCGTGTGAAATCAAGCAGGCCATTGATACCTGTGTAATTGTTAAAAGGAAGGGCATCACTAGCAACCTGTCCTGTAAGATCCATGGCCATGATGGTATTTAATGATACCATGGCATTGTGCTGGCTGATAATAGATGGATTGTTTACATAATCAGATGGATGGAATTCGATACAGGGATTATCATCGATAAAATCATATAATAGTTTAGAGCCCACAGCGCTGCCGGCGACTAATTTTCCATTATTCAATCCCTTTAGTTTGTTTGTAATAACCCCTAGGGCAAAAAGCCGCATTATTCCATCTGACAGGAATTGGGAGTGAATGCCGATATCGTTTTTATCTGACAAGCATTGAATAGTAGCCGCATTGGTGACGCCCAAGCTGACTTGTAGGGTCGATCCGTCATCGATCAGTCTGGATATGTGTTTAGCTATAGTATTGGCTGCTTCCAGTTCAGGAAGCGCCTGGATAGTTAACAGATCTTCTTTGTGTTCAACAAAACAATCCACATCATTGACATGGATAAAACTCTGACCAAGGACTCTGGGCATATTGGGATTTATCTGACAAATTACCATATCCGCAGATTCACAAGCGGCAAGAGTGATATCAACGGACACGCCAAGGCTCATCCAGCCGAAATCATCTGGAGGTGAAGCTTGAATTAATGCAACATTAATAGGCATTAACCGTGATTTAAACAGATGGGGAATCTGAGAAAGGTTAATAGGAGTCGTAAACCGTTTGTTTTTACTGAATTCTCTTGATGATGACGATCCCAGATAAAATGATCTGATATTAAACGATTCGAATTCAGATTGACCTTTTGTTTGAGTAAATGGACCGTTTTCTATGCTTAATAATCGGACTATTTCCATGTCTGATAATCGGATACTGGCCTGGAAAAGTTCTTGAACAAGGTGCTGGGGTTCACCACATGAAGAACCTATAAAAACCCTTTGCCCAGGCTTGATATGCTTTATAGCCTCCTTTGCGGTGGTTAATTTCTCGATAAAATTGTCTGCCCAATATTGAGTTTTTGGCATCTTTGCTACTCCGTTTTTATTTTAAAAAGATAGGAAGCGTTTTAAAAAATTATTACATGGTTTAATTTTTCTCCACTTGTTTTAATCTGAAAACAAAATTTTTTCTATATCTTTTGATATTTAAGAAAGGAACGTATCTGAGAGCCTGAATTGTCAGAATCTGAATATTCAATATATATTAATTTAGCGATATAACCAAAAGGTTATAAGTAAACAGGTTTTATCTCTGGATGAGACATGCAAAATTCTGTCTTACCTCACTGGAACCATTCGGCATGATAGCCGGAATTGTATTATCAGCGTTTGTCTTCTCGCTCATTCCCCTAACCTGTCTATTTTAATGTATCAAATTCAGGCATCAGTCTTATATGCCGGTTCATCGTTTTTACTGGGATTTGAAAAAAGACTTTTTAAAATAATAAGGTCTTTATCTTCAGAGTCTTTTTCCGAAGTAACCTGATAGGGCAGTTTATCAAATAAATTTTGCATTGCTTTGTTGCTTTTGGAGGTGTATGCCACAAGACCGTCAATATCATTCTCTTTAGCTGCATCTGCCAGTATTGACAAGAGGATACCGGCAATTCCCATCCCCTGGTATTCATGGGATACAGAGAACGCAATTTCTGCTATGTTTTTAACCGGGTTTTTAAAATATTCTCCCACGGCAATGATTTTTTCAAAACCCATCTCTCCGATGGTGGCAAGAATGGTCAGATCATTGATATAATCTATCTCAACTGCTGTATCGATCTGATCCCTTGCAAAGCTCTTTTTTTCATGAAGAAATCGTGAGATGATATCTGGAAGGGCCATGGTGTAATAGTGTTCCTGGATGGCTCTGGCATCAATCGGTTTTGCCGGTCGAAACAGTATCTCAATATCTTTTATTGTCAATTTTTTTTCATATTTTAAAGGATAAACTCCTTTGATGGCTTGTTTGAATTTTCTATGCCGGTTAATTAAGCCAAGATCTTTGGCTTTGGCAAACAACTCATCTCTAAAATCCGGATGGGCAATGCTGATAAGTGAAGTCGCACGTTCCTGAAGGGTTTTTCCAAAAAGATTAACCACTCCGTATTCTGTTGCTATATAGTGAACATCTCCTCTGGGAACACCCACAGCCATATCAGATAAAGTTGGAACAATATTACTTTTTCTACCTTGATCTCGTGAGGCAGGCATCATAAGAATAGATTTACCGTTTTGGGACATTGCAGCTCCTCGTGTGAAATCGAGTAGGCCATTGATACCTGTGTAATTGTTAAAAGGGAGCGCATCGGCCGCCACCTGTCCTGTAAGATCAATGGCCATGATGGTATTTAAAGATACCATGGCATTGTTCTGGCTGATAATGGATGGATTGTTTACATAATCAGATGGATGGAATTCAATACAGGGATTATCATCAATAAAATCATATAATAATTTTGAGCCCACAGCGCTGCCGGCGACTAATTTTCCATTATTCAATCCCTTTTGTTTATTTGTAATAACCCCTAAGGCAAAAAGCCGCATGATTCCATCTGAAAGGAATTGGGAATGAACTCCGATATCATTCTTATCTACCAAACATTGAACAATCGCCTCATTGGACACGCCAAGGCTGATTTGAAGAGTTGATCCGTCATCGATCAGTCTTGATATGTGTTTGGCTATAGTATTGGCTGCTTCCAGTTCTGGAAGCGCCTGGATAGTTAACAGGTCTTCTTTGTGTTCAACAATATAATCCACATCATTGACATGGATAAAACTCTGACCAAGGACTCTGGGCATATTGGGATTGATCTGACAAATCACCATATCCGCAGATTCACAAGCGGCAAGAGTAATATCAACGGACACGCCAAGACTCATCCAGCCGAAATCATCTGGTGGTGAGGCTTGAATTAATGCAACATTAATAGGCATTAAACGTGATTTAAACAAATGTGGAATCTGAGAAAGATTAATAGGAGTTGTAAACCGTTTGTTTCCATGGAATTCTTTTAATAATGATGATCCCAGATAAAATGATCTGATATTAAACGGTTTCAGTTGAGACATATCTTCTGTATGAGTAAGAGGGCCGTTTCCAATACTTAATAGTCGGACTATTTCCATGTCTGACAATCGAAGACTGGTCCGGGAAAGCTCACGAACAAGGTGCTGGGGTTCACCACATGAAGAACCGATAAAAATCCTTTGTCCAGGTTTGATATGCGCTATAGCCTCCTTTGCAGTGGTTAATTTATCGATAAAATTGTCTGCCCAATATAGTGTTTTTGGCATTTTTGCTACTCCGTTTTTATTTTGAATAAGATAGGAAGTTTTTTAAATAATTACTACACGATTTAATTTTTTGCCACAAATTTTAATCTAAAAACAAAAAAAATATAGATCTTCTGATATTTGAAAAAGGAACATGAAAATTTAAAAAGGATTACACAGAATCCCTATGTTTGTTAATTCAAACTATTTACAGAGTCTGTGAATAGTTTGGGCATGCCATTTACCTTTGCCTGAAAAAGTTGGAATCCCTTTTTGAGTTAAATGATCAGCGATTTGACTAAATGTGGCACCGTGTTCCCTCATTGATTGCATGGTTTCTATGATTTCATCTTTGGTATAATGGGTTCCGGACGTATAGCTTGCCGAGGCTTTGACAGGTTGGTTTGAAGAAGCAAGCCCCCCTGTGTTTAAAAAAGAGTTAAGGCTCTCGAAAAAATTTGCAATTGCATTATATTGTCGGATTTTGGCATCTATAAGCGGATCAGTTTTTGTTTCTAATAGTTCTAAAAATGAAGATAGGACAGAAGAACTATCTGAAATCTTGGGTAAAATATTGATTAGATCTTCAAAAAGAGTGTCAAGGGTTTCAGAAGAATGATTTGTGCGACGGTCCTGAATGGTTCTGCGTTCATTTTTGGGATAATAATGGCCATCTAAATTTCGTTTTGGATCAGATGGATCTTTTTTATGTGAACTTCTCAAATTTCTTAAAAAATCACTCATGACATACCTCCAAAAACAGGTAAAAAAAATAAAAGTTGATTAAATCAGGGGTCAGTCAGCGGTTTTCGTAAAATAATAATATTTTTTTCAGATCAGAATTGATTTTAACTAAATTATATAATAATAGTTTGCATCCTCGAAGTCAAGGCGCACCCATGGATTAAAATACATTTAGACTGAGTTGGAACGTATAGGCTGGATCTGCGATAAAACAATCAAACCAACCAAGCTAAGTATCAACTTAAAAAAATTGATACTTTTTCATAATCAGCTTTATTTTTCAAGCTCGGTAATGATTTGCCTGGCATTGTCTACCTCATCAAACTTGTCGCTCAGGGACATGGCTTTTTTCAAAGCATCTAATGCTTTTTGTTTGTCGCCATTTTTGTGGTAGGCCAAGCCGAGATGATAATTCACCACAGGGTGATCGGGGATCTTTTTTAAGCTGTCTAAAAATTCATGTATGGCATTACCGTATAGCTCCTTCCCATAATAGGCCATACCCATTGTATCCATAATACTCGGGTCTTCCGGCCTCGCGGTTTTTGCGATTCTGGCAAGGTTAAAAGCTTCGTCAATATTGTCAGTCCTTTTCAAGTAATGATAAGCAAGGTTGTTGGCTGCAGCTGCATAATTGGGATTGATTTCAAGAGCTTTTTTGTAATAGTAAGCTGCTTTTTCATAATCTTTACTGGCATCATAAATAGTTCCAAGAATCATATGGGCGGAAGCAGTCTCGGGTTTTATTTCAATAATTTTCTCGTATTGTTTGATTGCATCATCTTTTTTATTTTCAGAAAGAAATATTTTTGCAAGAGTCTCATATGATTTTATGTAATCCGGGTCTAAGGATATGGCTGTATTGAGAGCGTCTTGTGCAAGTGTACCTTCTTTTTGTACAAGAAAAACACCTGCTCTCAGATTATGAACAATGGCTTGTAATGTTTTTATATCTTTATAGATGTCTAATTGTTTGTTGCATAAATCAAGAGCTTCTTTGTATTCTTTTTTAATAACATGAATATTTATTTTTTGTAAAAAAGTATCAATGAGTTTATTGTTTTTTGCATAAGCTTTATCAAAATAATCTTCAGCCACATCAATTTTTTTTTGTGAAAAACTTAACATCCCAAGTTGATAAAATGCCATTGGATTATCCGGCGAAGTCTGGGTTAATGTTAAAAGATCTTTCTCTGCTTGTTCCATTTTATTAAGGCCTACGTATGCATTGGCTCTGATCAGTCTGGTTCGATAGTCATTGGGAATTAATTTTAAAGCCTTTGTTGCTTCTTTTTCCGATAGATCATAAGATTGTTCTCTAAGATAAAGATCAGATAAAAGCGTCCTGGTCTTAAAATAAGACGGACTTAGTTCAACTGCTTTAGCCACTGATATTTTTGCCTGATTATAATTTCCAGTGCCTATGTAGGCTAAACCTTTGAAGTAATAGAGTCGAGCGGAATTAGGTTCTTCTTTTTCAAGGTCAGTGAGTATATTGAGTGCATCCGAATATTTTTTTTCAGATATTAGTATTTCACTTTTTAATAATCGGGTTGGATAAAATTTAGATCTTTGTGACAAAATTTGTTCAATCATTGCTTTTGATGAATCAATATCTTTGTGGCTATAATGAAACTGGGCAATGGTGTTTTTGACTGAAATGTTATCGGGTTCCAAAGATAAGGCGTCTCGGTACATTTTAAGCGCTTTTTCCTTTTCTTTAATTTTATCATAAAAACCAGCAGCAACTAAGTACGGTTTCAGGTTACCAGATGCTTTATCGATGGCGTTCTGATAATTTTTTTCAGCCAAATCGAGTTTTTGCTGATTATAATAAAAATTTCCCAGAAGAATGTATGGGTCAAAGCTGTCTGGATCATCCTGGATGGATTGATTGAGTTGATATTCCACTTTTTCAATATTATTTTGTTTGATATAAAACCCGATAAGAATTAATCGATTCTTTAAATTTTTAGGATCAATTGTAATGGTTTTTAATAATAGTTCCTCTGCCTGGGGTATCTTATTTGTAAAGGCATAGATTCTTGCCGTATTTTGCATGGCTGGAATATTTTTTGAATCAATATCCAGTACTGAATTATAAACTATTAAGGCTTTGTCAAAAGATTTTTTTTGCATGAATATCTGGGCCTTAATCAACAGGGCATCTATATTTTTAGGATCTTTTTCAAGAACAAACACAATTTTTTCCATGGCTTGCTCTGTTTTTTTACCCAAAACTAAAAATCCAGCAATTTTTAGATTGGCTTCGATATTTTGGTTATCGATTTGGAGAATTTTGTTATAGACAGAAAATGCACCTTTTATATTCCCAAGTTTAAGCATGTTTTTTGCCAGAAGGTGATAAGCCGGAATATAGTTAGGATCAAGTTGAAGACAATTTTTAAGTTCTATTTCGGCCTCTGTATATTCTTTTTTTTCAAAATACTCAGTGGCTTTTTGAAAAAACGATTCTTTTTTTTCAATATCAGATTGGCATCCGATTAAAGAAAGAGTGAAACAGACAATACATATAATTTTGATCGAATTCTTCATTGGTCCCCCGGCTTCAAGATTGCACTGCTTGTATATCTATCATGTGCTAATTATTTGTCAAATAAAAGAGAAAATACAATACAAGGTTAAAATTGAAATTGAAAGTAATTGTTTAAATATTGTTTTTGTTTTGAATAGCCTGTCCAAAGAGAAAATACAAAAATCATTGTCAATTGATCCATCAAAATGGGAGCACCTTTTTCTTTTGCCGGAAGATGAAAATGTAGATGAGGATATGCTTGTTCTTCAGTGGATACAATAAATCAGCAATGTAAAAGTATCTTGAGATTTTTTATTTTACAAGGTAAGTTTTAAATATTACATATTTTAGAATGAAAAAAGTTGAAAATGATTCTTTTTTCAAAAAAGGTATTTGGATTAAAGAGCAACAAGGTAATCTGACGATTGGATCTTTGGATAAAAATGATACAAGTGTGAAGATCATTTCCGATGACCTGAAAAAGACGTTGAATGCATCATTAATGGATAATCATTTTTGTATGATTTATCGCGATTCAACTTGTGTCAGTCATCCGTCCAAACTGAAAAAAGAAATTCATTATATTCAAATTATCTTAAAGGGAGAAATGGTCTATAAAGCCATAGACAGTGAAAAATCTTATTTTGATATTATGATTCCTTCAGGTGAATAAGGCTTTTGCATAAAATCAATCAGGATGGCTTGATTCGTTAAATGTTATAAGATATGGTTTGATCTCAATTATTTGATTTTGATAAAGGCAAAGCGGTATAAAACATGAAGTTTTTTCCAATAAAGGTTGTCATAATATGTTTGCTATTAACCCCCGTGTTATATATTGTTTCCCTTATCTCATGTGAAAAATATTTAGATCAACTATATTCCGACCAAATCCAAAATATTATCGTTGGTGAATCAAAGCCCCTCTTAGAAGGTTCAATCCGTCTGGAAGAACAGATCGCAAAAAATATTCAGACATTTTTAAAAAAAGATAAATTGGTTAATCGTTATAACCTGGATATAAATATATTCGTCAGTACTAAAACCGGCAGGATTCTTTATCCTATTTTTCTTGATGTCAATTCATTATCAAAGGATATGGCCAAGGAGTTTGATTCTCAAAGTATTGCTAAAAATAATTATACGCTTCTCAATAATGGTTTAGTGGTAAAAGTTGAATCCACTCTACACCATGGATCAACTGTCAGTCTGTTCATTCTGGCTTTATATTCTTTTATTTCTTTTTTGTTTTTTTGGAGATTCTATAAAATCGGCAGCTCAAAAGCAGCTAAAGAAAGAGAAGAAAAATCAAAGTTGATCACAGCACAGCAAAAACATCTTGAGGTATTGAAAATTGAACAATTGAATTTGTTTAAAAATATAGAATCTTTAAATAAAAAATATCAAAAAGATAAGAAAAAGGCTAAAATCAACGAAGATGAGATGTTCCAGGAAATTATTTCTTTAGAAGAAAAGCTCAATTCTTTTATAGAGCTTAAACAGAGCAAAGAATCTGAAATCATAGATTTGAAATCTCAAATTGAGAAATATGAAAGGCGGAAGGGATCTAAAAATAAACGAATCGATTTTGATTTTATTGGCAAACGGTTTGCTGCACTTTATAAAAATGTTACCATGAACCGGAAATCATTATCCGGTTTTCTAAATTTAAATGATGACCAACAGATAAAAGCGGAAGAGATTGTTTTTTTATTGGATCGAGAACCTGAGAAAGTTACTATAAAAAGAAAAGTCTTTACAGGAAAGAAACACAAGGTTGCTTCTTTTGAAGTATTGTTTGCTTACAATGGCCGTCTTTATTTTAAAACCAATGATAACAATAAAATAGAGATTCTCATAATTGGAACCAAAAACACTCAACAAAAAGATATGGAGTTTCTTCATAGTTTATAGCAATAGATATGTATAGATCATTTTATAATTTAACCCAAAAACCGTTTCAGATTAGTTCTGATCCGTCATTTATGTGGCTGGGAGAAAAACACAAAGAAGCATTGGCTACACTAAAATACGGTATCCTTGATAACAAAGGATTTTTACTTCTTACGGGTGACGTTGGGACAGGGAAAACTACTTTAATCAATGCCCTTGTTCAGAGTCTCAGCGATGATGTTATTTGCACATCTGTACCTGATCCAGGACTTGATAAACTTGATTTTTTTAATTATATCGGTGCGGCCTTTGGTATTGAAAAAGAATTTGCCAGCAAAGGATCTTTCCTGACCCATTTCAGAAAATTTTTAATTCAATCTAACGAAGATGGTAAAAAAGTATTATTAATTATTGATGAAGCACAGCTGTTGACACAAGAGCTGCTGGAAGAAATCCGTCTTTTATCTAATATTGAAAAAACAGATACCAAATTAATCAATATCTTCTTTATCGGTCAGAATGAGTTTAATGAAATCCTGAACCAACAGCAGAACAGGGCAGTGCGGCAGCGGTTGACATTAAATTATAATATCGATCCATTAACGCCCGATGAAACAGCAGAGTATATCACACATCGACTGGCCATCGCCGGAACTTCTGATCCGATCTTTGATGATTGGGCAAAACAAGAAGTGTTCATATTTTCTGGTGGATTTCCCCGTCGAATTAATATTATTTGTGACCATTGTCTTCTATCGGGATATGTGAAAGAACAAAAAATTATTAATGCCCAAATTGTTAAAGAGTGCGCTCAAGAGCTCAAGATCCCTGAACGGGTGAGAAACAGGGATATTAATGGTTTTGTTCAATATCAAGGGCCGCAATTTCCTCCTGCTAAGGCACAAGTCAATCCTCAGCTTCAGGCCCAGCTCCAATCCTATCCTGTTCAACCACCTGATATGGTGAACGAAAAAAAAGACAGAAAACTGAATATTGCGCTTGGGATTATCTTGTTTTTGGTATTTATCCTGTTTGCCTGGTTTTTAATGTTTCCGAATCATTTTCATGATTCAATTACAGGATTTAAGCAAAATATCCAATATATCACTGGTGATAAATATACAATCGTAAAGCCTATTTCAGTGAAACCCGATAGCATAAAGCAGGACTCTGACCTTAATGCTTTGGCTCACAAAGAAGTTGAACAAACTGAACAACCTATTGAAACCAAAGATTTGGAGTCTATAAAAAAAAAAATCCTAAAAAATGGGAATACTGATTTAGTAGTTAATACCGTCCGAGCAAAACCGGTTACAAAGATACAACCTATCCAGGAAGAAATATTAAAACCAGCCAATAATATTACCCCAAAAGATATCAGTACTGATATCTCAAAAACAGCAATTTTACCTTTGCCTAAAGAGAAAATTATTGTCAGATTCAAATATAATAATAATGATTTTACAGAAGATGGATATATAAAACTGGTTGATTTCGCAGATATTTTAGTGGCTCATCCTGATACAAATATTTTGATATCTGGTTATACCGATTCAGAGGGCTATAAAAAATATAATCGCAAATTATCTGAATTCAGAGCAAACATCGTCAGGAGTTTTTTTCTTGGCAGGGGTGTTCATTCTCAACAAATTCAGGTCAAGGGGCGTGGCAGTGAAGAACCTATTGAAAGCAACGATACCGCCTGGGGCCGTATGATGAACCGACGCGTTGAAATCCAGGTTCTTCAATAATAAAAAACATCCAATTGTATTAAAAAATTTCTGATCTATTTAAATAACTATTAAAATAAAAAAATAATATACAACGATATAATTATTTGATATTTAATAACCATTCGCTCTCTTTCCGAATCGAGGCTCTGTTTTTTTTGATGATCCAATCAGTCTTTGGTAATTGAATAATATTTATTCAGGTGAATCGCGTTGTCAATACACCAGTTTAATTCAAGGAGGTAAAAAAATGACAGGATACACTGAAAAAAGGATGTACGAAAGGTATGCTTATGAAACCCCAAAAATCATGTATAAAAAAGATTCAAATGATGCCTATAATTATGCAACCATGACCAATTACAGCCAGGGTGGGATGTATTTAAAATCCAATGAATACATGGATATTGGTCAGCCTGTCATTATCAGGATGGAAGCGTATGATGAAAAAGCAGATGGCCCTGAAAAATACGACTATTATTATGGCCAGATTCGCTGGATAAAAAACTTTCACACCAAACCATACGACTCCTCCTATGGCTATGGTATTGAGTATGATCAGCAGGTCAGTTATTCATAAAAGAATTAAAATTATGGGGTCACCTTACTTATCTTTTTTTAGGCCCTGGTTTTCGAGGTTTAAGTTTTCGATCCAAAAGCGATTCCATTTTTTTAATAAAAAAATCTTTCCCCATTGGCCGCCCGGTTCGTTCGTGCTTTCTGAATTCTTCTATTTCAAGTTGTTGAACATCAGAAGTTAAAAACCGTTCCCAGGGAGTATTAATTAAGTCCCGAAGGGGACTTGTTTTCACAAGAATATCATCTTTGCCTTTCATATGTGCTCCAGCACTGCTCCATTGCCAGTCTTCAGGCTTCCTAACCAGACCTGCCCGCAATAGAATTGATAATCGTTTTCATTAAAAAATGTTTTCTGCCGCCGATTTCCCCTTTGCGTTATATGATGGGGGAGTCCTGGCGCTACAGCTCTTGCTATCCGTGCCATGTGATAACACATAAATCAAAAAGCAATGCTTATGTCAATAATTAAGTAAGGTGTCCCCGAAACTAAACTACGAAACTAAACTACGAAACTATTTTTCTTTGCATATTTGTCGAAAAGATATAAACTTAGGCAAGTTATTCTTTAAAAGGAGCAAAATGATGCAAACCGTAATGGACGAAGATAGGCTCAAACAAGTCTTTAAAGAAGGCCTTGTTGAGATGCTCAAAGAAAAACAAAATCTTTTCCAAGACATTGCCCTGACTCGGGCGATCCAGAAAGGCCGGGAGTGATCCTTGATTTTAATAAGAGTTTTGCCAAGGATTCAAAAAAAAGCAAAATAGACAAATCATTGCTTGAACGGGTCCAGCAGGTCATACAGGAAGTTGACATTCACGGTATCCGGAACCTCAAAACAGAACTTATGCGGAACTTTTCCATACTCAAACAACAGGTAAAAGATACAGGAGTACAAAATGAAGCTTAAAATAGTATTAGAGAACGGTATGGACGGTTATATCACAGCCTATTGCCCGGCCCTTAAAGGATGTGTTACCCAGGGCAAAACAGAAGAAGAGGCCATCAAAAATCTTAGAGAAGCCATTGAACTTTACCTTGATGCAGATCCCATGGATATCATGCTGCCCCCAGGTACTTATAAAGTCAGTGAGCTTGCCATATGAGTCCTAAACCCGTCCTGGTATCCGGCCGCAAGCTCGTCAAAATTTTTAAAAAGCTTGGGTATGAAAAAGTTGCCCAAAAAGGCAGTCACATCAAACTGAAGAATTATGCCACCGGCAGCGTTGTGATCATCCCTGATCACAAGGAGCTTGATCGGTGGACTTTAAAAACCATCCTCAAACAAGCCGAGATATCTGATGAGGATTTTAATACCAAATTAATATAAAAACCGGGTCTTAAATCCGTAATTGCGTATGCTGTCCCCGGAATTTCTTATCCATAAAAATATTTGCTATAATTATAATAATCTATATAGCATATGTGTCACCTTAAAAGGTGCTATATAGGATACTAATTGTATAATCAATTTATTTTTTTCTCCTATAGAAGATTTTGTAACCTCGTTTCAGAGCCATCAACTTGTTACTTTGCCGAGTTCGAGTTGATGGCCTTTTAAATTCTGATCGTATCCATAAAAATATTTGCTATAATTAAAAAAAAATTTATATAGCACATATGTCACCTTAAATGGTGATATATAGGATATTAATTGTAAAATCAATATATTTTTTCTCCTATAAGGATAATGACTTTTTAAAATCGTGTGGTATACTATATAAAAAACCACAAGGAGGTCTTAATATGGCACCATCTCTGGGCGAAAAAATAAGAATGCTTCGGCAGGAGAAAGGGTTATCCCAGGTTCTGCTTGAGAAAAAATCAGGGGTTAATTCTAAACTGTTAAGCAAATATGAGAACGGAAGAATCATCCCCACGGCAGATACTTTAAGAAAGATAGCAGAAGGTCTTGAGACCAGTGCCGACTATCTGATTTTTGATAATGTCCCCAAGGACGGATTAAGCCAGATACAAGACCTTGATCTGTTTGAGAAATTTAAGGAAGTGGAACAAATGGATGCAGAAAACAAAAATATTATCAGAAGCCTGATCGAGGCCATCATCATTAAAATCAAGGTTCAAAACGTCATGAAATCAAAAAAAGAAGAACCTTGGGAAGACAGGATGAGGCAAACCCTTACCAAGTTGCGCAAACGGGCAAAAGGATACTCAGAAGAAGATATTATGCAGATTGTGGATAAAGCGGTGCAGGCGGTAAGACTTGAAGAACAAAACGCTCAGAGCGGTCATTGACACAAACCTGTTTGTCTCCGGCCTGTTTGCAGAAAAAGGTGTTACCTACGACCTTCAGGAACTGTGGCTTACCCAATCCTTTGAACTTGCTGTATCTGAAGAGATATTAAAAGAGATCAAAGCAACCCTTCAAAAACCTTACATTCATAAAGAATTTTTTATTTACAAAGGCGAGGAAGATGGCATCGTTGATCTGATCAGAGAGAGAGCCTTTGTCATCACTCAGGACCGGTACAAAACCGATAAGATCAAAAAAGATCAGTCAGATAACAAATTCCTTGCCTGTGCCCTGGAAGCCAAAGCTAATTTTATTGTGTCCGGAGATAATCATCTCTTAGAACTCAAGCATTACCAAGGCATACAAATCGTTAATGCTAAAATCTTTGTCAGTAAAATTAAGTAAACTGTCCCCGGAATTCCCGCAAAAAAAGTAATTTGCAAAAACTGTAAACTAACCCTGGATTTCTATTCACTAATCACGATTCAGCACCATCATCTTTTCGCTTTTTTTGTTTCTTAAGAAATGAAACTGTGACTGATGCCACTTTAAACAAAAATAAAAATGCAAACGCTACTATAACGCCATTCCAAGCCATGACCCCAGGAGTCCAGCCATCAATATAATTTTTATTTAGAAAAGATTCCAGAATTAAATCAACAGGCTCGATCACTAAAACGGGAAAAATAAAAATTATAATAAAAACTACGATTGTAGCACCCCAGAAATATTTCCGCTTCATATTAACCTTTTCCTTTTTTAAGGTGTTGTAACCGTTACATCCTTTATGACCATGCTATTTGGATCGTTTAAATTTAGTAAATAAGCTCTCATCTCATCTGGATAGCTAACAAAATCAAACCAACCATCTGAAAGATCAGGAGCATCAAGGCCACCTGCTTTAAGTCCGCCAGTCGTAGCGTCGGCACAATTTCCATAAACGCCCCAAAAGGACTCATCTGATTTATACTTACGTATATAGCGATCTAAGGCTTTCTCATTTGGAAGATCTACATAATATTGGAAATCTGATAGACGGCCATAAAGATTCACATCTTCACTCATGCTTCTAAATTTTGAACCAAATCGGTTGAAACCACTTTTTTGGGGATGATGGCTAAGATATTGTCCGCTATCACTCATAATGGTAACATGACCATATGAACTGTCATATTGTTTACCCTTGGAGTCAATAAATGTTCCAGGTTTCCATATGTATACAGTAGCCAATCCAAAAGGATCAATAAAACTTATTGGATTGTTTTCAGAATAAACAAATGGATTAATCCCCCCAGCCAGTCCAATTGGATCAGGTGTCAGGTATCTGCCAGTATCCGGATCATAGTACCGGTGATAATTGTAATGCAACCCTGTTTCAGCGTCATGGTATTGTCCCGGGAACCTGAATTTTCAAAGAACGTTTTGAAATTTAAAAGCTAATAATAATACCCGTTTTTAAAAAATGGGTTAACTTTACTTGATTTTTATAAATTTCCTATTTGCAATATACACGCTTAATAAAAGTGGAAAACCTATGAACAGAGAAAAATATGAAAAAGGATCTATCATATTATCTGTTATTATGGCTCGAATTGTCTCGCTTGATCCAGAAGCGATTAACAGCAGTGCGCCTAAATGATGAAAAGGCAATGGGTCTGAAATAATTTTTAATGGGTTATTTTTAAAATTTCCTTTTGATAACTTATTATGCACAGATGAACCTTTAAAAAAAGCTATCGAGAAGACAAAGGTGAACAATGAGACAATTGGATAAATAAATAATGGAGGGGCTTCTTGAAGTGTTTCAGGTTGTTGCATCAAAGTTGTCACAACAGCGATAATCAAAAGAACGATTTTAATGACAGGCCAATTTGTATTTATTTTCTTCATTTCCATGTATACCCCCCACCAATACCAGCAAAACCATAACCTAAAAAGCCAATAGAACCATCAAGCTTAGGAGAAAGATGTCCACTCCATTCTCCATCACAGTTATTTCTATTAATTTCAGAAGTAATAGCACCTCCACCACTTAGCCCCAAAAATGATGCCCCGCCAGAAAAGATAGTTGACCAAGCTGAATTTTCACTGTCCCCTTTAAGCATGCTTGATAATCCCAAAGTCGCTTGAGCATATTTTGACAAACCTGGTAAACCAACGGCCCCCTGTGCTTTTAATCCTAAGCTTGATGCATCCCCATTATTGTTGTTACCACTTGCTATTGGAGTGTTTGGATCATTGTTATCTGGGTTGTAACTTCCACCAAATCCAAGCCCAAAACCTAAGCCTCCACCAAAATTCCAATGCCCATCATTTTTACCGACGGTAAAATATCCAGCAATACCATATCCTCCGCCAATAGTAAGCTGCCACAACCCCATCGGATCAATAGCATTAATGGGATTATTGGCAGCATAGACAAATGGATTAATCCCCCCAGCCAGTCCAATAGGGTCTGGTGTCAGGTATCTTCCGGTGTCCGGATCGTAGTAACGCCAATGGTTTTGGTGCAGGCCGGTTTCTGCGTCATAATATTGTCCCGGGAACCTATATTTTCAAAGAGCACTAAAACACTTGACAACAATTAAGTATCATGTCCCCCGAATTGTGAATTCGTGTCCCCGGAATTCGCCCCTTTAACTCCAGTAAAGATAAGCATAAGCCGCCAATGTAAAAAGAAAGGCACCATATAAGATATAAGCAATAGTAACCCATGGCTTAAGGACTTTTCCCTTTTCGTGTTTACTCTGGTCGCGAACATATCCTAAGAAATTAAATAAAATAGAAAAAACGAAGGAAGGAGGATTCCCTCCTATCATTTTTGAAAGTCTTTGAATTTTTAGGAGAATTAATAGTTCTGCAACTGATATAACTATTAAAAATAATATTATAATGCTATTCAAAATTTTTTATCCTTTGAAAAAAGTACAGTTTCTTTAATCACATGGAGTATCGGTAACGGCGTCAGCAAAAGGATTAAAATCAGTGCTGTTTTCTGATATTGATGCCTCAACTTGTGCCCCTAACCAAGGAGGGACGAAACCGAAAACGAGTCCCCAATCTCCATCAAAATTATTCACAAATCCAACAGAAAAAGGACCAAATCCAAATGTTAAAGTTGTGGTGTCTCCACTCATAGAGCCAGTGAAAAAACCGGCTTCAACTCCAGCGCTTAGAGCAGCGCCAGTAGTATCACCTTTAGTGGTATAGGTTCCCCAATCACCGTTTTCAGAATCGAAAGCCAAACCACCGCCTCTGTTCCCGCCCCAAGGTCCATAGGAAGCGACAGCATTCCCACCTCCCCATGCAGACCACAATCCTAAGGGATCCACAAAATTTACCGGATTATTTAGGACATATACAAACGGATTAATCCCTCCAGCCAACCCAATCGGATCTGGTGTCAGGTATCTACCTGTGTCGGGATCGTAGTAACGGTGCCAGTTATAGTGCAGCCCGGTTTCCTGGTCAAAATACTGTCCCGGAAGTACTCTGATGCACCTCCCCCTCCTAGGGAGCTGTTTTTCCCTCTGGGCACATCCTTCAGAATGTAAAAGACCGAAAAGCTTTATCTATAATACAAAAATCTTATGATCTGTAATTTGACAAAAGTTATGATCAGAATCTGGGCAATCACAAGTAACATATTTCTCAATCCTTCAATTTCCATTTTAAATCTGATTCATTGAATTGAAGATTATTTAAAATTTCATCAATTTCATTATTGATATCTAATGATTCATTTGTAATCCATATTTCTGTTCCGGAAGAGGGGTTGCCTTTATACCTTATTAAACAAAATTGTTTTTTATTCACCAACTCAAAAACAGCAATTTTAAAATAGTCTAACTCATCATGAGATTCGTTAAATTTAATAGACAGTTTTTTTTCCAAGTCGTCAGGTTCATATTTCAAAACTGCAACCGCTTTATTGATAGTAGGCAACCATTCTTTTACTTTTAATTGTTTGAAATAATTTTTCATATTGTCTCACCTATCTATTGGGTATTTTTTATAATAAAAACTTTGATTTTGGCATAATCATTTTCAATTCGAACCCCAGATCTTGGACCTCTCCAACTCACACGTCCTGGAGGATTACCTTTATCTGGCACTATTGGTGTCGCAAATTCTATCCCCTTAGCTCCTTTAGGAAGTGGCCCTATATATGCTTGCACAGCAGGTATATCACTCCCTCGTGGTGCTCTCCCCCATATTTCTCCACCCGCCACTTGGAGTTGCGCTAACTCTGAAGTCTGTGTAGGTGATTCAAGCCTATGGTATCTTGGGCATTTGTCATCGTCTTCTGTTTTATCAAAAAAATCTTTTATATTATCGAGTTGATCAACCGCCCACTTACTCCCGAGAGCTGCAAGGATTCCTAACCCACCAATAACAACTATTTCGTCAATAGGGCCAGTAAAAATATCATCAAAGCCAACCCACAATCCATATGGATCAATTAAGTTAGTTGGGTTATTTAAAGCATAAACAAAAGGATTGATCCCCCCAGCCAATCCAATCGGGTCCGGCGTCAGATATCTGCCCGTCGTAGGATCATAATACCGGTGCCAATTATAGTGCAGGCCGGTTTCAGCATCATAATATTGTCCCGGGAACCTTAATTTTCAAAGAACTATACTTTTACCAAACTTAATTATTGTATTGCCATGCCTTTTTATAGTGCATCTTTAGAAATTTTCATTAAACAATAAATCCAAAAAATGAACGAAAAGGATAAATGTATTAGAC
>JBDRQO010000081.1:0-25386 GCA_043826275.1 Pseudomonadota bacterium
ATACTTCTATGTCCCAACGTTTGCTGTACAGCCTTATTATTTCTTCATCAGCTACGGACAGATCTGTTGATAGAATGGCGAGCCAACCTCTTTTTTTATCACAGGGCACAAAGATGATTCTTGCTTTGTGTCCGTCAGATAGTGTGACAAGGACACTGGCCTTGATTTTTGTTGTTCCCCTTTTTTTCTTTAACTTGTTATATAGGTCTTTGAACCGGAGTCTCTTTCCATCGTACTCATAAAGCCATTTGGGGTGGTCCTTAGCCTTGAACACAAGCAATCCGGCAGCATGCTGAAGGTTGCACATCCATCCGGACAGTACCACCTGGCGATCTTCACCCCATCTGGATATTTTCTGGGATAGGTGCCATGTCTGGCAAATCTACATCCACCTTTTGGATGCAATGGACAGTGCGTCAGTTTTGCATCGCCCCATGCTTTACTTTCTATATATTGTTCAACATCAAGATTTGTGGCATATCGAAGTTGCACAATTTTTTCCTTGCACCGGAACACAAAATATGAAACATTTTCTCTATGGCAAAGATCGGGCGAAATACACCATGCCCTTGCGGCAGTGGTAAAAAACACAAGAGATGCTGCCTGCTGTTGCAGAAAGGTGCAACCCAACCCAAGTCTCAACCCACTAAATTCATACCAGTTTATACAGAATTGGATCAGCTTTCAAATAGTGTTATGGATCTTATCAAACAGAACAAACTGGATGAAGCAGAAGTTGTATCAAAAAGACTATTGAATGAATATCCCGACCAAATTGATGGGTTTGAACGGCTGGGTCAGGTCTATGAGGCCCGGGGAGAAAATCAGACAGCTGCTGACTATTATAAAAAGGCTGCTGATTTTGCTAAAACAATGCCGGGATTTGATCAACAAAGCGTTGAAAATTACCTGTCAAAAGTAAAAAAAATGGAAGAAAACAAGTAAAAGATTTAAAACCAAAGAAAATACATCCTTTAAAAAATCATTAGAAGAAAATCACGTAACAAAAAAAACTGGCAACATAATTGGAGATTAACCTCCCTGACCGGGTTACAGCAAAAATCTTTTTTAACCTGTCTTTTTTAATAAATCGATACTGAATTTTTGAGTACAATTGCCCTGATACTTCTTATCTCTTTTTTGGCTTGACCTGTTTGGTGGGAATGGCAGCCAGAGGGTCATCCGGCCAATAATGTTTCGGATACCTGCCCATTAAATCTTTTTTGACCTGTTTATAGGTATTCTTCCAAAAACTTTCAAGGTCATTGGTAATCTGAACCGGGCGTCCTGCGGGTGACAGCAGATGAAGGGTAACGGCAATTGTGTTATTGGCTATTTTAGGGGTATTTAAAAGAGAAAACATTTCCTGAAGCCGGACTTCAAGGACCGGAGAATCCAGTATGCCGGTTTGACTGCTGTATATCAGGGGTTTTTTGGAACCCGACGGCACAAAGATATGGGTGGGAGCATGCTTGATAATTGTTTGCTGTTCTTGAAAGGTGAGCATGGATAAAAAAGCAGTTTCAAGATCCAGATGCGCCAGTTGCTTAAAAGAAAAAATCCCTTGTAAAAACGGTTTAAGCCAACGATCAGAATTTTTCTCAAGAGCATTATCAGAAAGATCGGGCAAGGCTTTAAACTGCCCGGTATTTTTTAAAAACACAGCCCGCTCTTTAAGGCTGAGCAGTTTTTTAGTCCAGGGCAGGATGCCTAAACCCGCTTTTTTTATCTGGTCCAAAAGAATGTAGCTGGCTTTGTCCGGATCAATCTTGGATACTTTTTTCTCTTCAATCAAAAGTTTTTTAAAATAGATCTGTTCTCTGGCCAGAATTGATTGACTGGTCGCATCCCAGACAAGCGAGTGACTCATTTTCAATTCATGGCCGAATGTGCTTTCAAGTGCAGTTTGTGAATAGGGTGCGCCCATAAAAATCTTTGCATTTTTAGGGTTGCCATCCACATGGATGGCGACTATATATTCGTTCCTGGACAAGCTTGTGGTCTGGCTGAAAAACGCGCCTTTTCCCGATGCCATTAAAAAGGTATTCTGCTGTAAAGTTCTTTTTTTCGCAATCCGGTCTGGAAAAGCAAGGGCCAAAAGGTCGCCAGCTGAATATTTTCTATTTTTATCCGATTTAGAGATAGTCTTTAATTTGGGCTTTTGGCCTGGCTCTAAACTGACTGGATTGATGTCCATGGAAAAGATATTCAATGATTTTTCTAATTTTAAAGCACTCTGAATAATTGTTTTTGCCAGCCCCTCTTTTACCTTAAACCCTTGATTCCAACTCTTTTTTTTATGCATCAGATTGTTCAATACCTCAAGTCGTAAACCAATGTCCGGGTCCTGATTCCGGGTATCAAAGATAAGGATATCTTGTTCATTCATCAGGGCAGCCAAAAGGCAGGCCAACCCACCCTGGCCCTGTTGATCTCCCTGTACCATCATATGGGCAAGCCGTGGGTGAGTTCCGAATTGAACCATTTGTTTGCCATGAATGGTAATCTTGCCATCGGAATCAAGGGCATTGAGCATCATTAACAGCTGTTTTGCCTGGTCAAATATCTTTGGGTCAGGCAGATCAAGCCATTTTAGCCGGCCTGGATCACTGACTCCCCAAGCTGCCAATTCCAGGGCCAGGCCTGCAAGGTCGACGTTTCGTATTTCAGGCAGGGTAAACAATTTAAGCAATTGGTGCTCATATTCAGACCAGAGACGATAGCAGATTCCAGGCGCTGTTCTGCCGGCCCGGCCCCTTCTCTGGTCGGCCGCTGCCTTTGACACCATTATGGTTTCAAGCCGGCTCATACCTGTTTGTGAAGAAAACAACGGCACCCGCATGGCACCTGAATCAATCACCACGCCAATCCCATCAATGGTAATGGACGTCTCAGCAATGGCCGTGGCCAATACAATTTTTCTATGACCCGGTTTTAACGCCTTGAACACCCGGCTCTGTTCTTTTATTGAAAGGTTTCCATACAAAGGGAAAATCTCAATGAACGGCTCATCATTTGAATCAGCACTGAAAATATCCATGCGATCAAGCAAGATTTTAACCCGTTGAATTTCGCCTGTTCCGGGTAAAAAGACCAGGATATCTTTACTTGTCGCATTCAAGGCTTTTTGTATAGCTAATGCACAGGCGTTTTCAATTCGAATCGGTCGGTTCCTGTGATCCACAAACCTGTGATAGATGGTCTCAACATCAAAACTTTTCCCCTTGGAAATAATCACAGGGGCATTGTCCATCAGAACGGACACAGCTTTCGTATCCATGGTGGCGGACATGACAAGTATCCGAAGATCCTCGCAAAGGGCTTCAAAGGATTCCAGGCAGAGGGCAAATCCCAGATCATTCTGCAGATTTCTTTCATGGAATTCATCAAAAATCACAAGTCCCACATTGTTTAATGATGGATCGCTCTGGATCATACGAATAAAAATGCCCTGGGTGATCACTTCTATGCGGGTGTGGGGACTAATTTTTTTTTCCATTCTGATCCGATATCCAATGGTGTGGCCCAAGGGTTCTTTTAAAAGATCTGCCATGTGTGCGGCACAGGACCGAACTGCCAGACGGCGGGGTTCAAGCAGGAGTATCTTTTTGCCTTTTAAAAAGGATTCCTCAAGAAGAGCCAGGGGCACACGGGTGGTTTTGCCTGCACCGGGCGGGGCCTGGAGCACGGCACATCGGTTATTTCCCAGGGCTTTTTTAATATCACCAATTGACTGGTCTACTGGTAAAACCGTGGCTAATTTTTCTCTGCAATGCTCCATAATGCCTTAATCCTGGGATTGACCAGACTTTTTTTACGGGTACACAGCCCGATAATAAAAGGCGGCAGCTGGGGGGCCTTGTCTAAAATCACAACCTGGTTAAAGAACGGACTTTTTTCAAGCACCAGCCGGGGCACCAGACCAATACCAAACCCGAGACTGACCATAACAATAATGGCTTCATTTCCTGCCACCTGGGAATAGATGTTAGGTACAAAATTTTCTGTTGCAAACCACTGGTCAATGCGTTCCCGGCTCAATCCTCTGTCCGGGATAATCAATGGCGTTTTTTCCCAGTCAATCCCAGCCACTGTCTGGATAACAATATCAGGAAACTTTTGAGGGGCAATAAATACCAGCGGCGTCTGATACAGGGGCAGAAAAGCAAACTCTCTGGAAAGGGTATCGGGAAGGGCAGTAATCACCATGTCTGCATCCTGGTTCAGCAGTTTACGAATGGCCTTGGCCGGATCACCGGTTTCAAGATGGATGCCCACCTCAGGATGCGCTTTTCTATATTTGATCATAATATTGGGTAAAATATCGTAAGCTGCGGTTACCGAACAATACAGGGACAATTTGCCTTGAAGGGTATCTTCGGAAGACAGTTCATCATGCAGATTTTCCCAGCGCTGCAGCACATCGTCAGCATATTTTTTAAAGGATACTCCAGCCGGGGTCAGTTCCACAGACCGGTTGTCCCGGATAAACAAGGTTTCATCCAGTTCGGCTTCCAGCCGCTGAATCACCCGTGTCAATGCAGAAGGAGTGATATAACAGGCCTGGGCTGTTCGCGCAAAGTGCAATGTGCCGGCAAGATGCCTGAACAATTTTAAATTTCGAATATCCATGATTCCCCCTAAAGTCATGTTGAACAATATAGCACGTGTTTAACATCATGTTCCATTTTTCACAACAAACAAACGATTCAGGAAAACCCATATGGCTGAAAAATCTTATCCGGTTATTTGACAAAATCAACTGTCTGATGTTAACTGTTTTTAATTATTTAATCATTTACATTTAGAATAAATACTTTACAGTTTGTTTATATGCAAAGGAGTGACCCACATGGATGCAGAACAGTACAAACAAGTGATCAAGGATGCCATTGCAGCAGAAGTTGAAGGAAAAACGAAGAACTTGCAATGAAAAAATATCAACGTTTGGCTCAAGATTGTGATGACCTTGAATTAAAATCAATTTTCAATAACCTTGCTGATATGGAAAATGCTTTTGTTGATGTTGCTTATCCTGAAATATGGTGATCCAGACTTAATGTCGGAATATCGCCGGCAAGTTTAAAAATCCAAATCCTGCCATCCTGCCGCATTCGGATTAATTTTTAAAATTGGACATTGTGTGAGAATATCATAGCCGTTGAAACGATGAACTGGAATCTACCGGAATAAGGGGCCTGTAAAAGGATGAAAACAAAATTATTATCCATTTTTTTCGTAATATTCAGTTTGCTTTTTTATCTGAATATTTCCTGTTTTGCATTAACAGAATCTTTGAATAAAAACCGACTTAAACTGCCTTCCACCATTCGCCAAACAACACCAGGCCGCCTTATAAAAACGCCTGGACAGCAGACAAATTTCCCCTTCATTCAAAGCATCACCCCGTCTATTGTCACCCAGGGCCAGCAAATGGTTTTTACAATATCCGGACAACATTTAAAATCAAGTATGAGAATCCAGCTGGGAGACGGAATCAGCGTTGATAATCTAAGGCTTGTCAATGAAGGTGCAACCATGGCTGTGGCTGAACTGCGCGTCTCACCAAGTGCACCCGCTGGAACAAGGACGCTCAATATTCTGTACATGGAGCAGATCAAACCCACCCAGGTCGTTTTTACGGTCAATCCATTATATCATCCGCCAATCATTCAAAGCGTTGCGCCTAGTACTTTGTTACAAGGCCGATCCTATACCGTTGTCGTAACCGGAATGAACCTTGATTCAATAAAAACCGTGAATTTTGGTCATGGAATCACGGTAAAAAATGATTCTTTAGATACCCAGTCTCCAAATTCCATAAGGCTGGCGCTTGAGGTATCTGCTAACGCCCAACCCGGATCACGAATGGTCCAGGCAGTGAACGAACGGGGGGTTACTCCAGGTAGAGCATCAGTTATAGTAATGGCTGTCAAACCAAATCCAATTAAATCAGAAATACCAAAACCAGGTCTGAGCACAAAAATACAAAAGACACCAGGACTTTCAGCAGATCTGGTCACTCCCCAGACAAGCTTTCAGCTGACAGGTATGACACCCAACCGCTGGTATTCAGGAAAAGAATACGAGGTCACGGTTTTTGGCAGCCAGCTGACAAAAGATATGACCTTAAGCCTGGGTGAGGGAATAACGATCCAAGACCTTGAGGTTAAAACCCCGGCAATTGCAACATTGAAAATCCAGGTGGACAAAAAGGCTGCTTCCGGTCCAAGAATGTTAAAGTTTCGAACCAATCAATTCCAGGCCTGGACAGCAACAAATTCCCAGGGATTTGTGATCCCTCTTTTATCCACCTCCTTTGAACTGCCGCCAATCATCCAACATGCCGCACTCAAAGACGTGGAATTTATAAAAGGAACCATTCATTTAAGAACCCCTGAATACGGAAACGTCACTACTGGTCACTATGAACAACGGCGTACAATAGATCATGGCATCCCCATAGTGAGTGACGATGTTGAATTTACCTGGGATGAAGAACCCTCCGGAACCAGCCACTGGTTTGAGATTCGTATTTTAGACAAAGATAATAATATCCTGATTACCCGGAAAATCCAGGGAGGACCACCGGCAGATTCTTTTTATATTCCAGATGTGGCATTTTTAACTGAGATGTTCGCCCTCCTTCGACCGGATTCAGTCGTTGCAGGTTCAGGCCAGGCCCAGACGACTGCGTCAAAATCAGGTACTATCAAGCAATCTGTAAAGCTGGCAAAATCAAGCACGATATCAAACTCGACTGCCACCATTCAGACAGCCACTTCTCATCTTACTGAGTTCCAGGATAAGCGGATAGACTGTTATTGGCAGGTGGCCGGGTTTAAACAATTTTTCTCCTATGCCTATTCACCCCAGGCCGGTAAAAATGTCATGACCGTCAATAATGTGGAAATTGCTATTTCTGAGCGCTGGCCCTTGCAATTGCCCCATTACAGTCCCACCGGATTGATCTGCTCTGCTGCAAATACCGAGCTGACACCTGATAAAGTCAATGAAAATACCGGGGAAGCGGTTGAAGACCATAATTTTTATGTGGGCGACACCTTGAAGCTTTCAGGAAAATTCACTTTGGATGGTTGTCCCTGGTCCATAAAATATGACGTCAAATGGGGCAACCCTTCATACGGTCCTGTGGCCGACACAGTGCAGGTGATGAGTTGGAATTTCTACAATGTGTTTATTGACTGGGGAGATGGTGAGTATGATCGAGTATTTGCCTTTCCCACACAAGAAATGCTGGCATTTGAAGGTTCGGGCACTGAGATGTTAGAATTAGAGGGCGCCGTCTGGGAACCCAATGAGGGCCAGGGAAAACCCATGGGAAAACTTAATTTTTTAATGACCCACACATACCGATATCCCCAGAAATTCCCGGTTCGTCTCTTTGTTTTACCTGAACAGGATGCAGGAAGGATTGATTCTATTGTCCAGGCCAATAAATCACCCAAAGGCGGGTCTGTTTATCAGGCTGCTTATCAAAAAGAACCTGAATTTTTTGATAACCGGGTTCTTCTGGCTTCATCAATAGTGACTGCCTCGGATGTGCCCATGCCGGTCATGTCTAAAATTTCAAAATCAGGGCCTTCAAGCATATCTAATGTTTCAAAATCAAAGCCGTCTATTATGCCGGGATTTGAAAAACCGGGGACCAGTGCCTTTTTATTATATTGCAACCCCACAGTGATTGATGTACGGCCAGATCCTTTTGCAACCGGACGTCTGCATTTGATCAATATTGGAATTGATCAATTTTCAGGCCAGAAAGCCCAATCAGACACCCCAATTGATGTCAGTGAAGCTTTTAATTCCAAGAAAAATACAAATATTCCAATTCCCGGCAAACAAACCATTCCATCATCTTCAAAAAAGAAAACCAAACAACAAGTCACGCTTGCCCCCCAGGCTGCAGAGATAGTAGCTAATACCGTCAACAACGGCCCGATGCAGCTGTTTCCAACATCCGATGCTGTGGCATCTTCCTGTGACGAGGGTTTATATGCCACGGCCAGGCTGGAATATTACGGCCTTGGCCGCATCACCCTGGTGTGGGAAGCCGATGGAACGGAAATTGGAAGAACTGATGAAAATGTCGGCCCCTCACCCATAAGAACCGAACTGGACCAGGACAACAACTATACCGAATCCATTAAGCACGGGTTCATGACCTTTGTCTCCCCAAATCTACCTCTGGATGTGGGCGGCAAATCATATAAAAAATATAAACTGACTGTTAAAGCTTTTTTACCGGGAAACGAGACGGCCCCGGACTATCCGGTCGGTGCGACGGTGACAATTCCCCTGGCCAATGGTGGCACCAAGACGACTACTGTCGAACCAGACGAGTCTATGATAGAGGTGGTACGAAGATCTGCACCCAAGACCTATCTTGTGAAAGCACCTGTACCGGGTGAACCCTGCGCATTCAAATTTCCAGTGGCAGATGGACAATTTTTTATTATTTCCAATATCCAGAACCGGGTGACCAAAAAGAACGGTCAATACTCAGGAGAGGGAACCCTTTACTTTGTGCTTGCGGACAGTCCGGGCAGCATTGGAATTCATTTTACTGAAATCCACATCAACAACTGGACGATTGATGATGACTTCATGGTGACAGACGGAAAAATTAATGAAATCAATATCAATATGACTATGGGTGATCTTCCCGGCGTTTCAGGCGTTTTAAAGGCCTTGAAAGGAACAGCAGGAGAACCGCTTGTGGCAACCATGGATGTAAAAATAAAGGATTCCGGCCTGCACCGTGTGGGGGCCATAGAACCGCCTGAATGGCTGAATACAAAGGCTGATCTGGTCCCGCAAGATGGGTGGTATGCCCCAGACCTGGCCATGCCGGAAACAGAAATCTACTGGAGTGATTTTCGAATATCCTCCAATGATGTTGCCATTGATTTAAGCCGGCTTAGAGGGGACAAACCCGAATCCGGCTCCTCGGCAATGGCTTCGAAAGGCAGCCAGTCAGGTTTCCAGTCAACGAATACAGCCCGGACCAGCAAAAAAAGACCGGCACCTAAAAGCGCCAAAGCCGCCGGCCCAACGCCTTCCGTGACTGAAAGCGCCAATATACAAGGATTGATGCAGTCATCATCCGCCATGCAAAACATGGTTCTCATGTGGGCAGGAGTGGACCTTGGTAAAACAGCCAGGCTCTATCCATTTCTTTTTAATTTAGTTGAGATAGATGTGGCTGCCAAAGGATGGAACATTACAGACAACGGGATTCAGGGTAATGCCAGATTTAATAAATTCAAGTATGTGCTGGGAGATGGTGATATCAGTTTTGACAGTATCGATATCACAGCGGAAAATCATGGCCTGGATGCAATATACGAGGGCGTCAAGATCAATATTCCCTGGCCGAAAGTTACCCTGGACTGCGGGAGGGCCACTGTCCATTATACCCAGGGACCGGATGCTGCCCAGGTTGCCTTTGACTTTGATCTGAACAATTTTTCTGTAAAAGAGGAATACCAGAATATCACCATGACCTCACAAATAAAATCATTTGAAAAAAGAGGCTCCGGATGGGGGATTCTAACAGATACAACCTTTGATTTTACAGATGGCAGAAATGATTTTACCACAGCTGTCCTGACGGATCTGTTCTTTAATGTATATGGAGAAGCGCATTTTACAGGATCAGGCGACCAGGCTTACAATCGAACCATTCCGTTTAATCAGTCCACCACCTTTGGAGATACCCAATATACCCTGGCAGGACTGAATGTATTTGCCACGGCCGATCATCAAAAAGAGGAAAGATTATCGTTTACATTCAACGGCCAAATCGATTTTCATGAATCGTTTAATGCGCCGGATGTAAAGGTTTTCTATAAAATCGACAAGCCCCTGGGAAAAGAGATCCAGGCCATGGGTCCGGGACATTCAGACATTAAAATTTGTTCTGACTTCTCACCGGGTGGTGAGAAATTATCAAGAATCGAGGTTCATCCTGAACTCAATCTTCCGGCAAATCCGGGCATGTCTGACAATTTCGGTGATGATAATTCCCTGATATCAACTCTAATATCCGGACTGGTTCCCAGTGCCCACGCCTCGTCCGGGCCACAAGATACTTTCAGCGGGCAGGTGAATGCCCAGATGTTCGGTAAGGACCTGCCCGGAGTGAATGCAATATTCCGGTACGGCACATATAACAATCAGATCTATTGGCTGACCCATTTAAAGGGGTATACTGATGTCACTATTTTTTCCGGCGTGAACCTGAAAGAAGTAAACGGCGGCATTGGCCATGGTTTTGCTGAGGATGTGTTCACCAGTCCCAATGTTTTGAATGCCATGCCAACCGGATCATCCACCCTGTATTCTGCCGGCATCACCATTGGCTCACCCGGAACCGAAATCTATTCAATGGCCGGGAAATTGACCGTTGATGTGAATGCTGGAATGATCCGGATGGATTGTAATCCGGTTGCTTTATTCGGTGTGGGCCTTGCCGGTGGATATTTTAAATATGCCAACAGCGTTTTTGACGGCGGTGTCTTTGGTGGCTTTAACCTGTATGAGGGTGCGCTGTCCTGTGAAATTCCCCAAAATGAAGCCGACCCGAGGGTCGGGCTTCATTTAGGAGACGATTACTGGGAAATCTGGGCTGGAAAACAACAAACCCCGCTTACCATAAAATTATTGAACGTAGTCGGCGCTGATGGATATTTCCAGTTCGGCGACAAGGTGGGATTCCGTGTCGGCGGCGGCATGTCTATCAACTCACCGAAATTGTGTGTCATTGCCTTTGCAGGTCAGGCTTCTGCCAATGCAGGCATGGCCATGGCCATTACGCCTGGAAAGCTGGCCGGCTCCTTCTGGATAGGTGCTAAGCTCCATGTGTGGTTTCCATGTGGTGGCATACATTATTCTTTTGGTCCCGACATCAAGGTAAATGTATCAGCCCCTCCCCTTAGTATGAATGCAACAGCGAGTTTTACGATTCCCTCAGTATTGGGTGTTGGTGGTGGAACCTATTCTTTTCCATTTGATATTTAGGAGCAGTTATGAAAAAAAGTGTTTATATTCTAATATTATTGTTGGTTGTTTCCAATATCTTTACAGCACCCGCCCTTTCAAAAGAGGAAAAGGGTCGTTTGCTGACCGCTTCCAGTGGAAAAGGGGAGATCATTTTGTTCTGGTATGTGCCTGCTGAAAACTGGCCGGATAACGGATGGCAATTGTCTGATGCAAAGGGAAACGTTCTTGTTGATCAGATTTTGCCCTTATCTCAAGGATCCCGGACTGCTCTTGAAAAAAACCAGATTGCTTCGATTGAGGAGATTCTTAAAAGCATTGCCAATGCTCAATCACTGGACAAAGAAAACAAAGAATTGTTTAACGGGCTTTTAGCCATGACTGTCTTAAGTTCCTTTGAAACCGCAAAAGCCCTGGGCCTTGCATGGAAATTAAGCAAGGTGTCTTCCGGTCCGGTAACCTATCAAATCACCGCTTTAGACAAAAATAAAAAGCCCAAAGGGGTTCGCCTGTTATCCAAACCCATTGATGCAGCAAAAGCCACGCCCCTGCCTCCTGCACCCAAAGGCTTGAACATCATTCCGGATGAAAAAGGAGCCAAACTCTTCTGGCAGCCTGTTCCGGATAGTCAGATCCATCCTGTGGTGGCCTATGAAATCCAAAGACAGACAAAAGACAAGGCCTTGTCAGATGTATTCAAGACAATGAAGGGAATTGAATGGAACCAGGATAACCCTGCGTTTGTAGATACAGGTGTACCTGTGGAGCAGACCATTACCTATCAGGTTTACAGCATTGATAGTTTTGGTCGAAAAAGCCTTCCTGCATCAATTTCCCTTTTTATACCGGATATGATGACTTTGATAGCGCCGGAAACCCTCTCCTTTAAAGCCATGCAAAATCAAATTGACCTTTCATGGAACGTATCTGAACAAGCAAGACCGGCAGGGTTTCTGATTGAGCGGTCTTCTGGCTCAAAGGGATTGTACCAGGTATTAACCCCCAAAGGGCTTAATTCAAAGACGCTTAAATATACAGATAAGGATGTGATCAAGGGCATTTATTATTATTACAGGGTTCGTTCCCTTGGAACTGATGGTGCCCTGGGGCAAGCATGTGAACCTGTCATGGCAAAGGTGGATAATTCTCAGAACCCTCCACCTCCGGGAAAAGTGATTGCCAAGAGTAATCCGATCCTGGTCATCCTGTCCTGGGAAAAATCAGATTACCCGGTTAAAGGCTATATTGTGGAAAGGCGATCAAAAGGATCGGATCAATGGGCCAGGCGCAATGATACCCTTTTAAAACCCAGAACTTACAAAGACCACTTAAAACCTGGAACCTATGGTGTTTTTTACTATCGGATAACGGCAACAGGCTTTGATGGTCATAAAAGCCGGCCCAGCAAAGAAGTCATGGTGGAGCTCAAGGATCTGTCTGCCCCGCTTCGACCTGTTATTACATCCATTGACGGCAGTGATGGAAAGGTTACCCTGTCTTTTGAACCCAATAAATTAGATAAAAAAACCAAAACATTTACCATTTTGCGGGATCTGCCGGATAGAAAACAGGGGAACATTATCAAACAGGGACTATCTGCAAAAAACAGACAATTTGTGGATGACGATGTGATTTCAGGACAAGGGTATTGGTATGCTGTGGTGGCATTGGATGAGAATGGAAAAGAAAGCGATTGGAGTGAAAAACATCTGGTAAAAGTGATTGCACCGGATGTGCCGAAACCAGACAAACCATCAATTATATTTATTAAAACACCCTTTGCCCATGTCAATATTTCCTTTAAACTGCCGCCGGAAAAATTATCTGTTTCCCTGCAACGAAAAGACAGCATGGATGCGCCATGGGTTACACTGTCCAGGGGACTTACAGGCACAGACAAGGCAATGGATACCAACCCGGTTAAATCAGAAAACAGCTGGTACAGGATTGTGTATCACAGCATTAACGGTCCCCGGGGGGAGCCGTCGGAAGCAGTGGAGAGCAAGCCCTGATTCAACAACGTTGAGGTTAATGACTATTTAAATTGCACAGCCACTACTTTGCTTTCGGCCACCAATTGAGTCTGATCATTAAATCCTTTGACCTGAATGCGGTAGGATTTTTGCGGTTCAATCAAAGATGATAGAATCTCGGGCCTGAGTGAATAACTGCCCTGACTTGAATAGGCGGAATATATGGGTGCGGTTTCCTGGTCCTGAAAAATATGAACCAGATAAAACTTTACAGATGGCGCGGTCTCCCATTTTAAAACACCCGGCTGGTATTGCAGTATTGCCCTGTCTTCCGGCATCAGAAAACCAATACTTGAAATCTTTATATATTCTTCTCCTGTGACATAATAAACCAGTTTAGGAAAGGCAATATCCAGACTTGGCTGTGTGATCACAAACCGGACAATATGGCTGCCGGGTGTAAAGGTGGGTAATGGTAGCGCAGCAGGATATTGAAGAACGATTTCAGGACCTATGCTCAATTGTCTGAATACAGAATTGCGCTTGAACCCGTCAACCTCCCAATAGCCTTTTAATAACCCGGATCCACTGAAATTGATTTTTGTAAAAATAGCTGGAACAGGTTCTCTTTGCTTAATTGTAATTTCCGGCCGATTGTTTTCAAACCAGGTTTCAAGCCGTTTGATTTGAAAGTCAGATACCCTGACACTTAAATATACTGGATTTGGTTTGACCACAGAGAGGTCATCAGCGTAAGCATTGGCCGTGTACACACCGGCTTGAGTATACGTGTGGGTGGCTGTAATGGTTGCATCACCCGTGTAATTTCCCAGGGCAAGGGTTGCGCTGCCATCCCCGAAAACAATAAAATAATTGCTGGACCCGCCTGGATATGATGTTTTTATTTTAAATGTAACCGTCTTGCCCATGGCTGCCGGGTTAGGGCTTGCGGTCAGTGTTATTGCCACAGCTGTCCCATTGATTGAAAAAATCAAAAAAATGATAAAAAAGAATCGACCAACTATTGTTTTATAATTCATATCAATGTACTCCCTAATTAAAACGACAGATCAAGGCTGCCGGAAATTAGCAGATAAACGATTGTTTCTCCGCTGCTGGTATCAGCTACGTTATCGCCAGTACTGCTATGAGATGCCCGGACCAGTATTTTGGGTGAAAAAATACCGGCAATGGGTTTTTCCAGCTGGTAACTGAGCTGAATATCGCCATTGAAATTGTCCTGGTCCACAGAGTTGTTACTGGAGTCCAGAACGCCGTATGATCCAACCCCTTCAAAGTTCAAGCCCTTATAAATATTGAGCAGAAAAGACAAATTATAATTGACGGTATCTTGTTCAATACCTAAAGAGCAATCCTTGAACCGGTTTAAAGAAATGGATGGAGAGATTGAAAATTTTTCTGCGGTATACCCTGAAAACAAGGTAATACTACTGGATTTTGTATCATAGTCGATACTGGTTTCATCATCCAATTGACTGTACTCGGGCTGGAGACCCATTGTCCATCCGCCGTTCAAATAAGAAACAGAGCCAAAAATTCGATCTGTGGTATTTTTGATTTCACTGGTTCCGGCAGGTTCCAAGGTACTGTTCTGAAGCGATCGCTGCCAACCCAAAGAAATCGGCATTGATGAAATCGCCATAAGATTATAAGCAGCCCCATATTCCATGGTATCAATCCTTGGAGCAGTGGATTTACTATCCAGATTATCATTGTGTTGGCTGAAATTAAAATTAATGGCCTGTACAGCAGAGGACAAACCCGTTGTGGCAGTGATGCCTTTTCTGTCCTGGGTCACACTGCTGGTCACCACATTATAGTCTGCCCCGGTATATTCATACAGGACATTATAGTTAAAAAAGCCCACAACACCATTGATTCCAGCCTGATATGCCTTATCAGAATCTGACCCTGCTGCATCTCCTGTATTGTCATCATAATCAGAAAAATCACATCCAACAAGGGTTTGAAGTTTGTTATCAAAAAAATTGGTTTTCAATTCAAACCCGTAAGCATCTCCTTTTGTACCGCCCGGTTCCGGCCAAACCCCATAGGACGCCTCGTTGGACTTTTCGCCGCCAGTGACATAAATCATTTGAAGTTCTATTCGTTTTTCCCATGCATTGATACCGCTTTTGATCCCCACAAGGTGATCATCAGTGTCCGGTTCCAGATCCAGGCCGCCGTCAAGTCCATAGACCTGTTGGGTTCTCAGAGAAAATCCCTGGATGGAAAAATGCTCTGACGTTGCCCCAATAGTTCCACCCTTCCGGGAAAGACTGGAAATTATATTTTTCGTTCCTTGAACAGACACATCGCCCATGGCAGCATTATAGGTCATCTGGCCGGCATCATATTTGCCTTCAAACATATAATCCACCAAAGTCAGACCTTTTTCCACAGGATCACTGGGTGAATGCTCCTGATCAGTATACCGTGCATTGGTTTTAAAGGCTAATTCCCATGGACCTTCAGAAATCCTGCTTTGACTATTTAGATTACTTTCAACTTCCCAGTCGGAAATGGATCGGTGTTCAGCATCATCGAATTTGTCTATCACCTGAGAATAGATAAAAGAGACCTTGTTGGTACTGGAAATATTTTCAAACATCGTTGAATGACGGGTCATAAATTCATAGGTTTTGGTGTGAACCGCATTGTCTGTGTCAAGGAAGGTCACCTCAAGTTTATGGGTTCCGGCCGGCAGTGCATGAAACGGGGTCAGACTGAACCCATTGTCAGTAATCTGGGCCAGGACAGTCATATCGATCTTGTCAATTGAAATATAGATACTTTGTTTGAGAAATTTGACAGAAAACCGGCATTGAATTTCCGGTTTTTTTGAAATGACCAATGCCCCTTCTTTGGGCTCCAAAAGTGTAATGGTATCCTGGGCAAAGCAATTGTTCACGGGAAATATAAAGGTGTCAAAAAGACTTAAACCAAAAATCAAAAATCCTGAGGCAATGACCACAGGACCTTTTAAAAAACAAAGAAATTTCTTGAAAGGCACCTTTTTTAGTCGCATCTAAAACCTCCGTATACCCATCAATCAGTTAAGGATTTTACATTCAAAAAAATACTATAATTATAGCTCTTGTTTAATATAGATCTTATGAATAAAAGTAAACAATTATTAATACTATATTCCGGTAACCATAATCAGACATTGCGGTCTCCTTCTCAAGTTTGCCGGCCTTGGGCCTATCCATTCACCGCTTGTCTTAAAACCGGGTTCATTTTCCCATTTATCAATTTGATCGATATCCATGCCAGATAAATTAAGCCGACGGCTGCCAGTACAATGATAATCCATTCGCCTGCACCCAGGACTTCATACTTGCGATATAAATTTGAGCTTGCCTGTTTGTGTTCGCGCAATAATAGCAACGCACCAATCACCTGAAAAACAATATACCCTTCCATGAGCAGGGTTACCCAGCCTAATAATGGAATCATCCATACCATGACCAGGCTGAATGTCATAATCAAAAACACAATCAACACATCCAACTTTGTAATATCATTTAGTGCAAAAAGGGGCATGCAGGCAAGGACCACCATAATGGTTGGCCAGATTATCCGGATTATTGGAGAAAATACCTGTGTTTGTGCTGATACCCGGTCTATTGAAGCCTGGTCTGTTAATATCGGGCCGATTGATGTTTGATTCTTTATAATCTGATCTGCCACCCGCTGTTTTACGATGTCATAATTTTCAGGGCTGCAATACAGATGAAGCAATTCCCGATAAGAATTTCTCAAACATATCGTGCTGTATTTTGGATCATAAATCGCCTTGGCAATGCTCTCCCATTTAAGGCTCACCGCCTCATTGGAAAGACTTAACAGCCCGGCTCCGGCAGATGTGAAACTGCCAATCAGCCCTCTGGATAACACAGCAGCAAGTGATAATTCCTTTGCCTTGTTATCCATGTTTTCATAAAAAATTGTTTTCTCTGAAAGCGTGAACCGGGCATGGGAGCGTTTGCCCAATATCAGGAACATGATCAAGAATCCAAGCATGCCAAACCCAAAGACCACCCCAGCAAAGATGATCAGTATCATGGGGACGCTGGAAAGTTCGCCTGTTGCAATAAAAACCGGAACCATCAGCGCCATGCCTATCACATAGATCCATCCCATTGCTTTGAGCCAGGATTTAACGATATTGGGATTGGTTAAAAGAGAAAATTCTATTTTCCAGGTCAGAGGGGACGTTGGATCAGTCATGGGATCTCCAAACGAAAAAATTAATTCATTTTTTATTTTATACCCTTATATGATCTGTCTATATTTGTCTATGGCTTTGTCTATGACCTTGTCTATGATTTGCTGAAAACGATATGAAAAAAAGGGTCAATTCCGACCAGCCATGAGATAGCCGGCCGGAATTGAAAGCATTTGAACAATAAAATCTTAGATAATCGGTTTCATTGAGCTCATGAAGGAGCGAAGCTCCACACCAATTTCCTCTACCGGAGTGTATCTAATGGCTTCGTTCACCTGGATCAGTTCAACATTGTCAACACCGTTATCCTTGAGGTCCAGGCCCTTGCCGATAACATCGGTATCAAGACTGTTCATGAAATCCTTGAGCAGGGGGATTGCTGAATGGGAAAACAGATAGCAGCCATATTCAGCTGTATCGGAAATCACCACATTCATCTCATACAATCTCTTTCTGGAAATGAGATTGGCAATCAGGGGCGTTTCATGCAAGGATTCATAGTAGGCGGATTCTTCTTTGATCCCACAGGCAACCATGGTGTCAAATGCCAATTCAACACCGGCTTTAACCATTGCCACCATCAGGATCGCATTGTCATAATATTCTTGTTCAGGAATATCATAGTCGGTATTCACGCTGGTTTCAAAGGCTGTTTCGCCGGTTTCCTTCCTCCATTTAAGCAGATTGGCATCGTCATTTGCCCAGTCCTCCATCATGGTTTCGGAGAAATATCCCGAAGCAATATCATCCATGTGTTTTTCAAACAGAGGGGTCAAGATTTCGGTCAGCTCTTCGGCCAGACGGAAGGCCTTGATTTTGGCCGGATTTGAAAGGCGGTCCATCATGGCAGTAATGCCGCCGTGTTTTAATGACTCTGTTATGGTTTCCCAGCCGTATTGAACCAGTTTGGAGGCATATCCGGCATCAATGCCGCTTTCGATCATTTTGTCGTAGCACAGAATGGAGCCGGTCTGCAGCATACCGCAGAGAATGGTCTGCTCTCCCATGAGGTCTGACTTGACTTCTGCTACAAAGGAAGATTCCAGAACACCTGCTCTGTCTCCACCTGTACCGCAGCAGTAGGCCTTTGCAATATCCCATCCTTCACCTTTGGGATCATTTTCGCTGTGAACTGCAATGAGGGTCGGTACTCCGAATCCTCTTTTATATTCTTCACGGACTTCACTGCCCGGACCTTTGGGGGCGACCATGATGACTGTAATGTCATCCCGAATCTTCATACCTTCTTCAACAATGTTGAATCCGTGGGAATACGATAGGCAGGCACCTTGTTTTATCAGCGGCATGACCGATTCTACAACCTGGGTATGATATTTGTCCGGAGTCAGATTCAACACCAGATCTCCTTTGGGGACCATTTCTTCTAAGTTTCCAAATTCAAAATTATTTGAAACAGCATTTTCATAAGAGATCCATTTCTCATCGATTTCCACCTGGCGGATGGCATAGGATACATCCAGGCCACTGTCTCTGAGGTTGAGTCCCTGATTTAAGCCCTGGGCTCCGCACCCGATAATGATAATTTTTTTACCTTTAAGATATTCCACATCATCAAACTCTGATGGATCCATAAACCGGCATTTGCCCAGCTCTTCAATTTGTCTGCGAAGGGGCAGTGTATTGAAATAATTTTGTCCCATTTTCATCTCCTTGTATTTGAATTATTTTTTGTTAATGATTAAATTTTTATAACATCCTTGATATATTGATAAATACTTGTTGCGTCAAGTGATTTATTCGTGATATTGTCTTGCATAAAATGCAATAACCGTTTTGTTTTTGCATACTCACTTGTTTTTTAAAAAAAATAGCGCAAGGATAGACTATTTCATTATCCTGTCTGGCCGTCTTTTGGTCGCTTTTTCAGGCGATCACGCACGAAAAAATCTCTGACAAATATCGATAGGCAATAAGTTGAAATTATTGAACCCTACCGGCTTTTTAATATTTCCTTTGAGAGCCGGATTTATATCATGTTCCGGGCCAGATTAGTATCTGATCAATTCGGCCCCACCAAAAAAAGCACAGAAGTCCAACGGGTTGACTTAAAAGATATTCAATGGGACTTCATTTAGAAAAAAAATTGTCACTTCAGGTTGCGACTTTGATTGTAAAAAGCTTTTGTCTTTACCCTTTTGGCCAATAGCTTCCACCCAGCCGGACGAGTTCTTCCAGAACTGCCTCAACAAGATCATCCAATCGAGACTCGATTTCAGGTGTCATGGATTCTGACAGGGTCTCCAGATCTTTGGGTTCCACACCAATAATGGTGGTTTGGGGCACGTGATCCAGGGCAGAACAAAGGGTGAGCGCCTCGATCAGGTCAACCTGGTGAAGCGAGTTTTTAGCCAGGATCCGGTTGGGAATCTCATCATGCTCCAGGCGGTGGAGATCACCGGGCCGGCCATGGTTCAAAACCGTATCCACAACAATCATGCGACCGGCATTGGCGATAACTCCCAACAGATTAATCCCAAGTATGCCACCGTCAACAACAAGGACATTGTCTGGAAAATTATAATCTCTTTCCAGTTTTTCAACCACTCGTATCCCGATTCCATCATCCGAGTAAATGATGTTGCCAATACCTAAGATGGTAATATTGTCGTACATAAAATTTCCTTTAAAAATAAAAAAAAGGTCCCGGTGATCATACCACCGGAACCTTTTTTAAATCAATCGATTATATTACATCAATCTTATATGTCTCATTGGTATGCGGATCAATGACATGAACTGCACATGCGATACAAGGATCATAAGAATGAACCGTTCTCAAAATCTCAAGCGGTTGCTTGGGATCTGCAATCGGAGTTCCGATCAATGAATTTTCCAGTGGGCCTTTCTGATTTTTACCATCAGAAGGTCCAAAGTTCCAGGTTGATGGAACAACATACTGATAATTTTTAATCTTTCCACCATCAATCTCAATCCAGTGACCCAAGGCACCCCTGGGCACATCATTTAAGCCAAAACCCTTAGCCTTGTCAGGCATTTTCCAGGGCTGGTAGGTCTTCTTGTCGCCTTTGGCTACGTTGGATTTAAGTGTATTGATCCATCCTTCCATGGCATTACCGATAACAACAGTTTCAATACCTCTGGCCGCTGTTCTGCCCAATGTTGAAAACAGAGCGTCAACACCGACACCAAGAGTTTTAAGGACATGATCAACCAATGCTTTGACATCTTTTTGACCACTGGTGTAAGCCACAAGATTTCTGGCAAGCGGGCCAACTTCTGCTGATTTACCATTATATCTCGGTGCTTTGAGCCATGAGTATTTATCATTGGTGTCATACTTAGGATCACCTTTGAATGGTTTGGTTTCACCTTTGAACGGATGTTTGGCACCGCCTTTTTCATACCATGCACGGGTGACATCTTCAGTGATCAAATTGGTGTCTACAGCCTTTGGTTTTAAATTACCTTCCAAAACACCAGCAGGATACAGCATATCATCATTAACATTTTTCTGCGGGAAATCACCATAGCACAAATAGTTTGTATTGTTGCCGCCAATAGCAGCCCAATCTTTATAAAAAGAAGCAACGGCCAGAAGATCAGGAATATAGACTTCATCAACAAATGCTTTTGTCTCTTTCCAGATATCGACAAACTCTTTAATCCTTGCAGGAGTCAAATCACCCACAGAGGTAACACCACCAACAACCAATGATTGCGGATGCGGATTCTTGCCGCCAAATATGGCATGCATTCTTGTTGCCTTGGCCTGAAGGGCGATTGCTTCAAGATAATGAGCCGATGCCATCAGGTTGGCTTCTGCCGGCAGTTTATATGCCGGATGTCCCCAGTATGCATTATTAAATGGCCCCAGCTGACCGGAGTTAACAAATGCTTTTAATTTGTCTTGAACCGTTTTAAAATATGCAGCAGTCTGAGGTCTTCCACTGGCATTTTCAGATAATTTAGCTGTCTTGACCGGATCTGCAGATAAGCCACTGACAATATCCACCCAATCCAGCGCATGCAGATGATAAAAATGAACGATATGATCCTGCTGGTACTGTGCACCATGCAACAGGTTTCTGATAATCCGTGCATTTTCAGGAATGGTGATATTACATGCATCTTCTACTGCTCGAACAGAAGATAATGCATGAATATAGGTACAAACACCACAGGAGCGTTGTACAAAATGGTGAGCATCCCGGGGATCTCTCCCCTGGAGCATCATTTCAATGCCGCGGAACATGGTACCCGAGCTCCAGGCATCCTTTACATTTCCGTTTTCGATCTCAACTTCAATTTTTAGATGACCCTCTATTCTGGTAATGGGATCAACAATAATTCTTTTACCCATATTATTTTCCTTTCAACCTTTATTTTAATAAAAATACAAAATTTAAATACTGATGCGACAACCCAAGTTATGAAGTCTCGTAAAAAGGCGTCATCGTATCCCAAAAATCAGGTTCGCTGCATCCAATGCAGGGAGCGCCTGCCTGGATGGGGAAACTGGTCCCATCATTAAATTTTATAGTCGGGCAATTATTGTATGTTTCCGGTCCTTTACATCCCATTTTGTAGAGACAATAGCCCTTTTCTGCTTCTTTGGAACCAAATTCAGTTACAAATCTTTCTTCTTCAAAATGCTCAAGTCTTGGGCATTTATCATGAACAGTTGCACCATAGGCAAAATTCGGCCGGTTCAATTCATCCAGTCCAATAGCTTCATTGGTCAAGTATTTTACCACAGTAGCCAACAGATTCAATGGGTTATATGGACAGCCAGGAAGATTAATGACGGATTTGATTCCCAACGCATCGTTCACGCCTTTGTATCCGCCAGGATTTGGTTTTGCAGAAGCAATGCCGCCGTATGCCGCACAAGTTCCAATCGCAATAGTTGCAGCAGCTTGTGGTATAATTTCCTTAGCAATTTCAAGAAAGGTCCTGTCAGCCACTTTTCCGTATGCGCCATTGTATTTGGTGGCAATAGCCCCTTCAACAATGCATACAAATTTTCCAGAGTATTTTTTAACAGCATTATGAAGATTTTCTTCAGCCTGATGACCGGACGCCGCCATAATGGTTTCATGATACTCCACTGAAATGGTTTCTAAAATAATGGCACCGACATCCGGGGTTCTTAAAAATGCTTCAGAACACCCTGTACATTCTGAAAAATGGAGCCATACAACAGGCGGCCGTTGTTTTGTAGCAGCCTCTTCAACTTGCTCAGCAACTTTCCCCACGCAAGAATAAGATAATCCCATCGCCGTTGTCAGCGCTGTACAATACTTGAGAAAATCCCTTCGTGAGACCCCTTTGGCTTCGAGTTTGTCATAAAACTCTTTTTTACGATCTGTTTTCATTGCACCTCCTGATCTTCGTGATCCTTATAATTATCATGCTATTGTTACATGTATTATCTTTTAAATTGCCCTGTATTGCTTATTAAATCACCGCGCCGATTATTCCAAATCATAAGTATTTATATTTTCACTCATTATCTTTTAATGAGTTTTACTATGGTGCATTTAAATACACCTCTTCCCTACTTGCACAAATAGCATAAATTGTGCAAGTTGTGCAAACAAAAAATAAACTTTTTTAAATTTCTTAAGACCCTCTTAAAACAGGGGTTTTTGATGCTTGTTAAAACAAGATACAGATAGAAATGATAATCTTAGGGAAATATTTTAACTCAAAACCCTCTCCAACATCATAATAGTTTAAAATTAAATTTGAGGTTTTTTAAACACAAACCATTAAAATTTTTAATGGGGGTTTTTATCATTTTTTTTCTTGCATTGTCTTCTTTCTTACTATAATCCATAATATATACAATCTGATTTCCTTTTTATTAACTTTATTTGAGAATACCAGCATGATGACCCGACCTAAAAGCAGGTTTAGTAAAAAAACACTGTTTACCACAAAAAACTACAATCGTTAATCATGGAGACACTTATCATGAAGCATGAGCACATCGGCCAGATGATCACAAAAGCAGTAAACGCTTTCAGCACCCACACTGCTTTGCGATACAAAGAAGATGATCAATGGAAATCGCTTTCCTATGCCCAGTTCGGGGAACAAATTCAAAGCCTTGCCGCTGCAATGGTCACCTCCGGTGTTGAAAAAGGCGATAATATCGGCATCTATTCTGCCAACCGCCATGAATGGGCTGTCACAGACTTTGCCTGTATCCTCGCCGGCGCAGTATCCGTCCCTATTTATGCCACCAACACAAAAGAGCAGGCCGAATTCATCATCAAAGAAGCAGGCATTAAATTGATTTTTATCGGCGATCTCTTTCAATACGAAAATGTCAGGGCTGTGGCGTCCAACGAACTTTCGTTAACCATTGTTTCCTATGACCCCGCCATAAAACCCACCATAAAATCAGACACATCCATCACTCATTATTTCAAAGATTTTATAAAAACCATACCACCCGCAGATGTTAAACAAACGCTTGAACAGCGGCAACATGCAATTAAAAAAGACGATACCACCACCATTATTTATACATCCGGCACCACAGGTAATCCCAAAGGGGTTATGCTCACCCATGGCAATCTTTTCCACCAGATGGATTGTGTCGATGCCAGTTTTAATGTATCCCAGAAAGATACATCGTTATGTTTTCTGCCCTTAAGCCATGTATATGAACGCATGTGGTCTTATTATGTTTATTTCAAAGGGGCCAGCCACACCTATCTTGAAGATCCCAAAAAAGTCATTGATACCCTCCAGGAAATCAAACCCACGGCCATGGTTTCTGTTCCAAGGCTATATGAAAAAATCTATTCAGCTGTCATGAACAAACAGGAAGCCGCCTCTTTTATTAAAAAAATGCTGTTTAAAACTGCGATTAAAACCGGAGATACCTATTATAACCGGATTAAGCACAAAGAACCCATCTCCATGAGCCTAAGATTAAAACACAAACTCTTTGACCGTCTGGTTCTTTCTAAAATCCGTGATGTTGTTGGCGGCGATAAAAACTTTTTTTCAGCCGGCGGCGCACCATTGGAGCAATCCATTGAAGAATTCTTTTTTAGCTGCGGCCTTCTGATTTGCCAGGGATACGGACTGACTGAAACCTCGCCCATGATTTCGTATAACACCCCGGAAAGTTTCAGGTTCGGTACCGTGGGCAAACCTGTCCCCAACTGCGAAGTCAGGATTGCCGATACCGGAGAAGTCCAGGTCAAAGGTCCCCAGGTCATGAAAGGATATTATAATAATCCTGAAAAAACAGCCCGGGAGATCGTTGATGGCTGGTTTAAAACCGGTGACATTGGCGAATTTGATCCAGACGGATTTTTAAAAATCACGGATCGAATTAAAGATTTAATTATTACCTCAGGGGGTAAAAATATTGCCCCCCAAAAAATAGAATCCTATGTGGGAAAAGATTTTTACATTGAACAGATTGTGACTATTGGTGAAAAAAGAAGATTTATATCAGCCCTGGTGGTCCCAGCTTTTGAGGCCTTGGAAGCCTGGGCCAAAGAAAACGAAATTGCCTATAATTCAATGGAAGAGCTGACCCAGCACCCCGATGTGATCACATTTTATCGCAAACGCATTGATTTTCACTCAAAAAAGCTGGCCCAGTATGAAACCATAAAAAAATTCACCCTTATTTCTCACCCCTTCAGTGTTGAAGGTGGAGAAATCACGCCCACATTGAAGTTGAAACGAAAAGCCATCAATGAAAAATATAAAGCCCTGGTGGATGCCATGTATTAACCGAATCGCTTGGATATCATATCAAAAAAATAATAGAGGATAAGCAGGGGGATTATTCTGGTCACCATCCTGGTGCCAATGGTTGACGGTCAGATCCCCCTCATGCAAAAGAACTGGTAAAAGATACCTGCCACACAAAGATATGCAGCACCCTTGAACAGCCATTGAAATATCTGGTCTTTATCCAATTTACACTCCTCAAATTCACGCCACATATCCATAAACTTACCCATATTTACCCATAAAGCTTACACAGGAGTTTCGGGGATAACGGGGTATAAAGCGCCAAAAGCCTTGACTTGTATGGACTTACCTTATGACACTATGTAAGACCCCACCCTCATCAACCTGGGAGCCGAATGCCGATAGGACTTCGGCCTGGGTCTTACTCGG
>JBDRQO010000082.1:0-11968 GCA_043826275.1 Pseudomonadota bacterium
TTAGAACCTGGTTTCTCACAATGTGGTTTGTGACCAGTGAAAAACACGGAGCCAGTGCCCTTGGATTGCAGAGAGTTCTCGGCTTTGGTAGTTACAATACTGCATGGATTTGGCTCCATAAACTGCGGCGGGCAATGGTGAGACCGGGGCGGGATCAGTTGACCGGATCTGTTGAGGTTGATGAAACCTACGTCGGCGGCCTTGGCACTAAAGTCCGCGGGCGTGGTGCCAAAGGGAAATCGATCGTTGCAATAGCAGCCGAAATACGTGGTCGTGGCTCGGGGAGAATACGGATGTCTACCATCCCCGATGTTTCGGCGACAAGTCTTCACGGATTCATCTTGAACAACGTGACAAAGGGGGCAGAAATCAGGACCGATGGATGGCCTGGGTATAAAGGCATCGAAAAGAAGGGTTATCTGCACGTCGTTACTAATATGGCTGCAAGTGGAGATCCCGCGCATGTTGTTATGCCTCGTGTTCACCGTGCTGCGTCCTTGCTGGACCGCTGGTGGCTCGGAATTCATCAAGGCGCGATCAGACCCTCGCACCTTGCCTACTATCTTGATGAGTTTACCTTTAGGTTTAACCGGCGCACATCCAGAGCCCGCGGTTTACTTTTCTACCGCCTAATGCAACAGGCAGTGGACTGTGCCCCCGTGCCACGTCAGGCGATAGTGGGTGGCAACCACAAGATATAGTGGCTGGTTGAGTTAACTGCATACCCACTTTAAGATATATCAATAATTCGGATGCAAGATGCCTTGCCTCCATCGATTCTTTCTATCCAACCGATATCATAGAAGATACCGTTTCGCAATCGCAAAAGATTCGGATTTTATTTTATCTGCTTCTTAGGTCATAGTGATATATACTTAAATTATATCGGACAAGATAAGGCTGAGTCGCTGGCGAACACCGTCAGCAATCTGTGATTGTTTCACGCTTCGCCCCCCGGCATAAGCGGCGACACGAGTCGATAACCGTTTATGGAAATGTTTGAACCCTGTTTGTTCGCGACGTTCATCTCTGTTGCTGGAACTAAAAATAATAGTTGTTTTACTCTCTCCACTTTCTGGTTTTATCAAGCCAATATTAATTTCAGAAATTACTATATAAGTGTCATCCGTTACGTAACTGCCTATAATAGCACCAAGAGCTACCCCGCTGAGTATTCCAATGGCTGTACCTGCTTTTGTATCTGACCTATAGCCTGCAATCCCACCGGCAGAAGCCCCAAGGAAGGAAAATTCATTTTTCATGTCGGTTCGAATTTGTCCAGAATACAAAACATTTACATCAAGGCGTATACCGAAATCATCACTTTTAGTTGGCATATAGCCTTTTGCAGCATAGGCGTTTTCTAATACGCCAAGAAAACTATTTAAATCAAATGCCTTGTCTCCCGAGGTATTTCGAATAGAAACCTTTATTCTTTTATTTTCTAACTGCGATGAATCGATGAAAATATTACGCTCAACTATTGATCCATATAGCAATCCGGTTTCGGGATCTTCAACCATTCCAAATCTTTGTTTCGAAGCACAGCCAAATAATAAGATACATATAAATATCACAATGGTAGAGTTTTTCATTGATCACTCTCCTTTAATATATTTACCAATAAAAACAGATACATCAGAATAATGTATTGCGAACCCCAAACCTTCGATTTCAGTTGAAGCCAATTTTTGTGTGTTCACTCCAATAACCTTGTCACCAAGAAAAAGAGGACCTCCAGAGTTACCCGGATTAATAGCAGCATCTGTTTGAACGAATCGGATCAGTTTACCACCCGGAGCATAGGCACTTTCGATTTCGCGCAAGGCACTTATAACTCCGCGAGTAATACTAAATTCAAGCCCTTTGGGGTGCCCAATGGCTTCAACAGTTGCACCAAGCGGCAGTGTCCGATCTTTATAAAAAATTAATGGGTCCCCTCTTGTCTGAACCTTCACGAGCGCAAGATCAAGTCTAATATCCGAGGCTATTATTTTGCCAAAAGTTTCCTGACCGTCAAACGTTTTCATTTCGACATATTTTGATCCTTCTATAACATGGTAATTGGTCATAACTAAATCGTCAGAAACAAAAAAGCCCGTACCTACCTTTCCCCCTGGATGATAGACAACTACAATACTTTTAAACCTATTGTCGTCAGAAGGCTTCGCATCAAATTGGTGTTTTTTTAACTCTGTGAGAATGCGATTTCTATCCTTTAGAATATCTTCTCGGATTTGAACTAAATCAGGCGTTTTTTGATGGGTATTTTCACCCGATGAATTTTGATCGAGAATACTTGAGAGTTTTACTGTCGCAGGAGATTCCTCGAAATTCTTAACATCATCTTCTTTGTCAATACCCGAAACATGTGACCATTTATCTGGATCTTCATCACGAATATTGTAACAAACCGTGAAATTTCTATTCTGCCGAACATCAAAGGCATCTTTCTTATAACTATTCGAAATTCGATCTATAATGTAGTAATTTATCGTCATAATTTTTGCAGTTTCAATTGAAACTTTATTAAAGCTGTATTGATTAAATACTGGTTTATCGATTGTTGTAGATGTTTGATTAAGGTTCCGCATTGCTTGATTCAAGACATCTTCCTTATTTTTAATCAAGGCCATACTAGCTATTTGGAGTGCCAATTTTCCAAAACATGCGTAACCGGTACAAAATTGATTATCTATTGATGTTTTTTCAAATTGTGCAGACATTAATTCCTGCCGGGCATTGTTAACTATATTTTGCTGATAATTGTAATCTGGATTTGGACGGGTTTCGGTTCCCGATTGGTATTTCGACTTGATAGATTCATGTTTAGTAATCTCACGAGTAGTTCGAGCAACTGCCGTATTAATGAGTAATATTATATCCGCCTCTTTTGTATTCGAGGTTTCAAAAGCTTTATCAAAATCTATTTTAGTTGTTGTGATGGGCAGATCAACATCGATTGCAACAGGAAACTCAATTTCTCCTTTTTTCAGCAATGCCGGGCTGGTCACCTCGATTAATTCAATTTTAATGTCTCGAAGGTTTTTTAAAGGTATTCCGCATTTACATGTCTCTTTAATGGCATAAAGAATTTTCGAAAAGTCTATTTTGCTGTCGTTTGAACACTCGTTTAAGACAGATCTATAATGGAGATAGCCAATTTCTTCACATAAGTTTTCTGGCAAAGATGTCTTATATATTTTATATGCATTTCCGATTTCCTGGGCATTACAAGTTTTCAGTCTTTCCAAAAACAAATTTCCATGCTTTTTTGTAAATTCATTGGTGTCAATTGCAATTGGGTAAGTACTGAAAAAATTAGGGTTCGATGAAAACGTATAATCAGCAAATATTTTAGAGGCATCTTCGTTAATACGATCCTTGAGGATATTTACCTTTGATTTCAGGGTTTCAGGAGAATCTATCAGATTTGCAGTTTTCGAGAAAATTTTGTGATCGAAATAGATTCGTATAATATCATCAGCATCTGTTATAACCTCTCGAATATGTTGCCACTCTGTGTGTGGCGCAGGCCAATTAATAGCATCGATTGTTAATATTTTTTCAGCGAAGATTGGATCATAATAATTATTTAAGCCTGTGGCGAGTTTATTAAGAAAAGGTAGATAGTTATCCTTTCTTTTATCAAAATAATCAATCTCTCGTTCGTAAAATTCTGAAGCCTCATTATAACTCTCCTGTTGGATCAATTTTTTGAGAGTGCGACCGGGTGTCGGAAAGATGTCGATTCCGTCTTGAAGAAATTTTGAACCTGTTGACACACAACCTACTGATAAAAATTCTAAAAAGACAAGTAGCCAAATGAATAGTGATATTTTTTTCATTGTCCCACCATCCTTATTCTTTGATTTCTTGGCTTTATTTTGAATTTACTGAAAAAAATACCCCTTGTTCACAAGTTTGTTGGATAGATCGTGTGATATTTCGCCGGAAACACAAATTTTAATATGCTATGAGCTAAGTTAAGCTAATCTAAATCTTATGAAAACAAAAGTCAAAGGTCAATAGTTATTACTTATATGAGCTTCAAATGATTGGAATAATGAATCCTGTGGTGCCTTTTGTATCCATCATCTTTGGCATTCTTTCATCTTTTTGTCTGGAAGAACAAAAAAGAAATGCTATTAAAGCTTGACAAATAATACCATAAAGGATACTTTAAGTAGAAAACTAATAAAGGAGGTAATAAATAGAATGACAACGATAAACATCAAAGACTTTCCCGACGATCTTCACCGAAAGGCCAAATCAGAAGCAGCCCTTGAGGGTATCTCAATGAAGGCATTTATCATCAAGGCACTGGAAGAATACCTTGAACGGAAAGAAAGGGGGTAACATGGCAATTTTAGCGGAATGCCCGATATGCCACAAAAAGCAAACCACCCGGAACAAGGTTTGCACTTGTGGCGCAGATCTTGACAAGGCAAAACGATCACAAAGGGTAAGATTCTGGATTCAATACAGGCTTCCGGGGGGAAAGCAGAAAAAGGAATATGTTGGATTATCCATTGAGGAAGCCAGGGATGCAGACGGAAAGCGCCGGGTTCAGAAAAGGGAAAATAGAATATTCGATATCAAGCCGGAAACCAAAATGACGTTCAATCAATTGACGGAATGGTATCTGAAGCTTGAAAAGGTCAAGGCGCTTGCTTCCTATGACATCATAAAAATCAGCCTGGATAAATTTAACAAGGAATTCGGCAATATAATTGTAAGCCGGATAAAACCCGTTGATCTGGAAAACTATCAGGCAAGGCGTTTGAAAGAGGGGAAGGCTCCCGGAACCGTCGACCACGAAATCGGGAAAGCAAAGAGCATGATTTATAAGGCTTTTGATAATGATTTTGTTGGTGGCGACACCCTGAAAACATTTAAGCGGGTTAAAAAGACATTAAAGCCGGGTTCTGATGTTCGGGATAGGTTGATAACTGCCGATGAATTTGAATCGCTCATGAAGCATTCAGAAGGGCATACAAAGGCCATTATCTCAATGGGTTATTATACCGGTATGCGTAAGGGCGAAATTCTGAATCTGACATGGGATAAGATTGACCTTGCGGCCCGGTTAATCCGTCTCGAAGCCGGGGATACCAAGGACAAAGAGGCAAGAAATATTCCAATCTGCAAGGAATTATTCAAGGTTCTGATGGTTTTACCCAACCGCATACACGGGAGCAACGCCGACAACCATGTGTTTCAATTCAGGGGCAAGCCGATCACTGATATCAGAACAGCCTTAAGGCAAGCCTGCAAAGATGCCGGAATTGAATATGGCCGGTTTGTAAAAGGCGGTTTTATCTTCCATGACCTTCGGCATACGTTCAATACGAATATGCGCAAGGCCGGGGGTGCTGAATCGGTCATTATGGCGATCACCGGACATTCAACAAGGGCGATGTTCGACAGGTACAACAGAATCGATGATGATGACACCCGGAAGGCGATTGAACAGCTTGAAGGGTATTTTGCAAGTGTTACCCAAAACGTTACCCAAGAAGGTGCTCAAGAGGAAAAAATAAATTAAATGATCCCGCCTGTTACAGTGAATACAAAGCTTTATAAGACTCAATATAGGCAAAACCGCATAAAAAAAGGGTTTAGCTTGATTGATCGCGCTAAACCCTTTATTTTTCAGGTGGTGCCGAAGGCCGGACTCGAACCGGCAAGGGGGTTGCCCACTACCTCCTCAAGCGATAAAAACACCTTATCCGGTAAATAGAGTGAAATCAGATGAAAAGAGAAAGTTAATCGGAATCAACAGGTTAAGCAGATTTACGAAGAGAAGTATATGGGATGAGATTGGCGGGTATATTTGGGAAAATGTTACCCAACGTTACCCAAGAGCATGACAAATTGGGGTGATTTGAACAGAGAAGGGCAGAGTCTTTGATTCTGTCCTTTTTAGTTTTGGGAATCAACAGGTTAAAACGACGAGATATTTCAAGGTGGGGGTATTACAATTTTATGCCGATTTTTCGAAAATCAACATATTTTAGGAATTTACAATTAATTAAAAGCATTAATTTCAGTATATTATATAAATAATGACAAAAATTGGCGTCTTTCAGACTAAAATCAGTCAAAAATATACTAAAATGCAATCTAACTAATTGTAATTAAAGATAATGACAAAAATTGTCACGGTTGCATAAATTGTTTTATGTTCTTGACTTTCGATGCTTTTTATAGTAATAATAATAAGAATAAAAAAATAGCTGCGGGCCAATCCCCTGGCAAGGTATGTACCCCACAGCTATTTTCAGGAAGACACTCGTAGTGCCTTTTAATTTACATAATAGACCGGGAAGATTTTGAAGTCAACCGGTATCTTTCTTCTCTTTCGAGTTGTCCTCCTGAATGAAACCTATTTATTGAGGAGGACATATGACCATAAAAGAAACCATTCTTAACCTCAAACCCACTGTCTACAAAACTATCATCTGCGAGAAACACAGGATTCCAGTTAAGGCCGTGTCAAAGCATCTTGAATTGAGCTACACGCATACGGTTAACTTGCTCAACGGGCTTTCCAGAATTACACCCGAAATGAAAGCAAGGCTGGATAAGATCGTCCAAGAATTGGAAGGGTAATGCGGATTATGTCTGAAGCAGACACCATTAATGCGATTCAAAAGAGGCTCCTTAGCCCTGAAGAAACGGCGGCGTACCTGGGTATCAGTGTTCGCACAATTTACAACCAGATAAGCCGGAGGGCAAAGCGGAAGTTTCCGGTCAAGCCGAAGCGGGTAGGGCGGTTGGTCAAATTCGATATCCGGGACCTGGATTCATACATCGAAAGCCTTTAGGCCGATACCCTCTATAGGTAGTGGGCTTTTATTAACATATTGATTTTAAAAGCACTAAATCCTTTCGGGGTAACGCCAAGGTAACCGATGCAGATGGCGTTTTATTAATATGTTCAAAAATAGGGAGATACAAATGTTCTGTCTATTTTGCAGTAAGCCGGAAAAAACCTACGCGCCGAAGGATGATTTTATTTGTAGCTCATGTGTCCAAATGCTTCTCGTGGCTGACCAGGAAGAACTAAAAAGGGCACATGCCCTTGCATTCGAAAAAGGGTATCCGAATAAGGCATGGGCAATTGAATCATTTTTAGAAGAGGAAGAACATCATGGGAAAGCCGAACACAATAAACGAAATTTGGAGCGAACGAGATCTTTGCCAGCGTCTCGATCTGCCCGTCACCAGATCCGGGCGTAGTCGGCAACTATCAAATTGGATCAGGGGCGGGTTGAAGTTTGTTGAAAAATCAGAACGCCGATATTTTTTCGAAAGCGATGTGATCCAATACTTGTGGACCCGATACAATAGGGATGAAACCGAATGACCCATATAGCTCTCATATCCCCTTCAGGGGCATTTCAGGGGTGCTTCAGGGGTAAATTATTTTCATGTGCGCCCTATGACATTCGGAAGGGAAATTTAAGCCAAATAGATAACGGTTTGGTCGGCGCCGGGTTGGGGTCCGGTGAAAAAATGCTGTCACTCCCCAGGGGCAGCACCGGCCATAATTTTATCTGGGGAAATTATGTATACTTTCAAGGAAGATATCAATTACAAGGTTCATTTTTGGTTTGATAAGCAGGGTGTAAGAAACAAAAAATGGGCAAGGCTCCCAAAGGCCAGCAAGGCTATTTACTCGGTCATTATGTGCCACCGAAACAAGCATGGTATTGCAATACCGAGTCAGGAAACCATCGCCATATTATCAGGGACAACAGAAAAGACCGTTAGGGTTGGAATCGATGGATTGTTAACATTTCCAGGCTTCAGAGTCGAAAGTTATGTTACTTCCAGAGGACACAGGGCAAAGAAGTATATCACAGAATTGCCGCCACGAGAAAAAGGCAGAGCGTTTCCATTTTTCAAATCTGTGATTACCGGAGGGAATTGGAGTCGATTAAAACCAAGCGCACAAGCGCTATATCCGGTTTTAAGAACATTTTCTTTTTTTGATGGGGAAGAATATGCAGTTCGCATCGATGATGATCGGGAATATTACTACAACGTCGATGATATGATAGGGGATGGCGTTTTTTGGGAAAGGGAATTTGATTTCGTTGATGCAGACGATGACATATTGGCTGAATACGCAGGGATAGGAATTAATTCGCTCAATAGTGCCATTTCGGATCTCGAAGAACATTTCTTGATAGAAAAAACAGAACCAATAGCGGGCAGCAGAAAAACCTTTAAGGTGTTTAGGACGCCACCAATGAGATACACACCCGAGGGAATGAACAGAAAAATAGCGAAGAGAAACGGAAACAACCACCTAAATATGTAATCCCAAATTTTACCTACTAAGTAAGTAGGAGGGTGTTTTGGTCATAACCAGTTGTATTTTAAATGAATTATTGGGATTTTATTCATTTTTGAACGTTTCGTTTTTCAGAACAAAAATTACCCACTAAGAATATCTTTATCTATGTTTTTAGAAAATCTTTTAGAATATAACTTAGCATGCATCATCAACCTATCGGTTGTTGATGTGGGTGCATTTTATGGAATGCTTTATGGATTGAATTCTATCCATGCTTTAAAACTGGCACCATGGAACGAAATAGACCGCAACCGGCCCCCCCTGAAACACCGGGTATGTATCATACGTGGGTGCATCGGCAAAAAACCCGCGATTTTGGACTCAACAGGCGGCGGAAACAAAAATCGGTTTAAAGAATAGTGATGGAGAAAAAACAACTATGTAGCAAACGTGATAAAATACTGTTTTAATTGTTTTAAGTACCAATATGCGCGTGTTTTAGAGGTTGCATTTGCTTAATGATTTCGAAAAAAATAAACGGTGAGACATGGGTGGTTATGGTTCAGGACGCTGGGGCGGGAAGACAACAACGGAAAGTCAGCACCGGATTGACATTCGGTGGCTGAAAAAAGAAGGATGCCTGCGACCCGGCACCCTCGGCTCATTGTGGTTGTCTTGCGGTGACGAGCAGACGGACTCTATCCGATACCGAATGGAATCTAACCATATGATATTACTATACCGGCACAGGCCCCAAGGTGGAGAATGGGAACCAGTTGAACAGGAGGTCTCTTTTGGCCGGACACCTTGCAATTATGGTGGATACCGAACATGGTTTCTCTGCCCCCGCTGCCGGAAGCGGGTGGCTGTTCTCTATGGCGCCGGAAAGCATTTCTTTTGCCGCCATTGCTATGGCCTTGCATATGGCAGCCAGCAAGAAGGCCGTTTAGATCGACTTATGAGAAAGGCCAGGAAGATCAGGGCGAGGCTGGGGGCAAGCAATGATCTTCTGGAACCTATCCTGTTCAAGCCAAAGAATATGCATCAGAAAACATTCGACCGCCTGCGCAGAGAGGCTGACCATGCGAATAATCTATCATGGTTGATAATGGGGCAACGGTTTGGCATCAGCTTTTAGGTTCAACGTTTGTTTGGTTTATCTTAGCAATTGAACACCGGGGGCAAGCCGAACCGAGATCGGACACCCCTAAAACACCGGGTATAATAGCCTAACATACCTATTGGGCACGAAATTGAAGGGACACAAACGTTAAATGGTTCACCGAGCAATTCAATTTAAGGATTGATTGACAGAAAATGCAAACACAAACAGCCTATGGTATTCCGAGGGAAGGACCCCAAATTACGATTGTCGATATGGAAGATATTGCAGATGCCGAATACGAAGACAATCCTGTTATTGATGGCCTTTTGGATGAACGGGAATCTTTGCTTGTGTGCGGTCCATCGGGTATCGGAAAATCAATATTCGTCAATTACATAACGCTTTTAATGGCTAATCCGTCACCGACGAAGCTGTGGGATTTGTTTCATATCCCGAAACCTTTAAAATCCGTTATCATCCAGTCGGAAAACGGAATTAAGAGCATTCACAGACGGTTAAACAAAATATTCCGGGTAAATGCGGATTTCAGGAAAGGTGCTGCATATGTTTTTATCCCTAGGATTCGTGGCGACTGCCGAATGACCGGCAATTTAACAGAAACAGACTTCCAACAACAGGTAATTGAAATATTGAAGGCAGCCCAAGCTGATGTATTGGTTTTAGATCCGCTGATATCATTCCACGGTGGAAACGAGAACGATAATGCAGAAATGAGACGTTCACTGGATTGCCTGACCTATATTTGCGATATGGCGGATGTATGCTGCATTGTTATACATCACGTTGGGAAAGGTAACACAAAAAATGATGTTTTTTCAGGCAGGGGTGCAAGTGCTATAGGTGATTGGGCCGCAAATATTTTAATTTTTGAAAGATCGGAGCAAGGCGGTATCATAAAAGTCACCCACCAGAAAGCCAGGAATTTCAACACCATAAAACCTTTTTACATCCAAAGGACACCAGACTTGCAGCTTCTCAGAATCGCAAATCCGGAAACGAAGCAGGATCAGTATGTCAAATGTGTCATTGAAATACTAGGGGACATGCCGGGCCGTAAGGTAAATACGCAAACTGAACTGATTGAAATGGTACAAGCCCGTCTTAACTGCAAACGTTCAACAGCTCAGACCGCTATCAATAAAGCACGCGACATGAAAAAGATTATCGTAATACCCGGAGGGAAAAAAGGTAATGCAACGGGATACAGGCTGCCGGATGAAAACTGAAAAAAGCTGCCATTGCCAAGGTTGCCAAAAAATCATGTTGGCAAGTCTTAAATATAAGAAAATCAATGACATAGAACCTGCCAATTTTACTACCTGCCAAAACGCTTCTTGGCTAGTGCTTAACCTATTGAATTTATTAGAATCAGACACCTGCCAAAACCTGCTTATATATGTAAGAAATGGCTGGCAGGTTACCCAGCCAATTTCTTATTTCGATATATATACACAAAACTTGGCAACCAGAGGGTAGACGAAATGACGGTGATTCTTTCCGAAAAAGTTAAAAGAACCCTTCACGGAGGGTATAGTGAAAACCTGCAAGGTGTTCAGGATCAGGATAAAACTAAACTGGTGACAACCTGCTTGGGTAAAGAATGTGATTTTTCAGGATACAAAAGGATGAACGGGGGATACCTTGCCCTTTGGTGTGGGCAACAAAAAATTGCCGTTATTGATTTGCGAACCTGCCCAAATGGCAAATGGCAGAAAGATGCAAAAGGATTCCCGGCAAACCAGACCGCAAACGGACCCCCTAAAATGCCGGGTATTGTATAGCATGGGGATACATCGGCAAAAAGGGGAGAGGAAGATTTTATCGGGGTCACAACGCGCGCGCACAAAGAATAAAGATAAAAGCGAAGGCAAGGGGGGGTACTTTTCAACTCAATCCAGGTTTATTTAAAAAGGCGGGTCCCATATTTGCTGATAATACTTCCCTGTGGGTTCACGGGACTCCTGGAAAAAAATTCAAAAAAGGAGTCTCTTGAAGGATATGCAGACCCGATGCCTTGATTCTTAAAAAAGGAGCGTTCAACATCCATACATGGGTACTATCAACCTGTTTGATAAATTTATCGGCGGGTGTCGCCATGACCCCCTACCCCCCGCCAGGCAGGACGATGGATAGTATCTATATGCCATTTAATTCATAGGGTGGTGTTTTGAAACATCCCCATACCCCCCCTTTTAGGGTCCCATTATCTAAAGTCATATACAATACCGGGGGTTACATTCACATACGAAGGAGCTTAAACAAATGGCACAGACAATAGGCGAAATTCCGAAAAACACAATGGAAAAGGTGGTTGCCAATCTGGTTGAGTACAAGGGCAAACCAAGGGTAGACATTCGGGTATATTTCCAACCGAACCAGGCCGAACCGGATACATGGATTCCGACAAAGAAGGGTATCAACCTGGACCCGGATAGCTGGCAGGATTTTAAAGGTCTGGTGGGGAAAATTGACAAGGCTATTTCTTCAGATGAATAAACCTTGCTGTTCTTTTCGGGGGGGGTGCATGAAATCCC
>JBDRQO010000083.1:0-161779 GCA_043826275.1 Pseudomonadota bacterium
GAGAATCAGATGCAGCAAAGTTCATTGCCGGAGCAGCACCTAACCCAATGGCAGCAATACCTGCTACTTTAAGAAAGCTTCTTCTGCTCTTTTTCATCATTCAATCTCCTTGGGGTTTGTGTGACATTCCCAGCAATAGGGCCTGACTGATGCATATGTATGGCAGCTGTCACAAAATTTTGCTTTGTCTTCATGGCAGCCTAAGCATGAATTTTCACCGGTTGAAAGGCTCATGTTAAAGGTATGGCCGTTGGCTGCCTTATATATTCTGTCTGCATCTCTAACAACAGAATCTCTCCAGTTATCCAATAAAGACATGTGATTGGCTCTCATGTCATATTTATCCAGGACGCACTTTTTTTCCTGTTTGGCTTTGCCCAGCAGTTCCGGCTCAGGCGCAGCCTGGGTCTCGGTCAGCAGATTAAACCAGAACGGAGACAGTACGGCCAGGACAAAGATTGCAAGCCCTGTGATGATCATATTTTTACTCATCGCCTTCCTCCTCATCCTCAAATCCTGGTAATGGTTCAAATCTTAAGTTTTGTGTGCGTTCTATTTCTCCGGGCAGGATCAATGCGTTGCCCACCAGCTCAGAAATACCGTAGACCTCAACATCCGGTACCCAGTATTCGCAAAGGGTGGATAGAGCTGCCCGGTCAATGGCACAGATGGTACCCAGGGTGTTGACACCGTATTTGTCATGAACTGATTTTAAGGCCGTGGCCCTGGGAAGAGCACCTGCCATTCTCAGTTCCATGTTTTCACCGGCATTGAGTCCGGATCCTGAACCGCAGCAAAAGGTTTGTTCCCGGATGGTATTGGGTGGCATTTCATAGAATTGATCCACCACATTTTCAATGATATATCGAGGTTCGTCTAAAAGTCCCATACCCCTTGCCGGGTTGCATGAATCATGGAAGGTCATGATACGGCCGGCATTCCGGCTCTTATCCAGTTCCAGTTTTCCATGTTTGATCAGGTCGGCGGTAAATTCTGAAATATGAACCATCTTGGTGGATGCGGCATTTTCAAAAACCGTACCTGTGATGGGGTTTTTCGGCACTTCCAGGAAGTCAGCAGGGCCGTTCATGGTATCCATGTACTGATGAATCACCCGCCACATATGACCGCATTCGCCGCCCAGTATCCATTTGACGCCTAGACGTCTGGCCTCGGCATACATTTTGGCGTTCAGTCGTTTCATGGTCTCATGGGAGGTAAAAAAACCAAAGTTTCCGCCCTCGGAAGCATAGGTGCTCCAGGTCACATCCAGATTGTATTTATCTTTTAGATATTTGAACAGGATCAGATATCCCTGGCAGGTATAGGTTCCGGGATCAGCAAACACATCACCGGACGGGGTGATAAACAGAATGTCAGCCCCTTTTTTCTGGAAGTTGGGGGTGCAGTCGACCCCGGTCACTTCTTCAATATCTTCCACAAAGAATTCAAGCATGTCTTTAAACGCATGGGGCTGAATGCCGAGATGATTACCGGTCTTAAAACAATTGGAAACCGGTGTGGCGATCCAGTCGATGTTCAGGCCCAGCAGGTTGAAAATTTCTCTTGCCATGATGGTGATTTCAGCAGTATCGATTCCATAGGGACAGAAAACCGAACAGCGCCGGCATTCGGTGCACTGGAAAAAATAGTACCACCATTCTTTTAATACTCCCAAAGTCATGGATCTTGATCCGGCAAGCGCTTTACCACCGGGAAATAATCCCATGATTTTGCCGGCAGCTGTAAAATCATTTCGATAAACAGATCGTAATAGTTCAGCTCTTAGAACCGGCATGTTTTTAGGATCACCCGTGCCAAGAAAAAAATGGCACTTGTCTGCACAGGCACCACATCGCACACAGACATCCATGAAAATTTTGAATGTCCGAAACCGCTCCAGGCGGTCCTTTAGTCCCTGATGGATAATTTCCTGCCAGTTGTCCGGCAGTTTCCAGTCATCATCTAAAGGATTCCACTCTCTGGCATTGGGAAGACTTAAGGTTTCAACACTTTCGGCCTTGGCAGCATAACAATACATTCCGGGTCGAATCTGGACATTGGCAGTGGTGTTCATCCAGTTTCCAGACTCTGGCTCCTTAGGTGTGCCATAGTCTATTTTATTTAATAATTCATTGGGTTTTATATCGTTAGACATTGATTACTCCTTCTTATCCACCGGCAGACCGGCTTCAATCATTTTTTCTCTGAAATGATCCTCATACTCTTCGTATGTATGGGTTTTCACATCATAGTTCCAGGGGTTAACATGTCTTTTTGCACGGGTATTGTTTGCCATATTTCTTGTGGGGCTTAAGAAGATCCCTCCCATGTGCATCAGCTTGCTGATCGGGAAATATGCAAAAAGGATACAGACCAGAAACAGATGGGCATAAAAAAGACCGCCAACCCCTTCAGGGATGACCCAGTTAAAGGTGGCCAGACCCATGGTAAGAGTTTTAATGCCGATAATATCGACTTTGGTGAAATATCTCATGGCAATGCCAGTGGCAGCAATCCCGATAATCAGGAATAAGGGAAAATAGTCTGCTGCCTGGGAAATGTAAGTTACCTTGGCATCAAAGATTCTTCTGGACAGCAAAAAGAGAGTGGCACCCAGCAGAACCACACCGGACAACATGATTCCGGGAAGTCCCAACTGGACAATACCATCTAAGTTTTCCAGAAATTGAATGCAGGATGGAACCGGCGAGGTGAAAAATCTAAAATGCCTTAAGATGGTTACCAGAAAGGCATAATGGAAAGCCAGGGCACCCACCCAGAGGAAAATTTCCCAGGAATAGGCGATCCGGTTGGATGCATTTTTGCTGAAAGCAGCTTTAGTGTTTCTAAACAGGGATCTGAAAGCAAAGATTTCAAGAACCATGCGGATAAACACGCCTGTTGACGTATCAGGGTTGTCAATGGAGTTTTGTTTTATCCATGGCAGTGATTTTTGTTGTCCGCAGGTTGTTGGAATCCTGAACGGAACAGCAGAGGATGCCCATCCTAGAACCTTGTAAACAAACCCGGCCAGAAAGGCGATCACTGTAACATAGGGGAAAACAATTCCAAAGAACCATTGAAGCCCTGCTCCCTCAACGCCTGTGTATGCCACTAAAAAAAGCAGAAAAACAGCTGTTAAGGGGATCAAGTACTTTTGATTCATAATTATAACCACCTCGTTAGTTATCGTATGGTAAAGCCAAATTGCCCATACATGTTAAGATTTAAAGGAGCCCAGAAGCTCTTCTTCTGACAGCTCAGCGACTAAACCTGCCCTTTCAAATGCTCTGTGAATGCGTCTTTTGCTTTCAGTGGCTTTTAAAAGGAATATCTCTTCCTTACATTTCATCAGCCGGTTAAAGGCAGCCAGAGCGATCTGGTCAACCAACCGGTAAAATTCCAATATTAATTTGTTGTCTGGATTTGCATTCTGGTTTTTATCCAGAATCTTTTCCCCGATGGTTTTCAATGCAAACACAAAACTGACCGCATCTGCAGCAGAAAAAGACTGGACAGCCCGAATGCGGATAATGGGATCCAGTTTTTTTTTCAAGGGATTCCCGGGTAAAATCATCCAATATATGATCAAACACATCTTCCAGAGTTTCATGGGTAACCGCACCCACCGGGTTGTCAAACCGGTTGACATCCTTGCCCAGAAATTTTGCCGTCTGGCCCGGATAGGTATTGATGGTTGCCTGGAACCATTGATGGATAAACAGGGCTTTATCTTTTTCAAGTAGTTGTTTTAATAACATTTATATTATCAATTTTTATTTAAAAATAAAAAATCTCCCTTATATAATTTTTCGAATTGTATAAACTTCCTTCCTGTTTATGTCAAGGATTAATGAGTGTAAAACAGCTTTGTGCATGTGTTTTCAATCTGTGAAAACCTGTTTCATTTATCGGGTGATCATCTTTTGCTTGAATAAATGTCAGGGTTCGTTTAAAAAAGGGGACAAATAAAAAAAAGATTTTTAAAAATCAACCGGTTTTTTGATGGGAACACAATGATGATGAAAAAAGTAGTACTTCTGGTGTCTGTCCTTGTTTTGATCTGCGGCTGTGCAATGGCGGAATCGTCAGGTTATGGCCTTTCCTTTGGATATGGTCAGGCAGATCCTGATATTGATATCTATCGGGTAGGGATTAAAAAAGATTTTCCCGCCAAATGGTTTAAAACCGATTTTGGATATCTGTCCGGATATTTTGAACTCTCCTATAATCATTGGGAATGGAACAGCCAGGATATCAACGGCGTGGCCTTTTCTCCCGTATTTGCCTATTATTTCGGGGATGACACAAATCTTATCAGACCCTATATTGAAGGGGGTATCGGTGCTGCCTATCTGGATGAATATTTTATTGCAGACAGAAATCTTTCCAGTAATCTGCAATTTGAAGACCGTATCGGTGTTGGGGCAAGAATTGGGTTTATCGACCTGAACTTCAGGTATATGCACTATTCAAATGCATCTTTAAAAGAACCCAATCACGGCATTGATATTTTAATGTTTACAACGGCTATACAGTTTTAATGGCTGGTTTCTATAGTTTAATATCTTTACCGACCAGTTTTTTCAAAGTATTATAATCGTGTGATTTCAATTTCTAATACTGATGCTTTTCTTTCTGTGTTACAGAATGGAATTTCATATAATAACAGTTTAGGATTCTTCTGCATACCATATCAAATTTAAGGTAACTATATTGGGTAAGCCCCCGGTTTTGCCGGTGGTCGTTGACGTGCGCATGTTCCAAAGACAAAGCATTGATCAACGATCCTTTGGAGATTTATTCAGAGCTTGTAATGAAGAGCTGGCCAATATATCATTCCTTGAAGCTTTGAAAAGAATCATGCAGCTGGCAATGGCAACGCTTCGCAAAGCGTATGCCTTTATGGTTTAAAAATATCCTCCGGAAATAGAGCATCTCTTTCAATAAACGTAACAAATGATGCAGACGGTGACGGAAAATTAGGTTTGAAAGATACCATATATACAATTCAAAAAGCTCAAGAGAAAAAGGAAAAAGAAGATTAAGAAGAGCGATGGCATTTTTAATTTTCAGACATTATTAAATAAAGGAGGTTTTGGATGAAAACGTTTTTTGTCATAATGATTACAGGACTTGTATGGGCAACCGGTATTGCATGGGCAGGTACAGTGGGCGATATCGATTCAGATGCAAAGATTACCCTGACAGAGGCCATGGGCGCCTTGCAGGTAAGCGCCGGCCGCAGGGTGGCAGCTTACACCCCTGATGACAGCTATGATATGAGTGACTATGCGCCTGAACAAACATCCGGGAAAAGAATTTGGAAGCAGACTGAGTATGGAAGCAACTCTGCAAACATCAGTATCGGTATTATTGGCTATTCCCAAGAGACCCTGAATGGGCAGCAGGTAATTGCCAAAAAATATGAGGCTGGACAATGGGCAGAGTACGGGGGGATTGAGTATTTTATTGGAAATAAATGGTTGGGAGAAATCTTTAGTGGCGTGTATTCATTCTGCGACCCTCCTGTAACGACTATGATCAATCCATGGGCCACAGGACAAAAGATAATAAATCATTATGTTTATAAATCAGATAGTTATTTCAGGCTTGAGTATAGAGAATATGAACTGCTTGGAGAGGAAGATGTTACCGTGCCGGCCGGAACTTTTGAAAATTGCCTGAAGATATTGCAAAAGAGAGTTTTTTATGGAAGAACCCATATCAATTATCTGGCCAAAGGTATCGGAATTGTAAAAACCATGAGGATAGACAACACAGGAAATGGCTATATCTGGGAACTTATGGATGTCCAGAAAGAAGACGGCACCTATCTTTTTGACAGTAATGTGTGTCAGATGAGTGGCACCTGGATTGTCAATGCCCCGGCCCAGTGCTCTCCATTTGATTCTAATTGCAAAGGGTCTGGAGCATTTGCTATGGCTTATATAAATGGTGATACAAATTCAGGGGTTCTTAAACTATCAGATTTTACGTCCTGGAACTCGTCAATGAGGAGCATCAATATGCATTCAGACGATGGAATTAATTTTTCACCAGACCCTGATGCATCCTGGCCTGATACAAATTATGATGGCCAACCTGATCTGCCCGGGATCTCTTTAAAAATTGAGAATAACGCTGTTACCGGGACATTAAATTTAAATACTGGTCCAATATTCACTTTTAATGGCGCAGTAGTCTGCCAGTAAAGAAAATAGCAATATACAAATTTTGCAAATAATGATGGTCAAGAAGAACAAGGGTTAAAGGCGTGTTGCCTTTAACCCCTGAGACTTTTTATTGTGGCGGAGAAACAGAGATTCGAACTCTGGATGGATAGCTAACACCCATACTCGCTTAGCAGGCGAGCGCCTTCAGCCACTCGGCCATTTCTCCGTATTTTTTAAAGTTGGCGGAGGAGGTAGGATTCGAACCCACGGAGCCTTGCGACTCAACGGTTTTCAAGACCGCCACTTTCGGCCACTCAGTCACTCCTCCCAAAAGAACCCGGATTTTATATCATCTTGTGTGAATCAGGTCAAGACTAAATTTGCGGCAGGGGTATTGATGCCTTTTGTTTATCTGCACCAAAATTCGGGTTGACCCCATGGCCGTCTGTAATAATCAACTGGAGCAAGAAAAAAATAGAAAAATAAAACCTGTTTAAAAGACTTGCCTGAAGTTTTATCATGGTATATAAATCCTTGATTAAACAAAAGTTTACAATCCTTGTTTGTGCGATAGCGTGATTGTATGCTGACGTCAGGTTTTTTTGATAGGTTTTTTTTATAGAAAAGATATTAAATAAAAATAACAAGGCAAGTTGCAGCACACTTTTTTTTGTTGCAGGGTTGAAAGTTTTATAAAGGAGTGAGGATGTTGGAAAACAATACCAAGCGGTTTAACCGAATTTTTTCAATGGTTTTTTTATCCCTGTGGCTAACCCTTATAGCCACCCCGGGATATAGTGCTGCCCCCAAAAAAGTGGCTGTGATCCCATTCAGTATGAATTCTGTCCAGGATCTTGGATTTTTACAGAAAGGCCTTTTTGCCATGCTGTCATCCAGGCTGTCGGATCCGGGAAAGGTGGAGGTTCTGGATCGTGAAACGGTTGACAAGGTCATGGCGGCGGCCCAGAAATCTGATGAAAGCAAGGGAGCCCTCACTGAATCCAAAGCCAGGATCATTGGTGCCAATATGGGGGTTGACTATGTGCTGTTCGGCAGTCTGACCCAGTTTGGGGACAGTGTCAGTCTGGACGCAAGCATGGTGGATGTTACCGGGGAAAAACAGACCCTGGCCTTTTTTAAGCAGAGCAACACCATGGGTGATGTGATTCCAATGGTCAATACCTTTGCCGGTGATGTCAATTTAAAGGTGTTTAACCGCAGCATTGCCAATGAACTGTATGTCAGACCCGAGCCGCAGGGGCCGCAAGCCCCGGGTGGGCTGCAGCAGATGGGGGGCTATGGCGGCGGGTTTGTAAACCTTCAACAGACGGGCCAGCAGGGCTTTGAGACACGGTTGAAGTTTGATGGCCGGATCAATGCGCTTGCAGCCGGTGATTTAAATAAAGACGGCATTGTTCAGGTGGTGATCGCAACAGATTCAGATATTTTAATCCATACGCTTAACAACAGCAAACTGTTGCTTGAAAAAAAGCTTGAATTCAGCTCCTATAACCGGATTGTTTCCCTGGATATTGCGGATATCAATCAAAACGGATATCCGGAAATATTTATAACCAGTCTGAATATCCAAAGAGAGAATCTGCAGTCTTTTGTGCTGGAATATAACGGGAGCGCATATGTCACGCTGACAGAGGGCGAGCCCTATTATTTTCGGGTCATTGACGGGCCTGACAAGGCCAGGATCCTTTTGGGCCAGGAATCTGTCGGCCATCCGTTTAAGGGTGATATTTTTATGATGACAGCATCGGGTAACCATTATATCAAGGGTAAAAAGATTCCTTTGCCCCGGGGTGCATCCGTGCTTTCAGTTGCCCAGGGCCCGGTAACCTCCCCATCGGAATCAGCCTATGTTTTGATTGATGAGAACGAACATCTGAAACTGGTCAGTGAGTCCGGCAGGGTTGACTGGCAGGGAAGCAATCAATTGGGCGGTACGGAACACTATTTTCTGCTTCCCCGGAATGATCCCGACGGAACCTATCAGGAGCGGGCTTATTTGAATTCAAGGATTCTTTTTTATAATTTGGGTCAAGATGATAAGTTAGAGGCATTTATCGTAAAAAATGAAGAGATCGGTGGCGGCCTGGGACGGTACAAACGCTTTTCCCAGGGACATATTGAAACTCTTTTGTGGGACGGTATCGCTCTTTCACCCGTATTCAAAACCCAATCCATCCAGGGATGGATCAGCGATTTTGCCATTGCAGATATTGACAGGGATGGAACAGCCGAGTTGCTGGTTTCTGTGGTGAGCAGAACAAAACTGTTAACAGGAACAAGAGGGCAAACGTCCAATATTATCTCGTATAAACTGGACTAGCAAAAAAAAAATAAAAAAAGTGTGAAATAAAGTTTGACAAACGCTTTAAAACCGCATAAACAGGTTAAGACTTGAAAATTTGCGTTTAAAAGGAGCACAGGTTTTCAGGTTGTTCAGGTGGTGAATGGTACTTATACTTTTAAGGAGAAAAAGATGAAAAAATTAATGGCACTTATTGCTGCTTTGGTTATGGTTTCAGGCTTGGCATATGCTGATGACCAATGGGACTTTTACGGTTCAGCCCGTGTAAGCACTTTCTGGAATACTATTGATGCTAACACTGCTGGCGTAGCTGATGTAGATCAGTTTGACCAAGCCCTTCAGGGTAACTCTCGTATCGGTGCAACTGTAAAAGTAAGTGACGAAGTGGGTGGTGGATTTGAATATGGTACAACCGTAAATGTTCGTAAACTTTATGGTACCTGGAACTTTGGTAGTGGCTCTTTGAAAGTGGGCCAGGATTATACTCCTCTGAACTGGTTCCTGTCTAACCAGGTTTATGGCGCAGATTCAGATCTATTATTTTATGGTGGTATATTCAGCGGCCGTGCAGCAATGTTGCAATTGACAATGGGTGGTTTGAAGGTTGCATTGGTTGATCCTGCTACTGCAGGTATTGCTCCTTTTAATACTGTAGAAGTTAAAATGCCTGCTATCGAAGTAAGCTATACCATGAAAATGGACGCTTTGACTTTAATGCTTGGTGGTGGTTATCAGACTTTTGAAGTAACCAATGCAGGTGGTGTTAATGATGATGTTGTCAGTTATGTAGTTGCTGTGGGCGGAACTGTTAAGGTTGGACCTGGTTACATCAATGCTGATCTCTTTACCGGTCAGAACGTTGGTAACCTGATGACTATTACAACTGGTGGTACCAATGCTGTTGCTACAGCCAATGCAACTTCAGTTTTAGACAATGACGCTCTGGGTTACATGATTGCTGCCGGTGCTAAAATTAATGACATGTTTGCTGTTGAAGCCGGTTTTGGTGCAGTTTCTGTAGACATGGAAGCAGCCAACACACCTGATGATGATGTAACCAGCTACTATGTTCAGGCTACTATCACTCTTGCTCCTGGCGTAACCATTACCCCTGAAATTGGTGTGATTGATTTCGAAGAAACTGCTCAGAATAAAAATACCTATTTTGGCGCAAAATGGCAGATCAATTTCTAATTATAATTAATTAGAAACAAAATTTAATACCACCTGAATTTTAAAAAAAACCTGGTGATGGATGTTCCATCACCAGGTTTTTTGTTTGCCCGGCATGGCGGCCAACCCCAGTCGGGTTTTTTGCAGCCCATCCCATCAATAGTTTAAATAGATTGTCAAACAAGGATTCTTATTGACATAAAGAATCGTTGCGCTATATTAAAAAGTTTTAAGATTAATATTTTACAGGAGGCGTTTGATGAGACAGAAAATAAGATTTGATAAAAATCTAAAAGAGGGGCTGATAATTGTTCTGGAGTCCAGTGAAGTGGATCCCGGGCTTGTTATGCCGCTTCTTGAAGAAGAATACAACCTTGATCAGATGGCACAGGCATCAAAAGCCGGTGCACGAGCCTTTACCCAGTTGCTGAGGCGGCGAACTTTTTTCCCCACATCCGATCTTTGCGCGAAACTGTACGAAAACTCCATTGATTTTTTCACAAACCCTGAAGAGAAGACACTTGTGATTGAATATGATGATGCAGAATCATTTCCCAAAGCCGGAGAATTCAAGCTGGAAGATGAGGATGTGGAAATCGATAAAATCCTGGAAGAAGACGGGGATACAAAAGAAGATGAAATCAAAGAGATAGATTCTGAAGATGATGAGTTCAGATTCACTCCTGAAGATATATCTGAACACGAAAATTAGAGTTGATAATGAAACAGACGATCAGAAAAATTATTGTTGATGCGGCAATAAAAGCCTTTGAAAGTGGTTCTCTGCCATGTGATCTGATTCCGGAAATGGAAATAGAACAGCCCCGGCACCAATCTTTTGGGGATTTTTCCACAAATTTTGCCATGGTTTCTGCAAAGTGTCAGAAAATGCCGCCCCAAAAAATTGCCAAATGCCTGGTATCCTTTATCGAAATAAAAGGGAACATTGAAAAAGTTGAGATAGCCGGTCCTGGATTTATCAATTTTTTTCTTTCAAAACAGGCCTGGCACCCGGTGGTCAACCAGGTGCTTGAACAAGACAAAGCTTATGGATCTTTAAATATGGGGAAACATCAAAAGGTCCAGGTGGAATTTGTCAGTGCCAATCCAACCGGTCCGCTCCATGTCGGTCATGGCCGGGGTGCTGCAGTGGGAGATGCTGTGGCCAATATTTTAGCCTTTGCCGGATTTGATGTTCAAAGAGAATACTATATCAATGATTCCGGTCGTCAGATCAGGACCCTTGGCACCTCTGTGTGGTTAAGGGTATTGGAAAAATCAGGTAAGCGTATACAATTTCCAGATGACTGCTATCAGGGGGAATATATCAAAGACCTGGCTGATCAGGTGCTGGACAAAGAGGGCTTAGCGTTTTGCCAGACCGAGGAACAAGCCGCCATCATGGTCTGTGCAAAATTTGCTGCTGCCCAGATTCTGGAAGGGATCAAAACAGATCTGAAAAACTTTGGCGTTACTTTTGATGAATGGTTCAGCGAGCAGAGCTTGTTTGATTCAGGCCGGGTTCAAAAGACCATTGACCATTTTAAGTCCAAAGATCTGATTTATGAACAAGACGGTGCGCTCTGGTTTCGGACCCAGGATTTTGGGGATGAAAAAAACAGGGTGGTGACCCGAAACAATGGATTGACTACCTATTTTGCTTCGGATATTGCCTATCACGCAGAAAAGTATGAGCGTGGATTTGATCGGGTGATTGATGTCTGGGGAGCTGATCATCACGGGTATATCAAACGGATTGAATCTTCTATTGTTGCATCCGGCCGCAACAAACAACAATTTGATGTCATACTGGTGCAGCTGGTTAACCTGTTACGGGGGGGAAAACCGTTTCAAATGTCCACCCGGTCAGGAGAATTTGTCACTTTAAAAGATATTGTTGATGAAGTGGGCAAAGATGCGGCACGATTCATGTTCTTGAGCCGAAGCTATGATTCAGGGCTTGATTTTGATCTGGAACTTGCCAAACAGAAAAATTCAGAAAATCCAGTCTATTATGTTCAATACGTTCATGCAAGGATTACAGGGATCCTGTTAAAGGCCAAAGAAGAAAACATTATTCTTGAGATTGACTTTCGATTAGGTGCGCACACAAATCGCCTCGTTGCGCCTGAAGAGATCGGGTTGTTAAAGATAATTAATTCATTCCAGGAGAATGTACAAAAAAGTGCCCAATTTCTTCATCCCCATGTTATATTCACTTATCTGATGGAACTGGCTGCAGCCTTTCATGGATATTACAATCAGCACAAGGTGATCTGCGATGACGCAGAATTGACCCTGGCCCGGTTGAGCCTTGTTCTTGGTGTTAAAAAAGTGATTAGAAACGGGTTGACACTTCTTGGAGTTTCGGCACCGGAAAGAATGTAAAAAAATGAGGTCTTCCTTTAAAGGGATCTTAAAATATCTGATTTATATATTTATTGCCGGTTGGATGTTTTTATTGGGTATTGTTGTTGGCCGTGGCACCTCTCCTGTTAAATTTGATACCCAAAAATTCCAGGAAAGGCTTGAAAGTATTGCCAAGGAACGTGGCAAGGAAAAGGGTCATGATTCCAAAAAAATAAATTTAGAATTTTTTGGTGCTTTGAATCATCCGATTCCCACGGAGGGGATGCCTTCTTTGAAAAAACCAAAGGAAATTATTCCCAAAAAAGAGGACCAGGCATCTGTTGCTAAAGAGGGTGTTAAAGAGGGCGTTAAAGAGGGTATCCCGGTCAAGACCAGTCTTAAAAAAATAACCTTTAACAATCAGGACCCAAAGAGCGATTCCGGCAATGGGGTCAAGCAAAATTTTAAAGAATCAAAGGCTCCCGATCCCGTCCCTGTTCCAGGCCCAGCCGTTCCCAAAATAATTCCTCCAAAAAAAGTGGCAACTGCAAAGTCAGTCGATGCAACTGCAAAGCCTGTTGATATGGCTGCACAAAAAGTGAATGAAAAGGGCATATATACTATTCAGATCGCAGCCTATAAAAACGTAAAAGATGCTGTGACACAAATGGCCCAGCTTGAAAAAAAAGGATTTACCTCATACCGGGTAAAAACCATTATAAAAGGGGAAACCTGGTACCGGATAAGGACAGGTTCATTTTTAACCTTTGCCCAGGCAAAATTGTTTATTGAAAAATTAAAGCAAGCCCGTGTAAAAGCTATGATCATAAAAAAAGAACAACCGTGAAAAAGGACAATTATGAAAATATCTAGGGATGAAGTGCAGAACATGGCCCATCTGGCCCGGCTGGAGATTGATGATTCACAAACAGCAAAAATGGCTGAGCAGTTGAGTCATATTCTTGAATATATTGATAAGTTAAAAGATGTTGATGTTGAAGGTGTCAAGCTTTTTTCAGATGCCGCATTCATGAACAATGTATTAAGGGAAGATGAGGTAAAACCATCCCCGGGGCCAAATGTGACGCTGGCCAATGCACCACAAAGAGATGGTGACTTTTATACGGTTCCTCTTGTTGTCAAATAGGCATCGTGCAATAGGAGTGGTGCAATAGGTGTGTAAATCAAGTTATAAAAGCAGGTTAAGTCAATTATTTTGACGTGTACGAAGCAATAAGGATAATCTTAGATGAAAAACCTCCATGAACTGACCATTGGCAGGGCCCGACAACTTCTTTTGGATCGTAAAATTTCTTCTGTAGAATTGACCCGGGCATTGTTGGATCGTATTAAAGCCCATGATGGTGGTATTGGTGCATTTATTACCATTGACACTGATTATGCCATGGAACAGGCTAAAAAAGCTGATGATGATATTGCAAATAACCGCAAAGCAGCTTTAACCGGCGTCCCCATAGCCCTGAAAGATCTTTTGTGTACCAAAGGGATGAAAACCACTTGCGGTTCACAGATCCTTGATAATTTTGTACCTGAATATGATGGCACGGTTGTGGCCAAATTAAAAGAAAACGGGGCAGTGATTATCGGCAAAACCAATCTTGATGAATTTGCCATGGGCTCTTCAACGGAAAATTCTTCTATCAAGGTGACAGCCAATCCATGGAATACGGATTATGTGCCGGGCGGTTCCAGCGGCGGATCGGCCGCAGCCGTTGCCGCCCAGTTTTGTTGCGGGGCTCTGGGAACAGATACAGGCGGTTCCATCCGGCAGCCGGCATCCCATTGCGGTGTGGTGGGGTTAAAACCGACCTATGGCAGGGTATCCAGATTTGGTCTGGTTTCCTATGCGTCTTCACTTGATCAGATAGGGCCGATTACTAAAAATGTTGAAGATGCAGCCATGCTGCTCAATGTTATATCTGGTAATGATAAAATGGACTCAACCAGTTCAACCGTTGATGTCCCCGATTTTACAGCCGCTTTGAAACAATTTGATCAAGACGCTTTAAAAGGAATGACTTGCGGCATTCCAAAAGAATATCTTTTAGTGGATGGAATTGATCCTGAGGTTGAGGCAGTGTTTAATGATGCGCGACAGATATTTGAAGACCTTGGCGTTACAATCAAAGAGATTTCTTTGCCCCATACGGATTATGTGGTGGCGGCCTACTATATCATTGCCCCGTGTGAAGCCAGCTCCAATCTTGCCCGGTTTGACGGGGTGAAATATGGTTTCAGGGACTTTGCCTGCGATGATTTGATTGACATGTATAAAAAAACCAAGTCCAAAGGGTTTGGTGCCGAAGTTCAGCGGCGGATTATCATTGGCACTTATGCGCTGTCTGCGGGGTATTATGATGCCTATTACGGCCGGGCATCCAAGGTCAGGACCCTGATCATGGATGACTTTACCAAGGCCTTTGAAGGGTGTGATTTCATCCTTTCTCCGGTTGCGCCGGCACCGGCATTTAAGATCGGTGAAAATGTGGATGATCCCTTGGCCATGTACCTGTCAGATATTTTCACCCTTTCAGCCAACATGGCCGGCATCCCCGGCATGTCGGTTCCGGCAGGCTATTCGTCCAAAGGCCTGCCCATTGGTGTGCAGCTCATGGCTAAACGGTTTGATGAAATGTCCATTTTAAGGGCAGGGTACGGGTTTGAAAAGACCGTGTCTTTAGAACAAAAATTCCCCATTCTTTAAACAATAAGGAGGTCTTTATATGTCATCTGGTATTCAACCCACAGGAGAGAAGCTAAAAAAAGCAGTTAAATGGATATCTGATGCTCGAAAAGAAAATCCAGATATCAACCTTTCTAAACTGGTGGATGATGCCGGTCTTCAGTTTGATTTGAGTCCAAAGGATTCTCAATTTCTTTTAAGGCTGGTAAACAATGACGACCATCAGAATTCTGCCTGAGATTCTTTCCAACCAGATCGCAGCCGGAGAAGTGGTTGAAAGGCCGGTTTCCATTGTTAAAGAATTGATTGAAAACAGTATTGATGCAGGTTCTACCCGTATCATGGTTGAAGTCAAAGGCGGTGGAAAATCTTTGATTCGGGTATCAGATAATGGTATCGGCCTGTGTCGGGATGACGCACTTCTTTGTATAGAACGGTATGCCACAAGTAAGATTTATGACAAGGATGACCTTTTTTGTATCTCCACAATGGGATTCAGGGGCGAGGCCCTTCCTTCCATTGCCTCGGTTTCAAAGTTTTGTCTGGTCACCCGGACAAAAGAAGATGATATCGCCACCCGTATAGACATGGTTGGCGGAAAGATGATCAATGTGTCTGATGTGGGTGGCCCAGTGGGAACCATGATTGAAGTAAAGTCTTTGTTTTTTAATACACCGGTGAGAAAAAAATTTTTAAAATCCGATCAAACTGAAATCAGTCATATTTGTGATGCACTGTCTGGAATCGCGCTGGGGCATCCGGATATCCAGTTCAAATTATTGGTTAATCATAATATTGTCCGGCACTACCCCGCATCGGATGACTGCTTTGAACGGACTGTGGCGGTTATGGGAAAAGAAGTGGTGAAAAGGCTGTATAAGATAAGATATGAAACCGACGATTTAACTCTTTTTGGATACTGTGCCGACCCCATGATCAATCGCAGCACTTCATCCAGGATCTTTTTGTTTGTCAACCGACGGCTGATTCATGACCGGGGGCTTGTATCTGCCGTGTTCCAGGGATACAAAGGCCGGATGATGAAGGGCAGATTCCCTTTGGCTGCCATATTTGTTGATATTGATTTTGATCAGGTGGATGTGAATGTGCATCCATCCAAGCGTGAGGTCCGGTTTCTGGATCACCAGAAAGTGTATCAGGCTGTTTCTTTGTCCATTGCCAGGGCGCTGACCCAGGGACAACAAGAACAGGAAGGCTATTGCAATACCCTGCGACTTGATCAGAAACCAAAAGAACTTCAAGCCCGGACCCTTCCATTTCGGGTCACAAGTCAACTTGACCCGTATCATCCAGGGGTTGAAGAATCTGTTGTTCAATGGCCGGCCTCAAAATCGGTTGTCCATGATCCCGGTCCGGCATTGCCTGCTGAATCCGGACTGCCTGCTGAATCCAAATTGCCCCGGGAGAATGCTTTTGTTTTAGAGCCGGAATATTCCAGGATTGTGGGCCAGGTTCTGGGGACATATATTCTGATTGAAAAGGAGAATGCCTTATTATTGATTGATCAGCATGCAGCCCATGAACGCATTGTTTATGAATCATTGTTAAATCGTCAAGGGGCTTTAAAAACCGTGAGTCAGCAATTGGTGGTGCCTGAAACCCTTGAACTGAATTTTAAAGAGGCAGATGCTTTAAAGGGTATTCTGGATGACTTGACATCCATGGGCATTCAGATTGAACCGTTCGGCGGCACAACTTTTGTGATCAAGACCATTCCCCCGCTTATTGATGAACACGAGATAAAACCAATGATTCACCAAATTCTTGAGTCATTGCTGGAAACAAATCATAAAAAAATAAAGGACAATTGGATTGAGAATGCCCTGATTACAATGGCCTGTCACCGTGCGGTCCGGGCAAATAAATCCATGAACCATTCTGAGATGGTTCAATTGATCCATGATCTGGAAAAATGTGAGAACCCCATGCATTGCCCTCACGGGCGGCCCATACAGGTCACCATGACCCAAAAGGAACTGGAAAAGCTGTTTAAAAGAGTTGTATGAAGGGAATGTTCATCATGACTGTACATTGATAGGAAAATGCTGTAAAGTCAGGCACTATCATATCTTTTGCTGAATTTACAGCAGAAAATAGAATGGGTTGTTAAACCTAAAAACGTAATGATTGTGAAATGAATGTTACAAAAATCGAATAATTTACAAGTTATAAAACCATTCCGGCTGGTAAAATTCTTCACAATCTCCTCCCTTGTCATTATGTTTACTGCAACAATTTTTATTTCTGCTTTGAATGCACACTGGGTAAGAAATATTCTTCTGGAAAAGAGTGAAGAATATGCCTCCCTCCTTGTGGAAAACCTCAACCATCAAATTTTTTCACGGTTTGTGCTCCCTATTGTCGTTGGTCAACGCAAAGAAATTAGACTAAGAGAAAAAGACCAGTTTCTTTTAATGGATAAGGTTATCCGGTCAGCACTTCACAGCTTTAATATTGAGATGGTTACCCTTTATGATCAAAATAATATCATTGCCTATAGTTTTGATACCACAAAAATAGGGCAGGAAAATGCCGGTGGCTTTCATTATGAAAAAGCAATGAAAAAACAAGCGACATCAAGGCTGATACAGCAGGGCAGTTTTTTAGAATTGCTGTTCTGGTTTCCCCAGCAAACAAAAATCATTACCTTTGCTCCTTTAAGAGCTGAAATTTCGGTGCCGTCCAACGAGACATTGCCGGTTTTGGGTGTTATTGAGATTATCCGGGATGTGTCTGATGACTATAAAAAAGTTTTTAAGCTTCAGATACTTATTGTCGGCTCTTGTTTTTTTGTCATGGGACTGCTTTTCATCGTGCTCAGATTTGTTGTTAATCATGGAGAAAAAATCATCGAGCAAAGAGCTGAAGAAAGGCTTAAGCTGGAAGAAAAATTAAGGAAGGCCGAACATTTATCAACCATTGGTGAAATGACCGCAGGTATTTCCCACGAAATAAGAAATCCACTTGGAATTATAAAAAGCAGTGCTCAATTATTAAAAAATAAAATGGCAAAACTGGATGCAGAAAGTAACATCCCTGATATTATTGTCGAAGAGTCTGAGCGGCTGAATAATATTATAACCGATTTTCTTGATTTTGCCAAACCCAAGACCCCGGACCTTCATCTTTGCAGGGTTGAAGAAATTATAAAAAAAATTATCTGCTACCTGACACCTCGGATAGAAGATCATAATATTAATATAATCAATGATATATCAGGTTATTTGCCTGAAATTATGGCTGACAGTGCCATGCTGTATCAGGCCTTCTTAAATGTTCTGATCAATGCATTTCAATCTGTTCAAGACAATGGAAGTATTACCATACGCATAAGGCATGATTCCGGCAGCATTGTCATTAATTTCATGGATAATGGTGAAGGGATAAAACAAGAGGTGTTACAAAAAATATGGACCCCTTTTTTTACGACTAAGGATATTGGAACCGGATTGGGCCTGGGTATTGTTAAAAACATGATCAAGGCCCACAACGGAACAATTACAATCACTAATATGGAAACAAAGGGCGCTAACGTGGAAATTACACTTCCGGTTTAGGGGATGAACTGTTTTAGCTGTTAGCTAAAAGCAAAAAGCCAACCGCATAAGTCGGAAAGAGGCAAAAGGATAGCCTGGTGATGGACTTTCCATCACCAGGCTAAGTTTTATTCGGGCGGTAAACTATTGTTACTTCTAATTAATTCAAATTAGAAGTTGATCTGCCATTTGATAGCAGCGTAATTTGTTTTATCATTGGCACCGGCAGCTGTTCTCTCATAATCAACAACACCGATTTCAGGTGTAACTGATACACCAGGAGCAAGTGTTATACCAGCCTGAAGATAATAAGCTTTTGAGTCATCTTCAACAGATCCAGCCTGATCAAGTTCTGTTTTAACAGCGCCAAAACCTGCTTCAAGGCTGAAGGTATCATTGAGTTTGGCTCTTGCGGAAACAAGATAACCAAGACATTCATTGTCAATAACATCTGCGGCGTCACTGCTTGCCAGACCATCACCAAAAGTACCATCAACATCCATGAGAAGTATTTGACCGACATTGTCACCCATAAAGACATTTCCCTTAATAGAGAACATGTTCACATTAATACCACCAGCTAACATAACAACCCAGGCGTCGACATCATAATCGAGAGCACCAACTTCTCTGTTAAAAGTCGAGTAACCAGCACCAACCTTAGCATACATATTATCCATTTTATGGGTGTATGCAGCTTGGATCTGAGGCGCGAAAGTATCATTAGCCGCACCGGCAGCAGTTCCTGTTATAGTTGTAGAAAGAGGGGCAAGTAAAGCCGCTTCTAAACCACCTATCGAAAGTTTTACCTGAGCCAGACGGTTAGTATGAACCCCGCCATTGAACAGCCCAATTTCTTCGCCAACAGCTGCTCCATTTTGAGACCAGATGGATAATGAGCTAATTGTGAACAACGGTGCGTAATCCTGGCCAATAATAAGTTTGCCGCCGCCAAAATTCCAGGTACCATAAAGCAGACGAATATTAGCAACGCCATTTGCAGTACCATATTCAACCTGGCCGGAAAGTTCATCACTGACTTTAACGTTTGCACCCACACGGGAAGTCGCATACATTGCTTGTGCAAATGTATCTTGATCAGCTGCTGCGTCGACTTGAAGGTTGTTCCATTGCATTTGTACACGTGCACTACCATAAAAATCCCAGGCAGGATCAGCATAAGCCATTCCTGAAATCATCAGCATTGCTGCAACAAGTACGATTAATTTTTTCATCTTTTCTCCTTAAAATTTCGATCTTTTAAAATAATTACCACCTGAATTATCGAAAAATCCAACGCTCCTTTTAAACGTCTGATTTTCCAAATACTCCTGTGTTATGCAAAATATGCAAAATTGTCAACATTTATTATGCAAAATAAAATGTAAAAATGCCTGTGATGAGCGGAATCCGGCTGCTGGAAAGAGGCAAAAAAAAGAGCCTGGTGATGGACTTTCCATCACCAGGCTAAGTTTTATTCAGGTGGAATAACTAGTGTTACTTCTAATTAATTCAAATTAGAAGTTGATCTGCCATTTGATAGCAGCATAATTTGTTTTATCATTGGCACCGGCAGTTGTTCTTTCATAATCAACACAACCGATTTCAGGCGTAATTGATACACCAGGAGCAAGTGTTATACCAGCCTGAAGATAATAAGTTTTTGAGTCATCTTCAACAGATCCAGCTATATCAAGTTCTGTATTAAGTTTGCCATAACCTGCTTCAAGGCTGAACATACCATTGAATTTGGCTCTTGCGGAAACAAGAAAACCAACACATTCATTGTCAATAACATCTGCTGCATTGCTGCTTGCCAGACCATCACCAACACCGCCATCGACATCAAGAAGAAGCATTTGACCGACATTGTCACCCACAAAGACATTACCCTTAATAGAGAACATGTTCACGTTAATACCACCAGCTAACATAGCCACCCATGCGTCGGTTTCAAAATCAAGAGCACCAACTTCTCTGTTAAAAGTAGTGTAACCAAAGCCGACTTTACCATACATATTATTTATTTTATGTGTGTATGCAAGTTGAATCGCAGGCGCGAAAGTATCAGTAGCCGCACCGGCATTAGTTCCTGTTATAGTTGTAGAACGAGGGGCAATTAAAGCTGCCTGAAAACCACCTATTTCAAGTTTTACCTGAGCCAGACGGTTGGTATGAATACCGCCATTGAACAGTCCCATTTCCTCGCCAACGCCTGCTGTATTTTGAGCATAGATGGATAATGAGCTAACTGTGAACAATGGTCCGTAATCCTGGCCAATAATAAGATTGCCGCCGCCAAAATTCCAGGTACCATAAAGCAGACGAATATTAGCAGTACCATTTGCAGTACCATATTCAACATGGCCGGTAAGTTCATCACTGACTTTAACTTTGGCACCCACACGGGAAGTTGCATACATTGCTTGTTCAAATGTATCTTGATCAGCTGTTGTGTCGACTTCAAGGTTGTCCCATACCATTGCTACACGTGCAGAACCATACCAATCCCATTGAGGATCAGCATAAGCCATTCCTGAAACCATCAGCATTGCTGCAACAAGTACGATTAATTTTTTCATCTTTTTCTCCTTAAAATTTGATCTTTTAAATAATTACCACCTGAATTATCGGAAAACCCAACGCTCCTTTTAAACGTCTTATTTTCCGAACACTCCCTTCTTATGCATAATCCAGGAGTTTGTCAACATTTATTGCAAGTTTTTTTTATTATTTTAACTTATAGGATAAAATACTGGTATGTTGTTTGGCAAAAAGGATGGAATTTTCATCTTTTTTAACCACTGAGACAATGAGTTCATCAATCCCGTCTTCATCAAAATCCGCAATAAAAAAATCACTGATCCAGCCTTGAACCGGCCGGGTTTTGAACACCGGCGCAAGGGCAATGCCATTCCAGGAAAAAATTTGTATACTGCCATTTATGAACTTTCTAGACCGCCCCAGAAGTGTATCCCGCTCCTGGTTATGCACGGCAAAAATCCTTTTTTTCCCATCACCTCCAAAATCATGAAAAAGAAGTCGTGAATTAATATAGACCGGTTTCTGAGAGGAGGCATCTGCTTCTTCATAAGGAAGCAAAAAATGAAGCGCAGTGGCACCGAGTGTTTCAGTTCCCTGCCAGTCAATATTTCCGGTATCGTTGGAAATGGTCAAGCGACCATTTTCATTGATCAGGACATAGCCAGATGCGCCATCTGCCATCACGGATCCTCTGGCAAGAGAGAGGGCTGATGTGCCTTTGGGCATTTCAAGTTTTTGACCCGGAATATAATGGTTGCCTGAAGCTGTCATAATATAAATATTGCCTTTAAACGGATGGCCCACAGATTTCTGGCCCACAAGGGTTTTAGACGTGCCGGGCCCGTCAATTACACCAAAATAATAGGGTTCATCCTCTGTCAGGGTGATATACGCTTTGCCGTTATATTCCAGCACAAAGGAGATAAGTCCCTCTCTCTGGATATTCAGGCTGGTCACAAATATCTCAGGATATCCGTTGTTATTGATATCTGCAATATCCAGGGAAATAATCCGGTTTAAGGATTTAAACTCAAGTTTTTTTTCATTCACAAGTTTGCTGTCGGAAAGCTTATGGATCTGGATCTGATAATCTGTGGCCGTCACTATTCGGAGGACACCGTCTTTATTTATGTCTCCAACAGCAAGAGCATTGATCTGGCCATTGAATTTCAAGTGTGTCTGAAAACCCTGTATGCCTGCCTGCTCAAGATTTACAAACCCGCCGCCATCTTGGGCAATCCGGCCGCCCATGGGCTGCAGACCGCCGGGAGCCTGTGGTTCCTGTGGCTCGGGCCTGGCATACAATTCATTGGCAATGCTGCGGTTAAACACTTTTAAATTGATGTCGCCTGCAAAGGTATTGACCATGGGAATCACATCCCCCATGGAGTTACTCTGTTTAAAAAAGGCTAAGGTCGGCTTTGCCCCGGAAACATCCACCATGCTTGTGTCCAGGCTGACACTGTCCCCAAACTGGGTCAGGCTTCCGAATAAAACATAGTCAACCCCCATATTTGCACCAATAATTCTGGCTTTTGATTCTGTGAGTACTCCTTTTGTTTCATCAGATTGCCGGGCCTTTGCCATAATCTTGTCAACAATTTCTCGATCCAGCACATCCACTTTTCCCGGATCTGACAACCGTGAGGACAGCATGGCAACCAAACCGTTCTGCAAAAAGCCCAGATCCTGTTCAGAATTCATACTAAAGGGAATCACTGCAACTTTTTTCAAGGTTTGGCAGAATACCGGGACAGGGATAAAAATTAAACCCAGAAACAAAACAATCATTAAAATAGTTACGGTAAATCGTTTGGCATTGTTTTCCAAAATCTTAAGCTCCTTTATAAAACTTCCAACTTGGCAGCAACATCAAGTTTGCTGCAGAGTTCATTGTTATCCTGACCCGGTTTTCCCTGTCATCAAGAAAACCCGGATATTTTATGTTTTAAGGATAAGTAAATGCTTTTTTGCCTTTTGTCAAAGAATAAGTCAAAGCTGTTGACCGCCAATGACGGTTGGTATTCCTTTTGTTGCTGCTTTGTCCGCATTGACCATTTTACCAGATTTTTTTCCACCATTTTTTTTCTTCGCCATCTATGTTTTCATTAGGGGGCATCATCCGTTCAGGATTCATCCGACGGAGCTCTTCTGTGCTGATCTTTTTTTCTTTTTCAAATTTTTCATAGGAACTAGTGGTCCGGTCAAAGACTTTTTTATTTATTTTGGCACAAATAATATTCACCTGTGTGACAATGGTATCAATGGTTTTTGCCTGGCCGAAAAAGGTATAATAGGATTTGTCTTTTAATTTGTAAATTTTTGTATCAATACTATAAGCGCCATAAAATTCTGTGATAACCCCTGTAATGACATAATCAGCACCTGTTTTTTTACCCAGGTCAACAATGCTTTGATTGCCAATGGTTGAGTTCGGGGGCAAGGATGCGGTTGAAAGTAATTCAGTCATGTGTGTTTTCGGTACAATTTCTATTTTGTTTTTCCAGTCCAATCTGGAATGCAGCATGTTTGTAACGCCTTTTACGATATATGAGATATCATTTTTTGAATGGGTTTCAAATGGGACAATGGCAATTTTTATGATGCTGCTGTCTTTTGTATTCTCAGTGGGGGCTGCAATGGCAACAAAAGCCGGGAAAATAATCAATATGAGGCTTAAAAAAAGCCAGAATGTTATCCTGTGAATTAATTTGTTCAAGATATACTCCAGTTATAATAATTTTTGTAATAATGCAGTGATGATTTTAGGGTCTGCTTTCCCCCTGGTTTTTTTCATGATCTGTCCCATGAAAAAGCTGAAAAGCTTTGTTTTGCCATCTCTGTAAGCACTGGCTTCCTCTGGATTTTCTTCAATAACCGCAGCTACCATGGCCTCAAGCTCTGATTGGTCGGACACCTGCTGTAATCCCTTTGTTTTCACAATGGTTTCAGGATCATTGCCGGTTTTGACCATGTCTTCAAATACGGTTTTTGCCGTGCTTGCATTGATAATATTTTTTTCCATGAGCCCAAGAAGTTTTGAAAATGATGTAGCTGTTACAGGAGATTGAGAGATATCAATTCCCTTGCTGTTGAGCATACCCAAAAGATGGGTCATAATCCAGTTGGCGGCCTGTTTTTTGTCGGTTAAATTTACACATGTTTGTTCAAAAAAATCAGCCAGATCAATGGAAGAGGTTAAAACATCAGCATCATATGATGCCAGGCCATAGGAGGTGATAAACCGGGTCTGTTTTTCATCGGCAAGCTCGGGCATCTGGTTTTTTATTTCTTGAATCCATTGGTTATCCACAATAAGGGGCACAAGATCCGGATCAGGAAAATAACGATAATCATGGGCCTGTTCTTTCCCGCGCATGGAAATAGTTTTGTTTTTAGACGGATCCCATAATCTTGTTTCCTGGATCACAGGCTTGCCTTCTTCCAGCACATAGGCCTGCCGTTCAATTTCATAGAGAATGGCTTTTTCGACATTTTTAAAGGAATTCAGATTTTTTAATTCGGTCCGTATTCCGAATTTTTTTTGTCCTTTTGGCCGCAGGGAAATATTTGCATCACATCTGAAGCTGCCTTCTTCCATATTGCCGTCACAGACATCAATATATTTAAGGATGGCATGCAGTTTTCTCAAATAGGCGCCGGCTTCCTGGGCAGTCCGGATGTCGGGTTCACTGACAATCTCTATTAAAGGGACACCGGTCCGGTTTAAATCCACCATGGTTCTGGCGCAAATCGGGTCATGGATCAGTTTGCCTGCATCCTCTTCCATGTGAATTCGGGTGATACCGATTGTTTTGGCACCCCGCAACTGGGTTTCAATATCAAGATAGCCATGTTCTGCAATGGGTAAGGCATATTGGGATATCTGATAGCCTTTGGGAAGATCCGGATAAAAATAATTTTTTCTGTCGAACCGGCTCTCATGGTTGATGGTGCAATGGGTGGCAAGGGCTGTTTTAATGGCAAAGGAAACCGCTTGTTTATTTAAAACCGGCAGCATCCCCGGCATTCCCGTGCAAACCGGGCAGGTATTGGCATTGGGTGGATTTCCAAACTGGGTGGAACACGAACAGAAAATTTTGGTTTTTGTCTTTAATTGTGCATGGACTTCAAGGCCAATGACCGGTTCAAACTGCATGGATAGATATTTTCCTTAATATTTAAATTTTATAATAGCTTACCTTTATACCCTTGATATATTGATTAATCAATTTAAAAAGAACATAAAGTCTGGTTAAAAAAACAGAAGGGCCGAAAAATTGCCAGAAAATGAGAGGGGCGTATAAATAAAAATTTTGTGTTTGTTTTGTGTTTGTTTTGTGTTTGTTTGACGCCGGCCTATTTTTGTACTATTATAAGTATAAAATTGTAATTCAAAGGAGGTTTTAAAATGACAGCAATAGATTTAATTGAACCAGAATCAAATCTGCCTCAAAGGATTAAATCCATAAAAAATGGTTTGCCTGTCTCTAATTTTATAAAACTTCGTGATAGATTGGATTTGCAAGACCAAGACTTGGCAAAATTTATAAGAGTCCCTAAAAGCACTTTGGCCATCAGAAAAAGAAAAGGGAAATTTTCATTTGTAGAATCAGAAAGACTTTACCGGATTCAACGGCTTTTTGCAAAAGCGCTTGAAGTCTTTGAGGATGTCAAGCTCGCTAGAAAATGGTTGAAAGAAGATGCATATGGATTAGGAGATGTGTCTCCTCTTGAATATGCTGCAACAGAGATTGGAGCAAGGGAAGTTGAAGACCTGTTGGGGCGTATTGAGCACGGAGTGTTCTCTTAATGGACATTGTTTCGTATCGAGTAGTAAAAGAAAAATATTTAGATCGGGCATTTGATGGTGAAGGAGCAAGGCTTTATGGTGGGCGTTGGAACAGCAAAGGTATGTCTGCTGTCTATACATCAGATTCATTGGCTTTATGTTCTCTTGAAATATTTGTACATCTTCCGTCATATTCACTATTGGCAAATTATGTTTATATAAGTGTAGTTTTTGACTCTGCCTTGGTTGCTGATGTCCCTTTGAATAAAGGTTGGGATGAAAGACCAATTACAAAAATTTCTCAGGCCATAGGGGACCTGTGGATCAAAGAAGGCTTTTCGGCTGTTTTAAGAGTTCCGAGTGTGATAATGCCAGATGGCCATAACTACCTGATCAATATTAATCATCCAGACTTTAAGAAAATAAACATGGATACCCCACAGCCTTTAATTTTTGATCCAGGATTTAAAAAATAATTCAATGTTGATTACCCTGGTTTTTGAATTTCATTTTTAACTTGTATTGCCGCAAGGTTAGTGGTGGGAGTAATCACGATCAGTTTTTATTTACAGGACTTAAGAGTAATCAATCATTGCATTATGCAATTTATTTATGATATTTTTAAATTAAAACAATATTCATGGAGACAATGATTATGGCAACCGCAGTAAGAATCACCAACGATTTGGTAAAAGACGCAAAGATATTTTGTAAAATCGATAAACGTTCATTGACAGGACAAATTGAACATTGGGCACGTATTGGAAAATGCGCTGAAGAAAATCCAGATTTAACCTATGGCTTGATTAAAGATATTCTCATCGGGCTTGAAGAAATAGAGCAAGGCGAATCATCAGAATACAAATTTGAGTAAGCGCAAATGAAAATTCTTCAATCCCGATCATTTGAGAAAAAAGTTAAGAAATTAAGCGAACAAATAAAAAAAATACTGGATAGTCAAGTCTTAAAGATTGCACAAAATCCATCTGTTGGTGAAGAAAAAAAAGGTGATCTCCGAGGTGTTTTCATCCATAAATTCAAAATAAAGAGTACACAATATTTGCTTTCATATCGTTTTGTCGGAAATGATCTTGAATTAATAATGATTGGCTTACATGAAAATTACTACAGAGATTTAAAAAGCTACCTCAAAGCAAGGTGAAAAGGCGAACAATTTGCTGCACAGGAGCGTAAAAAGCCACGCCCCGTGAGCACCGCGATATCGAGAATACGCTCCTCTTTCTGATTGGGTATTTACAGGACAAAGAATTTTATGAAGTTTTTTATCTGTGTCATGGGTATGGTGATGATTGTTGAAGGACTGCCATATTTTGCATTTCCAGGGAAAATGAAAGAAATGGTCAATATGCTGCTTTCAATGGAAGAGACAGTATTGAGGCGATTTGGATTGGCCTTGATGATGGCAGGATTGTTCATTGTTTATCTGGCAATGGCAGGGCAGTAATGTTTCAATTATCTGACTATGGCTATGATCTGCCGGCCCGACAGATTGCCCAGACACCCTGTAATAATCGAAGTGAATCCAAACTGTTTTGTTTGAATCGACAGACACACACAAGGTCTCATCACCAGTTTAAAGATTTAAGTGTTTTGCTTAAACCTGATGATCTTCTGGTGATTAACAATACCCGTGTGGTGCCGGCCAGATTGTTCGGACAAAAAGAGACAGGCGGTAAAATCCAGATTCTGATCATTGATTATGCTGCTGGAATAAAGAATCTTGAAAGAACAGGTTTTTTTCAATGCGATTGTCTGGTGAAAGCATCTAAACAGCCTAAACAGGGGACAACACTATTGCTGGCCCATGGGGTTAAGGCAAGGATTGAAGCAATAAAAGAAAATATTTTTGAAATCCGTTTTTTAAATGGAGAAAATTTTTTACTCTTTTTAGAAGAATCCGGACAACTCCCATTGCCGCCCTATATTAAAAGGGATAAAAAAAATTCGGCCATCAATGATCCCAAAGATTATCAAACTGTTTATGCAACCAAAGAAGGGGCAGTGGCCGCACCAACGGCAGGGCTTCATTTTACCCGGAACTTGTTGACCGACCTTGAACAACAGGGAATTGAGTTTGCTCCCATCACTCTTCATGTGGGATATGGCACCTTTGTGCCGGTGCGGGTGGACGATATCAGGGACCATCAGATCCATTCAGAATATTTTTCAATGCCCAAAGAGAGTGCTGAAAAAATAAACAAAGCCAAATCACAAAACCGCAGGATTATTGCAGTGGGAACCACAAGTGTCAGGACATTGGAATACATTGCCGATCAGGACGGCAGGGTTAAGGCTTCAGATGGGGTGTGCAACCTGTTTATTTATCCGGGATATTCATTCAAGTGCGTGGATGCCATGATTACCAATTTTCATCTGCCTGAATCAACTTTATTGATGCTGGTATCGGCTTTCTATACCAGAGAGAAAATGCTGGAGGCCTATCAGGAAGCCATTGATAAAGACTATCGATTTTTCAGTTATGGCGATGCCATGTTCATTCAATAGTAATAAAATTGAGCACATAATAAATGTTAACATTCAAATTATTAAAACAATCAAAAGAAGCCAATGGGTTAGAACACTCAAGCGCACGACTGGGGACTATCACCACCGACCATGGGAAGATACAGACCCCGATTTTTATGCCCGTGGGAACCCTTGGGTCTGTTAAGGCTGTGAGTGTTGAAGACCTTGAGCATTGCAAGGCCCAGATCATTCTTGGCAATACCTATCATCTTTATCTGCGGCCGGGAAGCGAGGTAATTGAACACATGGACGGCCTTCATGAATTTATTCGATGGGATAAGCCCTTGTTAACTGATTCAGGCGGGTTCCAGTTCTTTTCTCTGGCAAAACTGGCCAAATTTACAGATGAAGGGGTTCAGTTTCAATCTCACATTGACGGGTCCCGGCATTTTTTCTCTCCTGAACGGGCTGTTGAGATCCAGATGACTTTTGGGTCGGATATTATGATGTCTTTAGACTGGTGCATGGGGTATCCGGCAAGCGAATCAGAAGCATTAAAGGCCCTGGATATGACAAGTGCCTGGGCCAAACGCGGGTTTAATTTCTGGCAAACAAAGGGCTCGATCAATAATTTGTTTGGTATTGTACAAGGCGGCATGCACAAACATCTTCGCACACTTTCTGCTGCGCAATTGACCCGGATCGATTTTCCCGGCTTTGCCATTGGCGGATTGAGTGTGGGAGAGCCAAAAGAACTGATGTATGAGATGGCTGATCATACCCTGCCGTTGCTGCCAGAAGAAAAACCCCGGTATATCATGGGGGTAGGGACGCCTGAAAACCTGGTGGAACTTGTCGGCATGGGCTGCGATATGTTCGATTGTGTGATGCCGTCCAGAAATGCCAGAAACGGTCAAATGTTTACTTCAAAAGGAACCATCAATATTTCAAATGCAAAGTTCAGGTTTGATAAAAGGCCGATTGATGATGAATGTGAATGCTATACCTGTCAAAATTATTCCAGAGGCTATTTAAGACATTTATATAAATCCAGAGAGATTTTGTCCTATCGCTTGAATACGATTCACAACCTGTATTACTATCTTGACCTGATGGCGCAGATGCGGCATGCTATAGCAGAAAATTGTTTTTTAACGTTTAAGCATGATTTTTATTCAAAAAGACAATTAAATAATGATGATTATGAGTGAAGACAATTGAGCAGATGAACAATTTAAGGACAATATAAATGCACGAAATGGGGATAGCCCGGCAATTGTTTCAGATTGCTCTTGATTACATTCCAGATGACATTGAGAACCCGGTTGTCGAGCAAGTGAATTTGAAAGTCGGCCGGCTGGCGGCTGTAGTTGAACACAGCCTGACCTTCTGTTTTGAGGTCATCTCAAAAGATACACCGCTTGAGAATGCTATTTTGAAGATTGATTTTATTCCGGTAACGATTCATTGCAGGGCGTGTGATAATAAATGGGAGGTTGACAACCCCGTATTTACCTGCCCCTATTGCGATAAAAACGATATTGAACTGGTCACGGGAAGAGAAATTCAGATTTCTTCCATCATCCTTGCTGATTGAAAAAATCAAAACAGATATAAAAGATGAGCCCAAATATAGACTAAAGTTTAGGTCCGGATTATAATCAAAATTATACCAAAGCATATAATTGTTGAAACCCAAACAGGTATAGGAATTAAAAAAATGCACATGGAAATTGATATTCAAAAAAATATTCTTGCAGCCAATGCAACAGATGCGGCTAAAAACAGAGACTATTTTACGTCCTGCAATGTTTTTGTATTGAACATGATGTCTTCTCCAGGCTCGGGTAAAACCCAGCTGTTATGTGAAACACTTGCCGAGTTGATGCCTGGTGTAAAAACCGGGGTGATTGTCGGTGATATCTGCACTGCCAATGATGCCGACAGATTGGAAGTCACAGGTGTCAAAGCCATTCAGATCAATACAGATCAGTTTGGCGGAGATTGTCATCTGGATGCCCACTTGATCCTTCATGCAGCAGAACACCTGGGCTGTGAAGATCTGGATCTTTTGATTGTGGAAAATATCGGAAACCTTGTCTGTCCGGCTGAATTTGATATTGGTGAAGATGAAAGAGCGGTGCTGTTGAGTGTGACCGAAGGTGAAGACAAACCATTGAAATACCCCTTGATGTTTCAGGTGGCCAGTATTGCCCTGTTAAACAAAATTGATTTATTGCCCTATCTGGATTTTGATGCAAATTTAGCAGAGACAAATATGAAACAGGTCCAACCGGGTTTGCCGATATTCAGAGTGTCTGCTAAAACCAGAGAAGGCATGGCACCCTGGATTGAATGGCTCAAAAAGAAAGTGGCCCAAAAGACGGGAAAAACCTTCTAGCATTGGATTGATTTTAAAAAACCGGAGCAAAGACACGGAGCAACGACATGGCAGTATATAAAAAAATGGCATTTGCAGGATCGTGGTACCCGGTCAATGCAGATGAATGCAAAGCATCAATATCCAGCTTTTTAACTCAAAAAAAAGGTCCTTTATCCGGATCATTCCTGGGCGGCATTGTTCCCCATGCCGGATGGTTTTTTTCCGGTTCCATTGCCTGCCGGGTCATTGCCTCTCTTGTCTCTTCCATTCCAGTGGATCTTGTTGTTCTTTTCGGAGGTCACATGCATCCTTTAGCTCAACCCTTTGTTCTTTCCCATGGTGCTGTTCAAACCCCGCTTGGGGATATCCTTGTGCCAGAGGCCATAGTAGAGGACTTAGTAAATGATCTGGTGCGCCGTCTTGATAAAAAATGCGATATTTTAAAAAAAACACCAGGCCAGTTTCCTGATGAAAACACCCTTGAGCTTCAATATCCGTTTATCAAGTATTTTTTTCCTGAAGCAAAAATTATTGCCTGTTGCGTCCCGCCATCTGATGCGGCAATAACTATTGGCAGAGCAGTCGGTGAACTGGCCAAAGGATCATCAAAGAATATCAAGGTGATTGGATCAACAGACATGACCCATTATGGCCCGAATTTTGGGTTTACACCGTCAGGGATTGGACCAAAGTCTGTGGAATGGGTGAAAAATGAAAATGATAAACAGGCGATTTGTGCGTTGATTGAGATGGAACCTGAAACAATCATTGCCCAGGGTCTTGATTACAAGAACATGTGCTGTGCCGGTGCTGCTGCCGCAACGGTTGCGGCCTGTAAAGCAAATGGCGCAGTCTCAGCCGTAAAGCTTGACTACGCCACAAGTTATGAAAAATCAGCAGATACAAGTTTTGTGGGCTATTCAGGTATTCTTTATTCAGATGTCTGAATGGTTTAGTCTGGGTGTTTAACCAGAATGATTATGCCCGTGCTTTTGCTATTCCCTGTTTGATACGATCCATTGTTTTTTGTGATCCCAGGGCCAGCAGCATTTCAAAAATCCCGGGGCTCACGGTGGTGCCGGTGACGGCAACCCGCAGGGGTTGAGCAATTTTTCCAAATCCAAGGCCGGTCTCTTCCATTATTGTTTTAAACAGGGTTTCAAGACTTTCCAGGGTAAAGGTATCAAGAGCCTGGATGCCTTCACTACATCGCTTCAGTAATTCAGCCGCTTCTGGTTTGAGAAACTTGTTGGTTGCTTTCTCTTCAAAAATCACGGTGTCCTGATAATAAAATACGGCTCCCCGGGCCATTTCCACAAGGGTTTTGCTTCTGGGTTGAAGGCTTTGGATCACTTTGTGGATAAAGGTGTCGTTTTTGGCTTCAATGCCCAGGTCTGCAAGATGGGATAACAATGGTCCTGCAAGTTCCTCAGGGCTCTTTTTCTGGATATGTTTGGCATTGATCGCTGTCAGTTTATCCATATCAAACATGGATGCTGATCGACCCAGGTGCTCAAGGTCAAATTTTTCAATCAGATCATCTCTATCAAAAAATTCCTGGTCACCGTGGGACCAGCCCAGCCGAACCAGATAATTGATCATGGCATCGGGCAAAAACCCCATTTTCCGGTATTCACCCACGGACATGGCCCCGTGCCGTTTGCTCAGGCGGGATTTGTCAGCACCCAGAACCATGGGAACATGACCGAAAACGGGTAATTTTTCATCCAGCGCCTGGTAAATCAGTATCTGTTTGGGGGTGTTGATCAAATGGTCATCACCTCTGATAATCGTATTGATCCCCATGGTCAGGTCATCAATAACAACAGCCAGGTTGTACATGGCTGATCCATCACTTCTCTGGAGAATAAAATCGTCAATTTCTGAATTCTGGAAAGCAGTATTGCCCTTGACAACGTCTTCAACCACTATGGCGCCGGTGTCAGGCGTTTTTAAGCGAACCACTGTATTATCTGCCCGTTCAAGTTCCAGATTCCTGCATTTTCCATTGTACATGGGTTTTAACCCCTTGGCCCGGGCCTCTTCTCTCATGGCATTGACCTGCTCAGGTGTGCATGAACAATGATAGGCATGGCCGGAAGCGATCAGTTTTTCAATGTATTCATTATAAATGTCATACCGCCGGGTCTGGAAATACGGGCCCTCATCCCAGTCAATACCCAGCCACTCTAAAGATTGTAAAATGGCATCCACCGATTCTTCGGTGGATCGTACTGCATCTGTATCTTCTATCCTTAAAATAAATCTGCCTTTTGTCTTTCTGGCATAAAGCCAGTTAAACAGGGCTGTTCGGGCTCCGCCAATATGAAGATAGCCTGTGGGGGAGGGGGGAAATCGTGTGATGATGGTGTCCATTTATTCTCCAATAAAAAAAATATTCGATAAAATATTAATTAAATTATCATAAACCAGCCATTCATTCAAGACGGTCAAAAACCAAAGGCCGGAAAAGAGCTCGGTTTTTATGAAAAACAACGTTTACTGTTTAAAACACTTGACACGGTCAAAAGGCTGGTATAAACCAGAAATATCATGCTGTCATTACTATAGTTTGGGTTTTAGACTGGACGTTAGATGGATAAAGTATGATCAATTCTAAAAAGTTAATCAAAAAACGGGTCAAAAAAGGAGGGAGGAACAAAAATTTCTTAAATCCAGTATTAAAAGGATGCGGGATTTAAAAAAGGATTAAAAGCAAAAAGGGAAAAAAGATTTTGCAACAAACACTAAAAGGGTGTTTAAAAAAGGAGAAAAAGATGAAAAAATTAATGGTTCCACTATTAGCGATTTTGGTATGCCTCGGTTTTTTGCCCCAAATGGTATTTGCCGGCGGAATAGACAACAAACAGAATTTTTCAGCCCGGTACTTAGCCACTGGAAGTCGAAATGCGGCAATAGACGGGGCGGATGTTGCCGCCTATAACCCGGCCGGTCTCATGCAGCAAAAAGATGGTTTTGCTATTGAGTTGGATGCCCAGTACCTGTTCAAAGTTTATGAGAACCGGTATACTTCTGAAAATGATGGGCATGTAATGAAAGATCAGGATTTGGGTTCTGCTGTTCCTGCTTTTTTTGCCACCTATAAACAAGGCAACTGGGGACTGTTTGGAGCCTTTACCATTAACGGTGGCGGTGGTGCGGTAGACTATGAGAGCGGGAATGCTGTGACAGATGCAATTGAAAGAACCGCTGGAGCCATAGGGTTGTTAGACAATGAATGGTTAGAGGCAGACTCCTATTACCTGACATTTACCACAGGGCCCACTTTTGCATTTTTAGATATGTTTTCCGTGGCTCTTGGCGGTCGGTACATCATGGCGGAAAAAAGTATTGATGCGTACGCATTAGTGAACGGTGGTGCTTGGAACGGCCTCCCTCTTGTCGCTGCTTATGAAGAAGAGGCTACAGGATACGGTTGGGTGGTTAGTCTGGATTTTAAACCTATGGATAATTTACTGATTGCCCTGCGCTACGAGTCTGAAGTTGAGTTGGAGTTTGAAACAGATTTGGACGGCAAAAACACAGCTATTGGAAATACAACTTTGGGAGGCCTTGGCAAGACTGAAGGGGGAAAATACAACCGGGATCTTCCTGCTCTTTTAGGGGTCGGGATTGCGTTTAAACCAATGGATAAACTGACCCTTGACAGCTCTCTTACCTACTATTTTGAAGAACAAGCCGACTTGGAGAACCACACGAGTAAAAATCTGGACAATAGCTATGACGCGGGCATCTCAGCCACCTATGCAATAACCGATGCTTTCAGGGTTTCTTTAGGGTATATGTATACGGATGTGGGCATTGATCCTGATGATTACGGCCTGGTAGAAAAAATCAGCCCGGTTCTGGATGCGCATTCTTGCTTTTTTGGTATGGGGTATGATTTTAATGCCCACGCCACCATTGAATTCGGTGCCATGCTCAATGTCTATGATCAAGGTGATGATGCAACAACCACAAGTGCAACAACCACAAGAAATATAGAATACAGTAAATATAACACAGGTCTTGCTTTAGGGTTTATCTATAAATTCTAAATTCATCTTCTCTTTCTTGTTGTGCCATGGTTTTTAACCAAAAACCATGGCACTTTTGTTTGGTTTGTATTCTATATTTGCATGATCAATTTTTCAGTCCTTTTTCTTGTTTACAACCATTAAAACAGTTTAATTTCTTGACACATTTTGCAAATTAGGGTAAAGATGTGTGTTTTATTAGTTTGGTTATAATAATAAAAAATTCAAATAATATAATATAGTTAGGAGAGATCAATGGCAGTACCAAAGCAGAAGAGTTCTAAAGCAAGGGGTCGGAAACGAAGAACCCATTACAAAACAAGTTCACCCACGGTCAGTGTCTGCCCGGAATGTCAGGAGCCCAAGCTTCCCCATACCGCCTGTCCTGAGTGTGGTGCGTATAAGTCAAGAAATGTAAATGATCCGGCTGTTGACGAAGAATAGGCAAAGGAGGCAGTCTTAACCATGACTGTGGAAACAAAAGTAAAAAAAGTGATTGCTGATAAAATTCCTGGTCTTGATATCGAGGATGTCCTTCCTGAAGCCTCTTTGATCGAAGATCTGGGTGCTGATTCGTTAACCATTGTTGAGTTGGTGATGTCCATGGAAGAGATTTTTGATATGGAAATCGATGAAGAAGATGCAGAAAAACTGATCACGGTTCAGGATGCCATTGATTTTATAAAATCAAAATCATAAAAAAGGGCAAATAGAATGAATGATAACAGAGCAATTATCATAGGCAGTGACCATGCCGCGTTTGAGCTCAAGGAAAAGATAAAAACGTATCTTGCCGCCAGGGGCTATAAAGTCGAAGATGCCGGCACCAAAGGCACGGCTTCTGTAAATTATGTGGAGTATGGCAAAAAAGTGGCACAGGCCGTATCAGATGAAAAGTTCTCAAAAGGGATACTGCTTTGCGGTACCGGGCTTGGCATGTCCATGGTGGCCAATCGGTTTCCCAAGGTGAGAGCTGCGCTGTGCTCTGATATTTTTTCAGCAAAGATGAGTCGGGTTCACAATGATTCCAATATTCTGGTTCTTGGCGGTCGGGTTGTGGGGGATGCACTGGCATTTGAGCTGGTTCAAGTGTGGCTGGACACCGGCTTTGAAGGTGGACGTCATCTTGATCGGATCAAAAGTATTGATGCCTGAAAAAAGAGATACATTCACAATACGGGTTTTTTGACCAGAAATATAATAGATTATAAACATCAAGAACGCGACGTATAAGGGATTATAAATTAAAGGCTTACAAATGGGGTATATTGAAAAGACAGACATAGAAATTTTTAAAATAATTCAAAGAGAAGCGGTTCGCCAGGAGTCTGGATTAAATCTGATTGCTTCTGAAAATACGGTCAGCCAGGCCGTCATGGAAGCGCAAGGCTCCATTCTTACCAATAAATATGCTGAAGGCTATCCGGCCCGGCGGTATTATGGCGGTTGCGAATATGTGGACCAGGCCGAAGAACTGGCCATTGAGCGAGCCAAACGTCTTTTCAATGTTGAATATGCCAATGTCCAGCCTCATTCCGGTTCCCAGGCCAATATGGCTGTTTACTTTGCATTGCTCAATCCTGGAGATAAAATCCTGGCCATGGACCTTTCCCATGGCGGGCATCTCACCCATGGTGCAGGGGTCAGTTTTTCAGGAAAACTCTATGATTTTGTCCATTACGGCCTGTCAACTGAAACAGAAAAGATCGATTTAAACCAGGTGGAAGATCTGGCTAAAAAAAATAAACCCAAATTGATTGTAGCAGGGGCCAGTGCGTATCCTCGAATTATTGATTTTAAAGGGTTTTCACAGATAGCCAAATCAATTAATGCCCTTTTTATGGTGGACATGGCCCACATTGCAGGCCTGGTGGCCGGAGGCGTTCATCCAAGCCCGGTTGGCTTTGCTGATATCATTACCACCACCACTCATAAAACGCTAAGAGGTCCCAGAGGCGGGATGATACTCTCTTCAGAGAAATTTGCAAAAGCCATTGGCAGCCAGATTTTCCCCGGTATTCAGGGCGGCCCGCTCATGCATGTTATTGCAGCAAAAGCTGTGGCCTTTAAAGAAGCCTTGAGTGACGATTTTAAAACCTATCAGAAACAGGTCGTTAAAAATACAGCAGCCCTTGCTGATGTGATGATGGACAGAGGCTTTAAACTGGTATCCGGCGGAACGGATAATCATATGGTATTGGTTGATTTTTCCGCTAAAGATTTTTCAGGCAAGGATGCTGAAGAACGACTTGGCAGAGCTGATATTACGGTGAATAAAAATTCAGTTCCCAATGAAAAACGAAGCCCGTTTATTACCAGCGGGATTCGGATCGGTCTGCCTCTGGTTACCTCCAGAGGTATGGATGAAGCAGCCAGCCGGAAAATAGCCGGATTTATCTGTGATATCTTGGATGATGAGGCCAATGTGACCACTGTGATCGGTGAAGTCAAAGAACTTTGTGCCCAGTATCCTTTATATGGCGGATAAATAGAAGAATGAAAGATCCTGAATCTGACCGACCATCCTGGCATGAATACTTTATGGGAATCTGTACCCTTGTGGCCAGCCGGGCCACCTGTACCCGAAGAAAAGTCGGGGCTGTACTGGTTAAGGAAAAAAGAATTTTATGTTCCGGCTATAACGGGGCACCCGCTAAGGTACCTCATTGCAAAGAAACCGGCTGTTTAAGAGCCCGGTTGAATGTACCCTCCGGAGAAAAACATGAGTTGTGTCGCGGGGTCCATGCTGAGCAAAATGCTATTATCCAGGCTGCATATCACGGTATTCAGGTGCGGGGGGCAATTTTGTATTGTACTAATCAGCCTTGTTCCATCTGCGCAAAAATGATCGTTAATGCCGGGATTAAAAGTGTATATTATTTAGATGGATATGATGATGCGCTAACCCTGGATATGTTTGAACAGGCCGGGGTAAATCTTGTTAAGCTTAAACTATAACTTGTAAAGAGGCCAATATGAAATGCCCATTTTGCGCAAATTTGAACACCAGAGTGGTTGATTCGCGTCCGGGCAAACTTGAGTTTGAAGTGCGCCGACGCAGGGAATGTCAGGACTGCAGTGAACGATTTACAACCTATGAACGGGTTGAGCTCATTCCAATTGTTATAGTTAAAAAGGATGGCCGCAGAGAAGAATTCAACCGGGAAAAAGTCCTCACCGGTATGAAGAAGGCCTGTGAAAAAAGAGCCATCAGTATTAATCTGATAGAAGAAACCGTGGATGCTATTGAGCGAAAATTGCGTGATAGCAGCGAACGGGAAATCTCTTCAAAAGTGGTGGGTGAGTTAATCATTCAGGCCTTAAGACGTATAGACGATGTTGCCTATGTCCGTTTTGCTTCCGTATACAGGGAGTTTAAAGATGTGGCCGATTTCATTGCCGAGCTAAAAGAACTTCTTCCCAAAGATTGCCTGTCACCAGAACTGGATCAAATTTCAGGCCGGGGTCCAAATAACATCTAGGCTATAATTATGATCAGGACCATGGCCAGACCCCAAACAAGAGTTAAGGCAAGAATCAAGACAAAAGCCAGCATAAAAACCAAAATAAAAACTCAGACTAAAACTGGTATCAATGCCCGGAACCACTCATGACAGAACCATCCATGACAGACCCATCCATGACAGACAATGATTACATGCAAGAAGCCCTATTTCTGGCAAGAAAAGCAAAAGGCTTTACTTCTCCGAACCCGTGTGTGGGTGCAGTGGTTGTTAAAGATGGCAAGATTGTAGGTAGAGGCTATCACAAGGCAGCGGGTTGCGCCCATGCTGAAGTTGAGGCCATTGATGATGCCGGTTTAAAAGCCAATGGCGCAATTATTTATGTTACCTTGGAACCCTGCAATCATTTTGGAAAAACCCCGCCCTGTACCCAAAAAATTATCAATGCCGGTATTAAACGAGTCGTGGTCGGCTGTAAAGACCCCAATCCTTTTGTTTCAGGCAATGGGATCCAGTATTTACAGGAAAATGGGATCGAGGTTGTTAGCGGTATTCTTGAACGCGAAGCAAAGATCTTGATTGAAGATTTTATCTGGTATAATCAAAATAAAAAAACCCCGTTTGTTATCCTAAAATGTGCATCCACTTTAGATGGAAAGATTGCTACGTCTACGGGGGATTCAAAATGGATCACCAATGAACGATCAAGAGGCTATGGCCATCAAATTCGTCAAGAGGTGGATGCCATCATGATTGGCTCGGGCACACTTCATGCAGATAATCCGTCATTGACGGCACGAATTGACCCGTCATTGACCACACGAATTGAAAATTGTAAAACCAATGATCCCATTCGAATTGTTTTAGATACGCATTTGACCATAGGCAAAGATGCTAAGGTGTTAAACCAAAAGTCCTCTGCAAAGACCATTATAGTCGTCGGACCAGGGGTTTTAGAAGCAAAAAAGGCCTTGATTAAAGATCAAGGAGCAATCATCCTTGAAGTTGGCTTAGGAGAGCTGGGACTTGATTTAAATGAACTCATGATTAAGTTAGGTCAGATGTCGATTTTAAGCCTTCTTATTGAGGGCGGTGGAACACTTGCCGGATCAGCATTGAAAGCAAAAATTGTCAACAAAGTACTTTTTTTTATAGCACCTAAGTTTTTAGGCGGCAACGATGGTGTTCCGGTCTTCACCGGCAAGGGACCACAGTTGATTAAAGATGCGTTTGAACTTAAAAATATTGATGTTACCCGGTTTGATGATGATATATTGGTTCAGGGTTATTTAAAATGATGGACAAAACATATATTAATTAAGGAAGCCTAAGGACAGGACAACAAAATGTTTACCGGCATTATTGAAAGTTTTGGAACCATTAAGAAAATTGAATCCACAGGAGAAGGAAAGCAGCTTTCCATTGGTTGCGACCTGGATTTATCCAAGACCCGGATTGGAGATTCCATTGCGGTGAATGGTGCCTGTCTGACAGCGGTAAGCATTGAAAAACATCTGTTTAAAGTTGACATGGCCCCTGAGACTGTTGAACGGACAACGTTTAAAACCTTGGCCATTGGCTCCAGAGTGAATATCGAGCGGGCGTTAAAGCTTTCTGACCGGATTGACGGGCATCTGGTTTCAGGGCATATTGATGGAACAGGAACGATTGCATCCATAAATAAAAAGAGCAATGCTGTCATTGTGACGATTAATATTCTTCCAAAACTGGCATCTGATCTGATTGAAAAAGGATCGGTGGCCATTGATGGGATCAGTCTGACCATCAACCGCTGCTCTGAAAATGACTTTCAGGTCAGTATTATTCCACATACTGCATTGGTTACAACTATTGGACTTAAAAAAGTGGGCGATCAGGTGAATATAGAAACAGATATGATCGGTAAATATGTAAAGAAATTATTAATAGGAAGCTCTTCAAAAAATGATGCCTTCTCAATTGGAAAATCGGTGGGGAAAAAAGATATCAGTATGGAACTTCTTGCAAAGAATGGATTTTTATAAAGAAAGGATAATATGCCGCATTTAACAATAGAACAGGCGATTGAAAATATTAAAAATGGAAAAATGGTCATTCTCGTTGATGATGAAGATCGTGAGAATGAGGGAGATCTGACCATGGCAGCAGAAGCTGTGACACCTGAAGCCATTAATTTTATGGCCACATATGGCAGGGGATTGATTTGCCTTTCCCTGGATGCCAGCATTGCAGATCGTTTGGATCTGCCCATGATGGTGAAAAACAATACCTCTCAATATGGAACGGGTTTCACGGTTTCCATTGAAGCCAAAAAAGGGGTTACCACAGGGATCTCTGCGGCCGACCGCGCTACAACGATATTAACTGCAGTGGCAGATGAAACAAAACCTGCTGATATTGCACGACCCGGCCATATTTTTCCATTAAGGGCCAGAGTTGGCGGTGTTATGGTAAGGATCGGACAGACGGAAGGATCAGTTGACCTTGCACGTCTGGCTGGTTTGAAACCAGCCGGGGTTATATGTGAAATCATGGACGAGGATGGCAGTATGGCCAGAATGCCTTCACTTGAAAAATTTGCTAAAAAACATAATATTGGCATCTGTACGGTTGCCGACCTTGTCAGATATCGTCTTAAAACAGAAAGTTTTGTAAAAAGAGCTGCTCAGACAATGATTCCCACGCGGGTGGGTGGGGAATTTAACATTATTGCCTATGAAAACGAGCTGGATAATCTGACCCATATTGCCCTGGTTAAAGGAGAAATCGATCCGGAAAAAGCAACATTAGTCCGGGTTCACTCCGAATGTATGACCGGTGATATTTTTTCATCTTTGCGGTGCGATTGTCAGGAACAATTGCATAAGGCCATGTCCATGATAGAAGAAGAAGGCAATGGCGTTATTTTATACCTTCGCCAGGAAGGCCGTGGGATTGGTCTTGTGAATAAACTTAAAGCGTATGAATATCAGCGCCAGGGAATGGACACGGTTGAAGCCAATGAGAAACTCGGGTTTAAAGCTGATATGAGAGATTATGGTGTGGGTGCCCAGATGCTGGTTGACCTTGGGGTTAAAAAAATGAGGTTATTGACCAACAACCCTAAGAAAATGATTGGTCTTGAAGGATATGGATTAACCCTGGTGGAACAGGTTCCCATTCAAGTTGAGGCCAATTGCTACAATCAGGGCTATTTAAAATGCAAACAGGCTAAAATGGGGCACATGCTCTGCATGTAGTCGTAAAAAGTTTCAATCCAATTATCATTATAATAAAGGACTAAAAAAATGCCCAAAATTATCGAAGCAGGCTTACAGGCCACTGGCAAAAAGTTTGGAATCATTGCTTCCCGTTTTAATGATTTTATTACCAGCAAACTGGTGGATGGTGCCCTTGATGCATTGATCCGAAGTGGTGCTGTGGACGAGGATATTACACTTTTAAAAGTCCCCGGTGCCTTTGAAATTCCTCTGGCAGCCCAGAAAATGGTTAAATACGGTAATTATGATGCTATTATTTGTATTGGCGCTGTTATCCGCGGAGCGACAAGTCATTATGATTATGTCTGTGCTGAAGTTTCCAAAGGGATAGCATCGGTCAGTCTGGAATCAGATGTTCCGATCATGTTTGGTATTCTCACCACAGAAACCATTGAACAGGCCATTGAAAGAGCAGGGACTAAAGCCGGCAATAAAGGGTTTGATGTTGCACTGGGTGCAATTGAAATGGCAAACCTGTCTGACAGTCTTAAAAAGGCAAAATAAGTCTATGGGTGATCGCAGGCAGGCCAGGGAACTGGCACTTCAAGCCCTTTTTTTTCTGGATATGGATAAATCCGATTCAGGCCGGAACCCCGGCCAGAATCCAGGTCAGAACACAGCCCGGAATATTGAGGCCTTTTGTTGTAACAATGAAGACAAATTGACCAAAGGGGTTGAATCTTTTTTTAGGGTTCTTATCAATGGGGTTGTTGAAAATAAAACCCGGATTGATGATTTGTTGAACAAAAGTTCTAAAAACTGGAAAATTTCCAGGATGTCTGTGGTGGACAGAAATATTATGCGGATTGCAATATATGAATTTTTGGAATGTGACGATATCCCTGACAGTGTCACCATTAATGAAGCAGTGGAAATTGGAAAAAAATATGGCAGCAAAGATTCAGGGTCATTTATCAATGGCGTATTGGATAAAATTAAATCCTTAGAAAGTCCCAAATAGCATGATTTAGGAGGTTGTTTTGATAATAAAAAAACTTGAAGTTGGCCCGATCATGGCCAATTGTTATATTTTAGGGTGCAAATCAACAAAGCAAGCAGTGGTCATTGATCCGGGAGACGATGCTGATCGAATCCTCATGGAGTTAGCCAAGTCCGAGTTAAGGGTTAAATATCTGATCAATACCCATGGTCACTTTGATCATGTGGGAGCCAATAAACAGATGAAAGAGGCAACCAATGCACAAATTGCTATCCATCCTGCGGATGAGCCCATGCTCGAAGAATTGTCAAGATCTGCCATGATGTTTGGATTGTCTGCAGAAAATTCTCCACCAGCAGATATTGTTTTAAACCATGGTGATGAAATCAGTTTTGGTGAAATTACCCTTAAAGTGATTCATACACCCGGGCACTCGCAAGGCGGTATCTGTTTATATACAAAAGGCTTTCTTTTTGCAGGAGATACTTTGTTTGCAGGCTCCATTGGCCGGACAGATCTGCCGGGCGGGGATTATGATACACTAATTGCAAGTATTAAAGAAAAATTAATGATGCTCGATGATGATACCCTGGTCTATACCGGTCATGGCCCTGAAACAACCATAGGTAAAGAAAAACGAATTAATCCATTTATAAGATGAGCCCTTTTTTAGAGCATCTTCAACATTTTCCACAATTTCCAAAATTGCAAGGTGTTTACCAGGAAAGTATTACCCTTGATCAGCCCTTTGAACAGGCTGCGCAAAATTTTGCAAATGATACGGGAACTGTTTTATTGTTATCAGGTTCGCCCAGTCATAAATCTGGTCAACCATCCGGTAATGCATCACAATATCATATTCTTGCTGTTGATCCATGGCTTGAACTGACCAGTCGTCAGGAAACTATGAATTTACAATGTCAGGGCAAAACGTTTTCTTTTAAACAGGATCCATTTTCGGTTATTGATGCTCTGCTCAAGCAATTTTCTTTAAACCAAAAAGAATTTCATCTTCCAATTCATGCCGGTCTTTTCGGGTATTTTTCTTATGATTTAAAAGATCGGATTGAATGTCTTCCAGTCACATGCGAAGATACCAATTTGCCGGACCTGGTTTTATATGCGCCGTCAATTATTCTGATTCAGGAAATACGAACAGGCCTGACCACGCTTTGCATTCCCTTGCTATGTCCTGATAAGTGTACAGATCATGACAATTTCACAGCTAAGATCATCAAACAAAAGCGAGAGTTTTTTTTTGATCGAATCGATACGTCCCTAAAACACAAATCAGGACAAGAACCCGGTCTGAAACCTTATCTGAAATCTGAAAAGCGACCCTTTTGTATTGACAGTCAGGGGTTTAAATCCAGTTTTACAAAGCAAGAATATATGGATGCCGTCGCAAAGATCATTGATTATTTAAAAGCAGGTGATATTTATCAGGCCAACCTTTCCCAGCGTTTTGAAGCGGGTTTTTCAGGAGATGCCTATTCATTATTCCTTGATCTGTATGAACGCAACCCAGCCCCTTTTTTCAGCTATATCCATGCTAAAGATCATTATATAGTTTCAACTTCACCGGAACGATTTGTAAAACAGAGCGGGCGACATGTGGAAACACGTCCCATCAAAGGTACCATTGCCAGGGGGAGAACTGACCAGGAAGATCAAGAAAACAGTAAAATCCTTACCCAAAGCATTAAGGATGATGCTGAGCTGACCATGATTGTGGACCTGATGCGAAATGATCTATCCCGGGTGACTTGCCAGGAATCCGTGGTTGTCAAAGAGCATAAACGCCTTGAACCTTATGAGAATGTATTTCATCTGGTTTCCATTGTCCAGGGAGAACTTGGAGACAAAAAAACATCTGTGGATCTGTTGAAAGCAACATTCCCTGGTGGATCCATTACCGGGTGTCCCAAGATCCGAGCCATGGAAATTATTGATGAACTTGAGCCGATTAAACGTCATATCTATACCGGATCTATCGGTTATATCAGTTTTCATGACACCATGGATCTTTCCATTGCAATTAGGACGGCCACCATCGTTAACCATACTATTTTCTTTTCAGTGGGTGGTGGGATTGTCTATGACTCAGATCCTCAAAAGGAATTTCAAGAAACCCTTGATAAAGGAAAAACCCTTATGGATGCCTTGTGTGGTTGTCAAAAAATTAAAGACACTCAAAAGATTAAAGCCTGGGTAGATGGAAAGATTGTGGATCAGGATAAAGCAATGGTGCCGGCAATAAGCACTGGGTTTCAATATGGGGCCGGTCTTTTTGAAACCATTAAAGTGGCAAAGGGGTATGTTTACCGATTACCTGAACATTTGAATAGGCTAAATCAATCCTGGAAAGCCTTGTTTTCACAACCTTGTCCGGACATCACCTGGAAAGATGTCATTGACCACCTGATACGTGAAAACCGGTTTGAAGATAAGAATCTTGCCATAAAACTTTTAGTTTCAAAAGACGAGCAGGATAATGGCAAACGTTTTTTCCTGGCAGCCTTTGTCCGCGAATATATTCATCGACTTGATCTTTTGGGTAAAACCGGCCTGGATCTGGTGACCTATCCTCATCCCAGGCTAACTCCCCTGGCCGATCAAAAGACTTTGAATTATCTATACTATGAACAAGCAGGACAATATGCCAAAACCCGGCAGGCTGATGAAGCTATTATTTTAAATCCGGACCAAACTGTTTCAGAAACCAATACAGCCAATATCATTGCCATCAACCGAAAACAAGTCATTGTGCCGGTATCCGAGCATGTTCTGAAAGGCGTGACGATTAAAGCGGTGTTGAAAATTCTGTCCGATAGGGGATATACAATTTGCGAAAAATCAGTTCCCAAAGATGATCTTATCACCTATCCCAATATTATTTTAACCAATGCCCTCATGGGGGCGGTTAAAGCCTTGACCATTGATACAAAAACGATAAAACAGGAAAAGGGAATCTGTTCAATGATCAACCAAGAATTGTTCAAGAAATAAAATCAATAAAAATGTGGGAGAGAAACCATGAAAAAAGTATTAATTGCAGGTGGGGTTCTGTTGGTGTTAGTGGCAGCAGGTCTTTTTTTAACCCTTTCCAACCTTGGACCTTTGGTTAAAAAAACAATCAATACGGTCGGTCCCAAGGTGACCAAAACAGATGTCCATGTGGCTGATGTAAATATTTCGATTCTCAGTGGTGAAGCCAAAATCAAAGAATTTTTATTGGGAAATCCTAAAGGGTTTAAGACAGCACAGGCAATGAAGGTTGGATCTATTTTTGTGGATATTGATGAAAGCTCAATCACAAAGAATCCAATTGTTATAAATAAAATTCAAATTATTGCACCGGAAATCACCTATGAAAAAATATCCGGGTCAGACAATTTTCAAAAATTGTTGGAAAATGTCCAGGCCAGTGCCAAATCCGAACAAAATCAAAAAACAAAAACATCTTCAGATGGTGATAAATCAGGTCAAAAAATTGTGATCAACAATGTGATTGTTAAAGATGGCAAAGTTAATCTTGTTATGGCAATGTTGGGAGGCAAAGAAATCACTGCTCCCTTGCCGGATATTCATTTGAAAGATATTGGTAAAGAGAAAGGCGGTGCTACGCCAGCTGAAGCCTTTGAGAAGATTTTTTCTTCCCTGTACGACAGTATCAGTGCAGATTCGGTTACCCAGGTTTTCAATGATGGTCTTAAACAGCTTGGCGGGTTAAAAGACCTTGGTGCATCCGGTCTTAAGACAGGTAGCGATGCTGCTAAAGGTGCTGCGGATTCTGCTGCAAAAAGTGTTGAGTCAGCGACCAAAGGCTTAAAAGGATTATTCACAAAATAATAAAGATTAATAGAAACCAAACTTGAAAAACATTTCAAATCATCATATCCTGTGTAATTGATTGGCAAATTATCAATTACACAGGATAAAAAGAAATATTATGAAAAAGAAAATAATTGGCATCAGTTTTTTATTTTTAGTTTTTTGTCTGGTTCAGCCCTGTTTGCTTCAATTTGGATGGACTCAGCCAATTGCTAGCGTACCAGAACCCGTATATACATTTGAAACAATTCCTGAAGGGACTCACGTGACCCATGAGTTTGTCATTAAAAATACCGGGGATACTCTTTTGACAATTATTGATGTGTTACCGCCCTGAGGGTGCGATCAAAAAGCACTTGATTTAAGTGCAGTTCCCCCGGGTGGGGAAGCAAAGATAACACTTGGGTTTAAAACTAGTGGCTATGGTGGAAAAACCATGACCAAGAGAATATTGGTTAAAACCGATGATCCTGAAAAGAAAAAATTTAATTTGGTAGTCACTGGAATGGTTGAAAAAGTAGTCGATATAAATCCTTCAGCTGTCTACCTGGATGGAAATCCTGGAGATACGCTTGAATCAACCATTACAATCACGCCTTCTAAAAAATATATGTTCACCATTCTGGGGTTGGAGCAAAATCCTGAATCAGGCGTGACGGCAACACTTGTACCGCCGACAAAAGAAGGTGAGTCCTGGCAGGTCATGGTAAAGGTTAATTCAGACAAACCCGGCAATTTTTTTGATACCCTTGTTCTTAAAACAGATAGTTCGCACACTCCAGAGCTGAAGATCCGGGTATCTGCCTTGTTTCATAAAGGCAGTTGATTGAGTGCCATAAACCAGGATTTTCTAAAACCCAATATTATGAATATATCAAAAATTAAAGCAGTCATATTTGACTGTGATGGTGTCATGTTTGACACAGCCGTGGCCAATCGAAAATATTATGATGAGGTACTCGATATTTTCGGCAGGCTTTCATTGAATGAAGAACAATTTATCAATGTTCATATGATGACAGTCAGAGAGGCAATTGCTTACCTGTTTCCTGAGATGGATGATCTGACCCCTGTTTTTGATAGTTTAAAAAACATCGGGTATCATAAATTTATTCAATATATGGTAATGGAAGATGGTCTTGTTGAGCTTTTGACTCGTTTGAAAGAGAACGGCTATATCCGGGGGATCGGCACCAACCGGACAAATACCATGGAAAAGGTATTAAAAGATTATGATCTTGAACAGTATTTTGAAATAGTCGTTACAGCTGCCAGTGTTACAAACCCAAAACCAGATCCGGAACAATTGCTGCTCATCATGGATCAGCTTAATCTTAAGCCTGATCAGCTTTTGTTTGTCGGAGATTCTGACTATGATCGACAGGCAGCGGTTAGCGCAAAAGTCAGATTTGTAGCATTTAAGAACCCGAAACTAAAAGCTGATTGGAATGTGGATTCAATGGATGAAATAGCAAGGATTTTAATGATAAATGAATAAAATTCTTGACAAATTTCTCTATCACCATTAAATCATAAAAGATTATTTTATAGTATTTAAAAATTAAGATAGGTGTTTGTGTGAACATCTGTCAAAAAGCAATACATAAACAAGGAGAATTAAGTATATGTCTAAATTAGTAGCCCCTCACGGTGGAAAAGGCCTGGTAATTTGTAAGCTTGAAGGCGAAGCACTTAAAGCAGAACTTAAAAAAGCAGCCGGTCTGAAAAAAGTTGAGATATCTTCTCAGGTCAAAGGCGATCTGATCATGCTTGGAATCGGCGGGTTCAGCCCGCTTAACGGTTTTATGACCAAAGCAGACTGGAAAGGCGTTTGCGCAGATTTCCTTCTTGCAGATGGTACTTTCTGGCCGGTTCCTGTTATGCTGGATGCATCCAAAAAAGATGCAGCAGAAATAAAAGTAGGTGATGAAGTTGCTCTTGAAAGAAATGGTGAAATTTTTGCCACCATGAAAATCGAAGATAAGTATGCAATGACCGAAGATGAGAAAAAATGGGAATGTGAAAAAGTCTATAAAGGTCAGGGCGAAGAATCTGCTGATGATAAATTCTGGGAAATTGCCATGAAAGATCACCCTGGTGTTCAAATGGTTATGGCCAGAAAAGAATTTTGTCTTGCAGGTCCTGTTAAAGTTCTTTCCGAAGGTGAATTTCCGGTAAAATTCAAAGGTGTTTACCTGACCCCTAAAGAAACCCGCGCTATTTTTGATGAAAGAGGCTGGAGAAATGTTGCTTCCATGCAGTTGAGAAACCCGATGCACAGATCCCATGAGCATCTTTGCAAAATCGCTCTTGATGTATGTGACGGCGTTTTGATTCATTCTTTGATTGGTAACTTGAAACCAGGTGATATTCCTGCAGAAGTTCGTATTGAATGTATTGACAGATTGATCAAAGATTTCTTTGTTCCACAGCATGTTGTAAATGGCGGATATCCGCTTGATATGAGATATGCAGGCCCGAGAGAAGCCCTTCTCCATGCAACCTTCCGTCAGAACTACGGTGTTAACAGAATGATCATTGGTCGTGACCATGCCGGCGTTGGTGATTTCTATACATTGTTTGAAGCACAGGAAATTTTTGATACTATTCCTAAGCCAGAAGGCGAAGGAAAAGCGCTTCTTTGCGAAGCTTTGAAAATTGACTGGACTTTCTACTGCAAAAAATGTGACGGTATGGCTTCCATGAGGACCTGCCCACATGGTAAAGATGACAGAGTTATCCTTTCCGGAACCAAACTGCGTCATGCCCTTTCCAACAACGAACAAGTTGTTGACCACTTTGGTCGTGAAGAAGTTCTGGTTATCCTGAGAAAATACTATGCATCCTTGACTGAAAAAGTTGAAGTTAAACTTCAGAGTCATGCAGAAGGATCAAAAATGTAATTAAGTCTGTTAAAAGACATTTTATATTTTAAATAGTTCGTTAAAAAGGGCCGTCTCAAGACAAATGAGACGGCCCTTTTGTTTTGATAATTTTTAATGGATTTAAACAAAAACGTGCTTAAGTTTTGATTATGATTATTTCACAGGTACACATATATGACAGGGGAGGTATCATGACCTATAAAGAATTGTTAAAAAAATATCGATCAAAAGAAGTATTTATCTATGGCAAAAGTGTTATTCAGATTGTTGAGATGGAGACATATGAGGATTCAGGCGTTTTAAAAACAAATTTTATTTATCATACAGAGCGTAACCGGCGGGGTGTCATTACCAAAGAGCATGAGGGCAAACCGACTGAGCCCTTTGCCGTATAAACAAAACAAAGCCCTGCTGGCAATAATGCCGGCAGGGCTTTGTATATTAGTATCCATCTAAGGTTATTTTTTTATGAACATTTCTGATTAAGCTTAAAAGATTCGTTAAAAATATCTAAGAGTTTGACATTCTGTTTGGCCATCATCACACAATTACCGCTGATGGCATAAAAGAGGATACTCAGTCTTGTTTTGGAAGAATCATCTCGAATTCTTTTAATCTGGTTTTCATTAAAATCATCCACCAGCTCGCGCAAATAGTGAAACTGCTCAACAGCATTCTGGCAGTCGACAATTTCTTTGTCTCTGAAAGCTGTTTCTACCTGAAAGATGATATTTAAAAAGATTTTTTTAATCTCTTTGAGTTCTTCAATCTGTTCTTTTAAAAGTCCGGTATGTCGGTTGCTTACATGCATGCTGGACCGGATGACCACATCCCTGTGGCCGTCAATGAATTTTTGAAGTCTTCGGATGATTTGGTAATAACTATACGATACTTTTTGCTCTTCTTTTGTTAATAATCTGAGAACTTTAAAGATGTTGGCAATAATAATATTGATACTGTTCTGGAAATGTTTAAGTCTATTCCGCTCATTTCTAAGGACTGTCAGGTCTTCAGCAAAAAGCGCATTAAAAGAAATATCCAAAGATTCTCTGATCCCTTTGAGAAGAAATGCCAGGTGGTCAAAGGTCTGGGAAACAGATTCTGTAAAGTTTTCAACCTTGTCCAGATTGTAGATATTCATCTCTTCTTTGTTTTTTTCTTTAACCTCGTGTTTTTTATGGTTTTTCAAGATCATATATCCGGCAAGAACTGCTAAGATAAAGAAACCAGCAATTTTAAAGTAGAAAAGAATATTGGCAAAGATAAAAGAGACCACAAAGGCAATAAGAGCTGTCATGAACCAGCCGCCAATGACAGTCAGGACCCCTGTGACTCTGTATACCGCGCTTTCACGGCCCCATGCCTGGTCGGAAAAACTGGTTCCCATGGCCACCATGAACGTCACGTAGGTGGTGGATAAAGGTAATTTTAAAGAGGTTGCAAAAGAAACGACGGCACTGGCGACCATTAAATTGACTGAGGCTCTGACAAGGTCAAAAGAAGGTTTTTCAGCCTGGGAGATATGGCTTTCTGCAACCGGTGCCATGCGACGGGCAATGGCCTGCTGTGTTTTTTGGGGTACAAGGGTTACGCACATACCAAATAGAGAGTCAAACAGGTTGACAATTTTTCTGGATAACCAGATAGATTCAAACTTTTCTGCGCCCTCATCCTGTTGACCTAAACTGATTTCTGTTTCCGTGACTGTCTTTGCTTTTTTTGATGTCCACAAAGTGATTACCATGATGGCACCTGCAATGAGCATGACAAATGTCTGGGATTGTACTTTTTTACTTAAAGCTGCCATGGTGACATTTAGAGGGTCGGAAGATGCCAAGGCATTTTGAAGACTGTTCAGGCCTGCCAGAGGAACACCGATAAAATTGACCAGGTCATTTGCTGCGAAAGCCATGGCCAGAGCAAAAGTCCCCACAAGGACAATGGGTTTGAAAATATTGATCTTAAAAAAAGAGATTAATACCTGGAAGGTAACAGCAGAAAACGCAAAGATCATTGCCATGATGGTCATTGAATTGTCTTTTATCCAGCTGACCGTGGCAGCATCCATGAAAGTAGTCCCCTTTGATCCTTTAACAAGGATAAAAAAGGTGATGGCTGTCATGGCCATGCCACCCCAGAGTGCCCCATATCTTTTTATTCTGATGGAATATTCAAAGGTGAAAATCATTCTGGTAAGAAACTGCATGACTGCGCCGGAAAAAAAGGCAATCACAATGGATAATAAAATTCCTCCCACAATGGCAATGGCTTTGGCTGTATTGATATAGTCCCATAATTCCATGGTACTGTCAGTTGCGGCCAGGATTTTAATGACAGAAAGCGCAACCGCAGCTCCCAGGAGTTCAAAAATAACGGATACGGTTGTAGAGGTGGGCAAACCATGGGTGTTAAACAGATCAAGTAATAAAACATCTGTGATCATGACTGCCAAAAAGATGGTCAGCAATTCAGGCATGGTGAAAAATTGAGGATGGAAGATTCCTTTTCTGGCAACTTCCATCATTCCGCCGGAAAAGGTCACTCCGGCAAGTATCCCAAGGCTGGCAATGATCATGATGATAAAAAATGGTGCAGCCTTTGATCCAATGGAAGAATTTAAAAAATTGACAGCATCATTGGTGACACCGACAACTAAATCAAAGATGGCAAACAATATCAGCATACCAACCACCACATAACATAATTGAAGACCCATAATATTCTCTCTTTAATATTTTAAACGTAAATCATTTGTTATTGTTTTGAAGTTTTAAGATTAAATCATAGACTTGTTTTTTTCGAACCGGGTATTGGTCGCATATTTGTCGGGCAAGGGCAGCAGTGCCAAGATCAGAGGAGGATAAAAGGTCCATGATAATGGTTTCAAGCCGTTTGGGATCCATTATGGGTTTGTCCTGGGGACACCCTTGAACAAACAGGGCAATTTCTCCTCTGATGCGTTCCTTTGTTTCAAGTTTTTCAAGGATCAAGGAGAGAGGACCCCGGATATATTCTTCATGAAGTTTGGTCATTTCTCTGATCAAACAGGCATTTCGATCCCCTAAAATCAGGATCATATTTTCAATTAACTTTTTAATGCGTTTTGGAGATTCATAGATGATAAGTGTCGGGCTTTGATCTTTTTGTTTTTCAAGCGCTTTTTTCAGCTGCTGTTTTTTTTTGGGTAAAAAACCTAAAAATAAAAAAGAATCGGTTGGTAATCCAGAGACACTTAAGCCTGCAATGGCAGCATTACAGCCCGGAATCGGGATAACTGGGATGTTTTCTTTTGCCGCAGTTTTGACAAGAATGAATCCTGGATCAGAAATACAGGGAGTTCCAGCGTCACTGATCAAAGCAATTTTAAGCCCATTTTTTAGCTGGGAAATTAAATGTGAGGTTTTGGCTGTTTCATTGTGCTCATGACAGGAAATCAGTCGAGCTTGTATCCCATAGTGAGATAAAAGTTTTTTTGAATGCCGGGTATCTTCAGCTGCAATGACATCCACTTTTTTTAAGATGTTCACTGCCCTGAAGGTGATATCTTCAAGATTGCCCAAAGGGGTGGCTACAATATATAAAGTGCCGAAGGCTGCAGGGCTTTCACAAATGTCTGATTGGTTATTTTCAGGTTCCATTAGTCGGCCTGGAATGCATGTTTAATCAAATGGATGTCAAAAGAATCGTCTTTTTTAATGACCTCTATCACATCAAACCGGATTTTTGAATTAAATTTGGCATTTTTTTGAAGATAGGTGTTCGCACCAAGAAGTATTTTTTGCTGCTTTGGATAGTTGACAGATTCTCGGGGCAATCCTTTTGCCAGACTTTGTCTGGTTTTAACTTCAATAAAACAAATGGTTCCCCTTTTTGTAGCAATGATATCGATTTCAGATCGTTTTGTTCTATAATTGGTTTCAAGAATAGTATAGCCTCTGGCTTGAAGAAACAAAGAAGCAAGCGTTTCTCCGGTTTGTCCTAATATCTTTTGATTATCGGACAATGGCAACCTCTTTTACCCCTTTAAAAGTCATTCTGTGGATGGGGCAGGGACCATATTTAAGGATGGCCTCTTTGTGTGCTTTGGTGGGATATCCTTTGTGTCCAATAAAATTATATTCAGGGTATTGGTCATGAAATTCTTTCATGATTGCATCCCGTGTCACTTTGGCAATGATGGAGGCTGCGGCAATGGAAATGCTTCTTGAGTCTCCTTTTACAAGAGCCGACTGATCAATACTTGAATCTATGGTGAATTTTCCATCAATGAGCAGAAAATCGGGTGGAATCAAAAGGGTGTCTACTGCACGCTTCATGGAAAGCAAAGAGGCCTGGAGAATATTGATTTGATCGATTTCTTCATGAAAGCTAATTCCGATGGAAACACAAATAGCCTTTTCTTTGATAATCGGAAACAGGGCATTGCGTTTTTTTTCAGATAATTTTTTGGAATCATCAATATCAGCTAATGAGTCAGCCAACGGGCCAGCCAATGAGTTTTTTAATACAAACTCATCCGGCAATATGACCGCTGCAGATACAACAGGGCCGGCAAGGGGTCCCCTGCCAGCCTCATCGACACCTGCAATTCTCTTGTATCCTTTGGCTTTTGCTTTGTGTTCAAATTGCCACATCAGCATCATCCGTAAAGGATATTAAATAAACCCTTTTTCTTTAATTCTTGTGGCCTTACCTCTTAGGTTTCGAAGATAATACAGTTTAGATCTTCGAACGCGACCTTCTGTGACGAGTTCAATTTTATCAATGATAGGAGAATAGAGTGGAAAGATTCTTTCAACACCGATACCACCGGATATTTTTCTGACGGTAAAACGAGCGCTTGCAAATCCTTTCGTTTTTTTGATCACCACACCCTGGAACATTTGGATACGTTCTTTTTCACCTTCTCTGATTTTTACATGCACTTTTATAGTATCTCCCGAGCCGAACTTCGGAATGTCAAGACGCATCTGTTCTTTTTCTAATTTTTCGATTATGTTACTCATTTTTCCTCCTAAGATCTTTCTCTTTTTGACAAATAAAAATTTGTTGTCTATCTGGCTGTTTTTTATCTGGCATTGATAATTCTATCTAAATATATTGAAGCGGCAGATCTGACAGAAAGATGATTATACTCGGTATTCCCTAAAATTGGGTCTAAAATATAATCACACCTGTCAATTAATTCTTCTGCCAGCCCCCATGCTGTCCCAAAGATCAGAACATGGGATGCTTTATTTTCAAGCTTTTGCCTTAAATCTGTTATAGTCATTAAACCCGGCGTCTTTTTTGCTCTGGTTGTTGCACTGGTTGCAATGGTGACAACCGGTTCTTTCCTTTCTATTTCAATCTGGGTAATTGCTTGTTCAAATGTTGACGTCACCCGGATCAGTTCCAATGCCTTTTGTCTGTCAGGGTTGAGCGTGCTGCCCACTCCTTTTGTCCAGTGTTCAATCACCTGATGTGCCAGTTGCGCCTGGTCTTCATATGGGGTGACCACATAAAATCCTTTAACGCCAAAAGTGATTGAAGCCCTCGCAATATCATGCATGTCAATGGTTGTCAGGGCCGATCCAATGGGTTGATTCTTTTTGTTCATCACCGGAAAATGAATCAATGCCACATAAAGATTATTGTTCAACAAGGGTTAAAAGCTCCTGACTCCATTGTTTTAAAATTTTTTTTTCTTCTGCATCCAGTGCAGATGTTTCAAAAAGGTCCGGTCTGTTAAGAAAGGTTCTTTGAAGTGAAGAACGTTTTCTCCATTGCCGAATTTTCTCATGGTTCCCGGACAATAACACTTGAGGAACCGTTTGCCCTTCAAAAACTTCTGGTCGTGTATATTGGGCATATTCAAGCCGGTCATCGGAAAATGAATCAGACTTGGATGATTCACAGCTTCCTAAAACACCAGGTATCAATCGGGTCACTGAATCAATAATGGTCATGGCAGCAAGCTCTCCTCCGGTCATGACATAATCTCCAATAGAAATCTCTTCATCGATCAATTGGGTGATAATTCTTTCATCAAGTCCTTCATACCTGCCACAGACAAAAATAAGCCCTTTATTCTCCAGAGCCAGTTGTTCAGCTTGCCTTTGATCAAACCGTTTCCCTTGCGGGGTCATTAAAATAACCCGGGAATTAGAGTCTGTTTTTTTTGCAGCTATAATAGCAGCCTGCAAGGGTTCAGGCTTCATGATCATGCCGCTGCCACCACCATAGGGCCGATCATCGACAGTTTTGTGACGATCGACAGAAAAATCCCTGATATTAATGCAACAGCCTGTAATCAGTTCCTTTTCAATACCCCGGAAAATCATACCGTGGTTGAAAAAAGGTTCCACTATCTCAGGAAAAAGGGTTAAGACAGTGAAATTCATTCATAATCCTCGGGCAGTCTGGTTGTTAAGACCTTTTTTGTTATATCCACTGATTCTACAAAATGATGGTGCATGGGTATCAGAGTTTCCTTGTCACCCGCTTTTTTATCAGCATCAATCACAACCAAGACATCATTGGCTCCAGTGGGGAAGATTTCGGTGATTTTTCCAATATATCCTCTATGCTCATCAATCACTTCAAGCCCTATAAGATCCTGCCAGTACCAGGAGTTTTCTTCTGGTTCTGGTAATTGTTTCCGGTCAATGATAATCTCATGACCCACCAAATTTTCGGCAAGTTCTCGAGTATTCACACCGTCAAGACTTAATAATACCCCTTTCTTATGGGGCAGGGCATTAAGAATAGTATAATTTTTGCTTTGCCCGTCTTCTGATTGTAAAAGAACATTTTTCTTTGAGCTAAAAGTATCAATGGACTGAGCAAAAGACCATACTTTAAGGTTTCCGTTAAGTCCATGAACCCCGGTTACCTTACCTATGGTAAACCAAGTCATTTTACCCGCCATTTATTCGATAATCTCAAGAACCGTACGTTTTTTAAGCTTGGTTGATGCTGCACTTAAAATCGTTCTCATGGCTCTTGCCGAACGTCCCTGTTTTCCAATCACTTTTCCCAAATCATCTTTGGCCACTTTGAGCTCCAAAACAGAGGTCTGGTCACCGACAACTTCGGATACTATGACTTGATCAGGTTCATCCACCAATGCTTTTGCAATGTATTCTATCAGCTCTTTCATGACGTCTCTCCTTTAATTGGGGTATCCTTAAGAATACACAGGGTGCATAATTTTTATTATTATGACTTATGCCTGTTTGACGTCTTGCCTTTTTAGTATGCTTTTGACAGTGGTGGTCGGTATAGCACCTTCACCCAGCCAATACTGGATTCTGTCTTCTTTCAGGGTAATCGCAGCAGGTTCAACCATTGGGTTGTATGTGCCTAAAAGTTCCAGAAATTTTCCATCCCGTGGGCATTCAATATCAGCAGCCACGATCCTATAAAAAGGTCTTTTCTTGGTACCTTTTCGGGTCAATCTAATTTTTACAGCCATGTTCTTTTTTTTCTCCTTAAAATGGAAGCATGTTTTTTAATGAACTCATGCCGCCTTTATTAAACTTCTTGATCATTTTCATTGACGCAGAATAGCTTTTTAGAAGTTTGTTGACATCTTGAACACTTGTCCCGCTTCCAGTGGCAATCCGTTTTTTCCGGGACCCCTTGATAATGTTATGAAGACGTCTTTCCTCCATTGTCATGGAGTTAATGATTGCTTCTATTTTATTAAATTCCTTGTCACTAATATTCATGCCTTTGAGCTGCTTTTTATTCACTCCCGGCAGCATCCCGATAATATCTTTTATCGACCCCATTTTACGGACCGACTTCATCTGGTTCTTAAAGTCTTCCAAAGTAAAGGCGTTCTTTTTTAACTTTTTTTCAAGCGCTTTGGCTTCTTTCTGGTCAACCGCATTTTGAGCCTTCTCAATAAATGAAAGCGTATCTCCCATGCCCAAAATCCTGGAGGCCATCCGGTCCGGATGAAATGCTTCCAGGGCTGTTGATTTCTCACCCACACCAATGAATTTCAATGGCTTGCCGGTTACCGCCTTAATGGAAAGTGCGGCACCACCGCGTGCATCACCATCCATTTTTGTCAGGATAACACCATCTATATCCAGTGCTTTATCAAAAGCTGTGGCAATGTTCACTGCATCCTGCCCGGTCATGGCATCTGCAACAAAAAGGATTTCTGACGGGTTGATTCCTTTTTTAATGCTTGCCAGTTCTGCCATCAATTCTTCATCAAGGTGTAAGCGTCCGGCAGTATCCAGCAACAGGGTATCGCACCCTTGTTCTCTGGCTGCCACCATTGCATCCTGACATATTTTCAAAGGCTTCATGTCAGTTGTGGATTGGAACACTGGAACCTCCAGTTGCTTGCCAATCTTTTTCAACTGATCAATTGCAGCCGGTCGGTAAACATCCACAGGTACCAGAAACGGCTTTCTACCTATATTCCGAAGATAGAGGGCAAGCTTTCCTGCTGTAGTGGTTTTACCAGAACCCTGCAAGCCAATAAGCATAACAGAACCCAGAGACTTTCCATCAAAATTCAGACCTTGATGCTCAGACCCCATCATCCTGGTAAACTCATCGTTTACAATTTTTATGACCTGTTGGCCAGGCGTAAGGCTTTGCATTACTTCCTGACCCAAGGCCCGCTCTTTTATATCTGAAATAACAGATTTTGCAACCTTATAGTTGACATCTGCCTCAAGCAAGGCCATTCGTACCTGTTTAAGACCATCATCGATGTTCTTTTCATTCAGGGTACCATGACCTTTTAGCTTTTTAAAGACCGAGTCAAGCCTGTCGCTCAAACTATCAAACATATAGAGACCAACCTTACAAATATCAAATCAAATCATTGAAATTAGTATAAAATCCGTGTTATGTCAAGGAATTATTAACTTCTGGCAGATAAAATTATATGGAAAATATACTCAATTTTACCCGGGATGATCTTGGTAAATGGCTTGATGAGAAAGGCGTTCGGCCTTTCAGGGCTGGCCAGATATTCAAGTGGCTATACATCCGACAAGTCGATTCTTTCGGCCAGATGACCGACCTTTCAAAGCCGATGCGTGAGATGCTTGAAGCGCATTTCACTATTGAGCGACTTGTTCTTAAAGATTGTCAGGTTTCCAAAGATAAGACACAAAAATATCTATTCAAGCTTAAAGATGGTGAATATATTGAATCAGTATTGATTCCGGAAAAGGACCATTTCACACTTTGTGTTTCCTCCCAGGTGGGGTGTGCCCATGATTGCAAATTCTGTCTGACCGCCAGAGGCGGACTGGTTAGAAATTTGACCGTGTCTGAAATAATCGCCCAGATCAGGGATGCCAGGTTTTTTTTAATTCAAAAGGGGTTGGAACCCTTAAAATTGTCGAATCTTGTTTTCATGGGAATGGGAGAACCGCTTGCCAATTATCAGAATCTGATTAAAGCATTAAGCATTATCACAGACAGTGATTACGGCTTGAAATTTTCCAACAAGCGGGTCACTGTATCCACATCCGGTCTGATCCCTAAAATTACCCAGTTGGGCCTTGATACAGATGTTAATCTGGCAATTTCTCTCAATGCCACAACTGATCAGATGCGGTCCCGGCTGATGCCCATCAACAAAAAGTATCCGCTCAAACAATTGCTGGAAGCCTGTCGGCATTTTCAGATGAAGCCCAGGAAAAAGATCACTTTTGAATATATTTTAATTAAAGATTTGAATGATAGCCAGGAGGATGCACAAAGATTGATCAAGCTTCTTTCAAAGATCAAGGCAAAGGTGAACCTGATCCCGTATAATGAATATGATCATGGTGAATTTAAACAGCCATCCAGGGAAAAGGTCAGTGAGTTTTTACAGATACTGTTAGACCAGAATATGACTGCCATGACCCGTAAGAGCAAAGGGGCTGATATATCCGCTGCCTGTGGCCAGCTCAAAGCTAAATTGAATGCTTGAACAAACATTTGGATGATATCCGCCTATTATATCATCAAATGTTTGAACTCATCGGCCTTGACGGTGTTGACCCGGATGATCTGTTTTTGTTCGTCTTTAGTAACCGATATTTCTGAGATCTCACCGGGTTTTGCTTTGGTATAACTGGCACAGATCATGGCTGCGGTTTGAACGTTTTCTTGGGTTTGATGCCCGGTAAGGATGACATCCGGTCCCGCCATATGGGCGTGCTTGATTAAAACATCTTTTTTGAGGTCTAAATGTTTGATCAGTTGAGTATTATCATGTTGGGATCGTCCGACTATGATTTTGGTTTGATTATCCAGTCGGAAATGGCGGCCATTTTGTAAGAAAAAGAGCTCTCTGCGTTCAAAATTTTTTTGAATAGTCATCAGATCTGAAAGCCGGTTGGAAAAGTTCTTGTCGGTTAATAAGCATCCTCCAGCAGGCATGGGGAAGTCTTTAATTTCAAATTCTTTGGCCAATTGCATTTGAACTTTTCTGCTTCTTCCAGTGATGTCTAACAATTGTTCTCTGTCCACCAGTCCATTTTGTTCCACCAGGGTTTCTGGTAGCCGTTTGGCACACAGGGGACGTAAAATCTGTCCGTCAAATCCTGAGTTTTTCTCCACATATCGCAAAGAGTTTTTATTTTGGGATTTGGGTCGTTGGCCCAATACTTCCCCGCTGAACAGGAAATGAAAGCCTTGTTTTTCAAACACTTCTCCTGCTTTGGCAAACATTAAGGCGTGGCAATCCATGCAGGGATTCAGATTTTTGCCAAATCCGGCTTTGGGTGCTTTCATCATCTCCATGTAGTCATCTGTTATATCAAATGTGATTAAAGGGATACCGGTCATGCGGGCTGCTTTTTTAGCCGATTGAGATGAAAAAAAAGGGGTCTCAAAGCAAATCCAGGTGATATCAATGTTCTGGCGTTTGAGTACTAGGGCGGACAAAATACTGTCCAGCCCGCCGGAACAAAGGCCTAGGCCCCTAATCTGTCTTGAGGTTTTATTGGTCTTCATATATAACCTTGCTATGAAAAATATTAAATCAAACGTAAGTGCAATTCTTAAAATTCTAAGAGACCGTTACCCGGTTGTCAAGACCCAGCTTGAGCATGACACCCCTTTTCAACTATTGATTGCCACGATTATGTCAGCCCAATGTACGGATAATCAGGTCAACAAGGTGACCAAAAATTTGTTTGAAAAATATCCAGACCCAAAGACGTTAGCAGACGCACCAATGAAGGCAATCAAAAAAATTATCTACTCAACTGGATTTTATAATAACAAGGCAAAGAATATCAAAGCCTGTGCCCAGGCAGTTTGGGATGAATATCAAGGAGAAGTTCCCCAAAACTTAAATCTGTTGATAAAATTACCAGGAGTGGGCAGAAAAACCGCCAATGTGGTTTTGTCTGCGGCCTTTGGTCTTCAGACCATTGTTGTGGATACCCATGTTTTAAGGATTTCAAAACGGCTGGGCCTGACAGACAAAACCGATCCGGTAAAAGTGGAATTTGAATTGATGGAGATTATCCCCAAATTATCGTGGAAAGATTTATCACTTCAATTGATATATTTTGGAAGAGAGATCTGTGACGCTAAAAAACCCCTGTGTCAAGACTGCCCGCTGTATGATCTTTGTTTGACAAAGGGCAGGGGTTAAGGACCGCAAATATTATAAAGTGAACGAAATTACTTGTCCTTTGACTCATCTACCGCGTTGCACCAAAGGCCCAATAGTTAAGGTTTGAATTCTTGAATATATTTAATGACTTTTTGACATTCATCTTTCAAGGTGCTCAATTTGGCTTCAACTCCACTAAGATCGTTGTTTTTACCTGCGGATTCCAAGGTAAAGGCCGCTTGTGCAGCATTTTGTGCAGCAAGATATCTTAAAGTGCCTTTTAATTTGTGTGCGGCTTCATCTAATATGTCGGGTTTTTTTTCAAGAATAGCGCCTTTAATCTGGACATAGACCATGGGCCAATCCCGGACAAATTCAGTAAAACACTCCTGGATGAGTTCCATATCATTATCCATGATTTCTTTTAATTCATCTATGTTGACGGCATTATCGCTGTCATTTGAGATAGACATAATCGATATCCTTAGTTTTTGTTTTATATAATATTAAGAATCTTTTTTTGGTTCCCAGAATTCTCGGCTCTCCTGAAGAATATCATCCATATCATCCACTGAGTCATATTCGAGAGGTGTTTCATCATCTATATCCAACACGTCATCTAACATGTCATCTATTTGGGATTCATCCTCGATTTCAGGCAGTTCTTTTTCAGATTCTTCAAATAGGTCTGATTCTGGTAGGTCCGATTCTGGACCCATTTCTTCTAAGGCATCGTCGATATTGATATCATCAAGATCAATATCTTCAGGTTCATCAGAGTCACCATTGATGCTGGATTTAGGAATATAGTTGCCGTCTCTGTCAAACATGAGACTTCCAGATAAATTCAAGTCAAAATCCAGCCGAAAGGCAATCTGGTTGTTGTGAACAATAATCTGCCCGCCTTTTGCCAAAAGGGCAGTCTGGTCAATCTGATTTTTAAGGATCTCTTTTACTGCATCAAGATCAAGATCTTGTTTTATTGCTTCAATCAGATCTTTTTCCCCGGTTTTGATGACATCAGGGTCTGTTATCTTCATTCAAGACTCCCTTTAGAAAATAAATTATCGATACGCCTCATCGGCAAACCTGGTTTCTACAAATTTTTCAAGATCAATGATTTTGCCGATCTCCATAACATCATGCATATAGCGTTGAATTTTATCAAGATCTTCAACCACTGGATAAAGACCATCCCAGCGAATGGCCTTGGGCTGAGAAAAAACATTTTTTAATACATCAGGATTGAGCCCCATTTTTCCTTCAGGATCTAGAAAGCTGACCGCAATTCTTGCGGCTCTGATTTTGTCATTTTCAATATATTCTCCAGTATCTACCAGAAGAGATACAAATTCCTGGGCAGCATCGGGAAATTTCTGGATAAAGTCTTCCTGCATGGCAACAACACAGCAGGGATGATTATCCCAACGAGAAGCTGAGTAGAATTCCAGGTTTCCAATTTCTCCAACAATTGCTTTGGTGGCAACAGGTTCTGCAACCATGAATCCTGCTACATCTTCATTCTCTTTCATAATGTCCGGCATTTTAATGGGTGGAACAACCTCGAACCGGACATTAATGGCTTTTTTGCCGGGTACACCGGGTTTAAGTCCCAATTCTTTTAAAAATTGATGGGCCAACATGTGATGAACTGACATTTTATGCGGGATATCAACTACTTTATATTTATAAAAACTTTGAAGTGAGTCAAATCGATGGTCGTAATGTCTGGATCGGATAAAGGTTGACCCGTTTTTATGGGCAAATAAAACCAGTTTGATAGGAGAATCATAGGCAAAAAGATCCATGGCAATGGGGCCAAGTACAAATGCGCAGTCAATTTCACCGCTTTCGAGTCCTTCCTGGATAGGATTCCAGCCGCCTTTAAGCGTTGTGGTCAGATCAAAATATTCAGGCTCAACATCTCCTTGCTCGATTCTGTGTTTTAAAGCGCCCAGCGCCAGATGATCTGTAATCTGGATATGGGCAACATTGAGTTCAACTTTTCCTCCCATGGTGTGGCGTTGTTTTTCTACCCGTTCTGTGGGACCAAAATCGCCGGACATGGCTTTTTCTATAGCATCTCCAATCTGTTGTTCATCAAACGGTTTTGGGACATGACCATTGCCGCCGGCCTCCATGATGGCTTTATGCTGGCCTTTGTCAGCCTGGGCTGTGGCCATGATAAACGGCAGGTCCTTGAATTCATCAATTTTTCTGAGTGCCTGCAAGAATTCAAGCCCATCCATTTTGGGCATATTCCAGTCACTGATGACAAGGTCCGGCTTTTCTGCTTTTACTTTTTCAAGCCCGTCAGCGCCGTTGACAGCAACAACAAGGTTTTCATATCCAGCTTTGTTTAAAAATTGTTTGAACATGATACGCATGGTTCCAGAGTCATCTGCCACAACAATTTTAATATTCGGATTTACAGCCATAGAAACACTCCTTAAATATTTTATATAAAGATGTTATTTTAATTATTCATTCCAAGACCAGCTGAAAATCAGTTGGAGTTTTTGAAATATTCTGTCCAAAATAAATCCAAGAATACCAATGGCAATAATCATTGCCATGAGTTTGTCATATGCCATTGTATCTCTGGCATCATTGATTAAATATCCAAGACCGCTGGACACCCCTAAAAATTCAGCCGGCACAAGTACAATCCAGGCAACACCCAGCGCCAGCCTCAAGCTTGTCAAGATGTAGGGCAAGGATGCGGGTATAATGATTGTTCGTATCAGTTGAAAATTACTTGCCCCCTGGTTCAGTGCCATTTTGATCCACTGGGGATTAATATTCAAAACACCTATGATTGTATTCAATATTATAGGGCAAATCGTAGCCATTACAATCAAAAAATAGACAGCTGACTCAAAACTTGTAAATAAGAGAAGAGCAATCGGCATCCAGGACAAAGGACTGATCATTCTTACGAACTGAATCGGGGAGTATGAAAGACCTCGAAATTTTGGATAAAAACCAACCAGAATACCGATGGGAATGCCAATGGCAGCAGCGATAAAGATGCCAACAATGATTCTTTGCAGGCTGGCAAGGACCGATATCCAGAATCGGCTCTCCTGGATGGCTGCCAGCAGTGCTTTAAGGGTTGGGCCGGGCATAAACCCGTTAAATTGTGAAAATTCAGGGCGGGTGAAAAGAAAGGTGGTTGCTGCAATCCACAGGCAGCCAAATAAAAAGAGTCCGATAATTTCATATTTCCAGCCAAAATCGCGACTGCTGAAAATCGCATTCAGGCCAACCTGTTTGGGATCTTTATAAATGAATCGGTTAATTGATTTCAACGACTTCTTCCCTTGTGTATGGCTTTGTCAGATTACAATCACAAAATTGATTGATACCACCTGTTTCATCCAGAGTTTTCATTACAAAACGGTCATCCACCAGTATATTCGTGGCAATTGATGAGTCCAGATCTTTTAGAAATAGTGTATCGCCTTCAACCAGAGTTTCTTTCATCTGATCAATAATAAACCTTGTGGCTGATGGAAAGGGAAAGGGTTGAAACCCGATCCGGGCGACATCCCAGTCTGGATGAATGAGTTCCTTTTGTGTTGGATTCTCAAATACCTTGCGTAATACATTTTTGGAAACAGGCAGGTATCCTTCACCATCCGGGCTTAACAGATGGGCAGTTTCGCTGGGATTTTTCATGCACCAGACCTGTGCCCGCACGATTGCATTGATTGCTTTTTGAACCAACACATTGTTTTTGTTGATAAAATGTTCATCAGCAACAATAACACAGCAGGGATGGTTTTTCCAAATATCACCGGAAAAACGCATGATCCGTGCATTGAATTTTATCTGGGCCAGAGCATTGAACGGGTCAGCCACAATATAGCCATCAATTTTTTCCCCCAATAGAGCCGTGGGCATATCCGGCGGCGGCAGAGTAACCAGATTGACTTCATTGTTTTCAAGTCTGGCAGACGGGGGTTTAATGACCGGTTTCAGCCCGTAGGTCACAAGGCCCATCTGCATGATTAAATTATGCATGGAATACCAGGATGGAACCGCCACTCGCTTGCCGGCAAAATCTTTGAAACTGTGAATATTGGAATTACCTCGAACTGTCACAGCACTTCCGTTGGTATGATCCCAGGCAAGAACTTTTACCGGCATCTCTCGTTTGAACCTCATCCAGACGGGAATCGGAAAGAGCATATGGGTTAAATTAAACTTACCTGCCAGGAATGATTCGATCAATATATTCCATGATCTTACCATCACCGGTCTTTCAACCTTAAGCCCTTCTTCGGCAAAATATCCCAGGCCGTGGGCAACAAGCAATGGCGTGGCGTCGGTGATGGGAAGATAGCCCAGCCTGATGGTTTCGTTCTTTGAGAAGGCCTGGACCGCTTTGGGTAAGAAGAGTCCTGAACAGGCTGTTGCCGCTGTTTTAAGAAAGTCACGCCGGGGATTGAATTTTTCTTGTGTCATATAAGACTCCTTTTTGCAAGGTATGAATTTTTAAAGCGTTCAAGGATTTTTCTTCGCAGTTCCTTAAATTCAGGAGCATTCCGATCTCTGGGATATTCCATATCTATTATAAAAGTATCTCTGATATTGGCCGGTTCTCCGGCCAACAGGATGATTTTATTGCCTAAGAATATGGCCTCGTCTATGTCATGGGTGACAAATACGGCAGTGAATTGTTCAGACAACCATAAGTTGACCAGTTCTTCTTGAATATGGGCCTGGGTAAAGGTATCCAGAGAAGCAAAGGGTTCATCCAATAAGAGCGCCTCAGGGTGCCCGACAAGGGCTCTTGCCAGGCAGGCTCTTTGGGCCATTCCAAGCGAGAGTTGACTGGGTTTGGCATCTTCAAACCCGGCAATACCCATTATTTCAAGAAACTGGCTGACCCGGTAATTCAGTCTTTCTTTGTCTCCTCTTAATTTGCATCCATAGGCTACATTTTCTTTAACACTTAACCAGGGGATCAAGGTGGGTTGTTGAAAAAGCATGGAACGTGAGGGGTGAATTCCGCTGATTTCCTGTCCATCAACATAGATTTTTCCATAGGTTGGCAGTTCCAGACCTGCCAGCATATTTAATAATGTTGTTTTGCCACAACCGGATTCACCTAGAATAATGACAAAATCACCGTCATCTATAAAAAATGTGATATCTTTAAGGACAATGTATTCGGATTTAATTGATTTCGCGTAGGTTTTGGTGACCCTTTCAATTTCAATTTTCACTGTCAGCTTCCCGATATTAAGTTTGAAATTATGGATCGGTCAACAAGAACAGAGAGATCTACTTTATTTTTAAGTACTTTCATGGTATCAGCCATATAATTTTGGATCATTTCAAGGGCATTGATATCCGGAATCAGTGAATCAGGATTAAAACTCAGATCTGTTTGAGTAAAAATCTGTTGGATCAACGATATTTTCTGATCGCAGAATTTTTGTGCCATGGCCGATATTTCGTCACTTTTTGTTTTCTGGATCTGCTTTCCGGTCTGCAAGAATAAAGAGAGAACTTTCTGCACAGCTTCCGGATAAGTGGTTATAAATTTTTGGTTCAAAACAAATACACAGCAGGGATGATTTTTCCATAAGCTTGTTGATGTGCAGATTTTTTTTGCCACACCCTGTTGGATGCCATAACTGGCAAATGGTTCTTCCACAGCATAGCCGCCAATATCTTTGTCCAGATCATGTGTCAGCATTTCAATCATTACCATAGGCGGAACGGCTTCACAGGTCACATCTGTATTTAAATCATTGTGGTCACCAAAGGTTAACCCGGCAGAAGAAAACAGCTTGTGAAGCAGCATGGTCTGGATGGAAAGTTCTGAAGAGACAAGGATGGTCTTGCCTTTAAAATCTGCAATGGTCTTGATATCTGAGCCAGTACTTTTAGCAATTAAAGAGCCGGATTTATGGGCAAACATTAGAATTCTGATATCCAGACCCTGGGCAAAAAGATTCATTGCAATGGGGGCGGGTATGAATGCGCCATTGATTTCTCCACAGACCAGGCTGTCTATCACCTGATCCCATGAATTCATGGCACAGGTTTCAAAATTTATGGCAGAAAGGTTGGCCGTACCCTTTTTTAAAGAAAGGTCGCAAATACCTAAAATCAGATGATCAATAATCTTAAGATGCCCAATATGAATACAGGGATTATTCTTCATTAATACCTCATTATAATTAATGTTTCCGGTATTAATACACGGTTTTAAATCTGCCATTGCATCAGGTTTTCACTATTAACACAGCCGGTATTATTTGGCAAGATCAAAGAAAAACCCCTTCGTTGTCTTAGCTTGATATGATGGGTTAAATAGGTTAAAGATAGATAAAATAAATCATCAATAAAACAAGTCGTTCACAATCGTCCTTTTTGAATGATGGCAGCCAGCAGCCATATCCCCATGACGACTGCAGCGATAAACCCTGCAATGCCGATCACGGATACGCCGAAAAGTGTGGGCGGAACATTGGAATTTATCACCATGGCAGATCCTAAAATCAAGGCGGCAATGATAATCGAAAAAGAGATTCTGTTGCTGGTTTGATCCTGGGTATTCAGCATCTTGTCCAGCCCCTGAATATTTATATTAAATGACAGTTTTCCTGATTTGGTCAGACGTATGATTTCAATGGCATCCATAGGGAAATTTTGAACCAGTTTATAAGATTCTCGTGCCAGCCCCATCATTTCCTGTGCAATTCGTGAGGGTTCAAATTGTCTCAGCTTGGCAGCAGTGACATAGGGTGCGGCATGGGAGATCATATCAAAATCCGGATCCAGTTTTTTGGCAAGGCCTTCAATAGAAATAAAGGCTTTAATCATCAGGAAAAAATCAGGTGGAATCCGAAGCTTATGCGCAGCACACAATTCAAGAAACTGGTTGACCATGTCTTTTGTGTTAATATCTTTTAATGTTTTTGAAAGATGAACCGTAACAAATAAAGACAGATCTTTTTCAAGGCGGGCAAGATCGGGTTGACTATCATATTCAGCTATTTCACAAATGAGTCTGGCTGTTTGCCTTAAGTCATTTGTGGCAATGGAATGTATTAAATCAACAAACGCTTCTCTTGTGGTTTTGTCAACAAATCCGGTCATGCCAAAGTCCACAGGGCAGATCCGGTTTTTATCCAATATAAAAATATTTCCCGGGTGGGGGTCGGCATGGAAAAATCCATATTCAAAGACTTGTCTCATGATGAAATCAGCTCCTCTACAAGTGAGCTTTTTTCTATCCAGTCCGGCAGCGACAATGGCATCAATATCATCGGCCTTGATCCCTATAATATACTCCATGGTCAGAACCCTTGGGCTGGATTCAGCAGTATGGACTTTAGGGATATGGATGGTGTCATCGGTCTGGAACTGTCCTGCCATCTGTTCCATATTGGCGGCTTCGATGGTGTAACTGAGTTCCTTTTCTAGTGTTTTAGCAAATTCTTCAACAATCCTTACCGGTTTAAAAAGGGCCACTTCTTCAATGTTTCTTTCCATGATGGCAGCCAGGTGAAGAATGATTTCAAGATCAGTTTCAATGGTTTTTCGGATGCCGGGCCTTTGGATTTTTACAGCCACTTGTTGACCGGTATCCAGGGTTGCCCGATGAACCTGACCGATTGATGCGCTGGCAAAGGGCGTTTTTTCTATGGTGTGAAAAATCTGGTCATAGGGTTTACCAAATTCAGACTCAATAATGGATTGAACCAGATCAAAATCAAAAGCAGGAACATGGTTTTGCAGTAAAGTCAATTCATTGAGCAGGTTCACGGGAATCAGGTCAGGTCTTGAAGAGAGGATCTGACCCATCTTGATAAATGTGGGACCAAGCTCTTCAAGAGCCATTCTGATTCGCTGGGCCTTTGAAAATTTTTTAACCTTTTCATGGGTGGTGACAAACGGGATGAGCTGAAGGCCGGATTCAATATACCGGTCAATATTCATGGCATCAATGATGTTGTCAAATCCATATTTTAAAATAATGCCCAGAATTTGCTGATACCGTCTCAAATGGCGGTATCGCTTGCTGATCCTGCCTATGTTTTTAATACTCAGCATAGAAAATTAAATTTTTTTATTCTTTTTCAGACAGTTTTTTAGCAAGACTGTCAATCCGTTCAGTGAGACGGTTTAGATCAGATCTGGATGGCAGGTCCAGCTTTGCAAGAACATTTTCAACTGCTTGTTCCATTTTTTTATCAAACTTGGTTTTTGCGTCTTCATATTTATCCTGGCAGTCTGCCAAAAAAACCTTGGCTTCTTCCCTACTCATTTTTGATTTTTCAGCAAAAACCTTGGCCAGTTCTTCAATTTCATTTTTAGACCTTAACGCAAGTCCTACACCCGTGAGCAGGCTTTTTTTTAAGTAGTCAAGCATGGTTTCCCTCCTGATTGTTTTCCATTTTTTTATTTTGATCCATTTTATTTGGATCCAAATGACGAATCAACAATATCTTCTACGCAGGTGGCCCCTTCCAGGATCGCTTCCATCTTGCCAAGCGTTGCCGGAAGGAGAGTAAGAATAAAAAATCTGGCTGATTCCATCTGTCCGGCATAAAATGCAGTATCTTTATTATTCAATGCTTTTTTTGCTATTGTCTCCTTGTCAAAACTGCCGACTTTTTTTATCAGTTGCGGGGCAGCAATACTTGCCCGCCACAGATGCATCCAGGCAAAGGTAATGTCTCCTGCCACTTCAAGGAAGGGGTGGGCAAAGGAAAAGGCATTAAGCATTCGTTCTGATTTCATCCGTTGACCCATATCCAATGAAAGCGCTTCGAACTTTGTCAGGGCGTTGGCTACTTTTTCAACAAGGGTTTCAAGACCCTCTATATTTTTTGCCTCTTGAATGGTTTGTTTTATCTGGTCAATAAAATAGGTAAAACTGCTGCCTTTATTCATGGATAGTTTCCGACCAATCAGATCCAATGCCTGGATCCCGTTTGTTCCTTCATAAATCATGAAAATCCTGGAATCTCTCATAAGCTGTTCAACCGGGTATTCACGAACATAACCATAACCGCCATATACCTGGATGCCATGGGAACAGACTTCTAAAGATTTGTCTGTGATATATCCTTTAACAATCGGTGTTAATACTTCAACCAGTGCAGCTGTATCTGCTTTCAGCTGTTCATTGGCTGTTGTATGAACAATGTCCAGGCATTTGCCGTAATAATAAATGAGCGATCGCATGCCTTCGGTATAAACTTTCATGTTTAATAACTGGCGTTTGACATCAGGATGCTGGATAATGGGCACGCTTTTGGCTGATGCATCTTTTCCAACCTGGGCGGCTCGACCCTGTATCCTGTTTCGGGCATAATCAAGAGAATACATATAGGAAGCAGAGGCCACGGAAAAGCCTTGCATCCCAACAAAGGCCCGGGCTTCATTCATCATTTTAAACATCTCAGACATGCCTTTGTTTTCTTTTCCCAAAAGGGTACCAGTACATTCCCCTTTTTCCCCTAATGACAATGATGCTGTGGCATTGCCATGAATGCCCATTTTATGTTCAAGACCGGTGCAGACGACATTATTAAAGTCACCCAGGCTGCCGTCTTTATTAACATGATATTTGGGGACTAGAAAAAGAGAGATCCCCCGGGTGCCGGCAGGCGCACCGTCAATTCGAGCCAATACCGGATGGATGATATTATCGCAAAGATCATGGTCACCTGATGAGATAAATATTTTTGATCCTTTGATGGAATAAGTGCCGTCGTCATTTTTTGTGGCTGTGGTGGTCAATGCACCAACATCAGACCCTGCTTCAGGTTCGGTTAAAAGCATGGTTCCGCCCCAGCGCCCACTGAACATTTTTTTCATGTACAGTTTTTTCTGGGTCTCATCTCCAAAGGCCTCAACCAGTTTGGCAGCCCCATGGGTCATGCCGTAATAGAGCATAAAAGCAGAATTTGCTCCGGTCATATATTCAAGTGCAGCACACCCCACCAGTTTCGGCATGCCCTGACCACCCACTTCTGGGTCATCACACATGGCCAGCCACTCGCCGTCACAATAATGCTTCCAGGCCTTTTTAAAAGATGGGGGAACAGTAACAACTCCATTTTCAAGCCGGCAGCCGATTTCATCCCCGTCTTTAAATGTGGGAAGGATTTCTTTGATGGCCAGGGTCCTGGCTTCAGAAACAATCATATCGATCATTTTTTTATTAAATTCTTCAAAATGTTCATGTTCAACCATTTTGATTTGCTCATGCAGAACAAAATCAACGTCTCGTCTGTCAGCGATAAGTTGTGCCATATGTATTTTCCTTTAATTTAAGTATTAAATTTTTTTTTAAAGATATCATTTATCACCGGGCATTTATATAAAAAAATGATTTGTCCTGAGTTTGACATGGTACTTATTTTAAGTCCTTAGATAAAGATAAGACAATTTATTGGTTTACGAAAAAAATATGATATGATACAGGAGGGTGATGGATATTAAATGTTGGGGCTCAAGAGGCTCAATCCCTGTATCAGGAAAGCAATACGAGAAGTATGGCGGGGACACAACCTGTATTGAAATTACAGCTAAGAGCGGTGAAACAATTATTGTTGATGGTGGCACCGGTATCCGGCGACTGGGTGATATGCTTCTTGAAAAAAAAATTACGCAATATCATCTGTTGTTTACCCATGCCCATTGGGATCATATCCTGGGGCTGGCTTTTTTCAGGCCCTTGCAGTTCAGCAAGGTTGAAATACTGATTCAGGACCGCACGTTTTTTGATATCACCACTAAAGATATTTTGAATGAAGTTTTAAAACAACCGTTTTTCCCTATTGGAATGAATGATTTAAACGCCAATCTTGTGTTTAAAAAAGATCTGAATGATACCTTTCAGATTGGATCTATTAATGTGGAGACGATTCCAACAAGTCATCCCGGCGGAGGGTTTGGCTATAAATTCATCGAAGAAGATTCCGCCTTTGTTTTTTTAACAGACAATGAACTTGGATTTAATCATCCCGGTGGTAAAACATTTGATGATTATCTATTGTTTTCAAAAGATGTCGATCTCTTGATTCATGATGCAGAATATACGCCCCACGATTATAAAAAAAATATCAGCTGGGGACATTCGTTGTATACAGATGCCCTTGATCTGGCGATTAAAGCCAATGTTAAGCAATTCGGACTTTTCCACCTGAACCAGAATAGAAGTGATAAACAGATGGATGATATTGTAAATATCTGCCAGGCAGACTTGAAACAAAAAGGTGTGGTCATGGACTGTTTTGCAGTTGCCAGTGATATGACTTTCACCCTTTAACAAGATCACGGTTCAAAAGTCCTCATTCATGAATAGCTCATCTAAACTATCTTTTGTTCAGACCATCAAGATCATGTTTTCCTGGAGAATGATGGTCATGTTTTTCTTCGGGTTTTCCTCGGGTCTGCCTTTTTATGTCATTAAAGATGTTTTAAAATTCTGGATGACCGATGCCAATGTGGACCTTGGAACCATTGGTCTTTTTGCTCTTGTGGGGATGCCCTATACCTTGAAGTTTGTCTGGTCCCCCCTGATGGACGGTTTTGTTCCTCCTTTTTTAGGTCGAAGACGGGGATGGATTCTCATGGCCCAGATCGGGTTGATGGTCACCATTGCCATCCTTGGTCAGTTTGATCCCAAAATATCATTGTGGTGGATTGCAGTCTTTGCGTTGTGCGTTAATTTTTTCGGGGCCAGTCAGGATATTGCTTTGGATGCCTTCAGGCGGGAATATCTGACAAGCAATGAATTAGGCTTTGGCACCGGTGTCTGGATGAATGCATGGCGGCTGGGCACTTTTGTGGCTGTAGGTTTTTCCGTGCTGGCAGATTATGATTTTTCATGGTCGGTTATTTTTATCGCCTTATCCGGTGTAATGGGGGTTGGTGTGGTAACCAATCTGCTGGTGCCTGAACCCAAAATTGAAGTCTTGCTTCCCGTGAATTTAAAACAGGCCATTGTGGAACCGTTTAAAGAATTCTTTAGCCGCAATGGTGCCATTTTGATTTTGCTGTTTGTCCTCTTGTATAAAATCGGGGACAATATGGCCGGTACCATGACTATCCCGTTTATTGTCAAGATGGGATTTTCCAAAGCAGATTATTTTGTCATTGTTAAAGGCGTGGGAATGCTCGGTCTGTTTGGCGGGGTATTGGTGGGTGGTTCGGTCATGATTCGTCTGGGCATTGCAAAGTCTCTTTATTGTTTTGGTATTCTTCAAGCAATCTCCACAGCCTTTTTCGCGCTTTTAAATATGATTGATCATGCTTCTTTATTTTGGATAAATTATAGTCAAATACTATTAGGTACAATCGTGGCATTTGAGTTTTTTGCAACTGGATTGGGCCAGGCCGCCTATGCCACTTACATGGCCATTCAGACCAATAAACGGTTTACCGCCACCCAGTATGCTTTGTTGACAAGCCTTATGGGCGTTCCCGGTGTGTTTGCCGCAGCAACCACTGGATATCTGACTGATTATATCGGATGGAATCTGTTTTATGGGGTGTGTGCATTAATTGCCCTTCCAGGGTTGTTGATTCTGTTAAAAATAGTTCCCTGGACTGCCAGCAACGAAGAGTTGGAACAGGGGCGATAATACTTGTTTTTAAAAACCCTTTACCTGTATCCTTTTTTATATTAAAACAAAAACAAACCGATACAGAGTAAAGATTAATATTTGCGACCCTGAGGAGACAAAATGGCTGTAATTGTGAAGTATATTGTTGTCAGGAATGGAGAGGAAAAGATGACATTTGCGACAAAAAAAGAAGCAGACGCCTATGATAAGATGCTCGATATTGCCGACAATTTGTTTGAATTTCTGGAAAGTTCAAAACTTAAATTCAATGAAAATCAGCTCGAAGATATTTCATTGCTGTTGGCAGAGAACAAAGATGCATTGATTCCAATTTTAAGAGGACTTAAACCAAAGGCGAAACAGGCGAAAAAACCAGTTGCAAAGCCAGAACCAATGCCAGAACCAATGCCAGAACCAAAATCGGAAAAAATAGAAGTTTTGCCAAAAAAGCCAAAAGCAAAAAAATAGGATTGGTTTGTTTAAAATGTTAAACATAGTCTGATGAATGAACATTTGAAACAAAAAGTTCTCATCAGAATATGAAACTTTATTTTATATAGGGGTTTAATTGTAAATGGAAAAGAATGACCCTACTCCGGAAGAGATAATAAATTTACGGGGTGAACCAAGAACACAAACCCATAATACCGGCAGTGTTGAATTTATACCGGGGAATAATGAAATCGTGTATCAATTCAAGCTAAAGGATTTCTCTTCAAAGGGCTTTGGCATATTGGTCCGTAAGGATTCAAAAGTACTGGAGAACATCAAAGCAGGTGATATTCTAAGTATGAGATATCATCCGGAAAAGGCAACGATCAATCCAGTGCTCCATCAGACACAAATAAAACATATCTCAGAGCCTGAACCCGGTAAACACCAAGGCCATATGCTGGTCGGTCTTTTAATTATAGAATAAAGCGAATCATGACCTCTTGCCAGAGTGGTCCTTTACCCAAAAATTGTAGTCAGCCTTAAATTTTCTTTTCAAAAGTGGAGACAGACTCGTTGTGTTATGCAAATTTACTTCGAAACATAAAAAAGACTGCTCCGACGAGGCAGAGTCCAGCCCAAAGATAATCTGTTTTTAGTGGCTCCTTTAAGTAAAACAGTGAAAATGGTACAAAAACAGACAGCGTAATCACTTCTTGAATTATTTTTAATTGGCCAACAGTCAAAACGGTATAGCCAATCCGATTGGCTGGAACTTGTAATAAGTATTCAAATAAAGCAATGCCCCAACTTATAAGTGCCGCAATAATCCAAATTTTGTTATTGAGCTCTTTAAGATGTGCATACCAGGCAAATGTCATAAAAACATTACTACAAATTAAGAGAATAATTGTCGAGAGTACCGGATTCAAGTCTGAATTCCTTTTATGCCGTAACAAGCCGAACATTTTGTATATCATTATTGCTTGTAAAAGCTATAATTTTAAATCATTTAGTTTTTTCCGATTCAAGGGTATTTAATGAAGCATCTTCCCATGCCGCTTGATCCCGGCCTTGGGCCTTTGCCTGATACAGGGCATTGTCTGCTTTATTCAGCGACTTTTCAAGGGACTGGCCAGGTCGGCACAGTGCAGCCCCGATAGATATAGTAATGGTATGTGTGATACCTTGCCAGAAAATTTTCAGGTTTTTCCGGACAGAAAGACACAAGTTCTGGGCTTTCATCAGAGTCTGATCCTTTTCCGTCTTTGAAAGGATCAGAACGAATTCTTCTCCTCCATATCGGCAGGCAATATCGTCCCCACGGGTATTGTCCTGAAGAAACCGGCCCAGATCCTTGAGCACAGCGTCACCGCATTCATGGCCATAGGTATCATTAAATTTTTTAAAGAAATCAACATCAATCATAAGAATCCCGATGGAATAATTGTGTCGTTTCATACTGCGAGCCTCCCGCTTGAGACTTTCATTCAAAAACCGCCGGTTGTAAAGACCGGTCAGAGGGTCCAGTATGGACTGGAGCCTCAGGTTTTCCCTGAGGCTGATATTGACCAGGGACAGTGCGAGATGTTCGACAATGATTGTTGCTATGCCTTGTTTGGATTTGAGCTGTGATTGGTTCATGGTTCCAGAAGAGCGGGAAGATGTTTGGGAGGCAAGGATGTGAAGCAATCCCAGTACCTTTTCTCTGACCATCAGGGGTACACATAAGGATTCATTGACTGAAAATTCATCCAGATGACTGCATAAAGGGGTGGCCTGTCCGGATTGTACCAGGTATGGTTTTCCCTGTCTGAGCGCCCAGCATTCTTCTGATAGAAAAGCAGCACTTTGAAAGGTTTGATCTCCCCAGGAAGCCATAGGTTTCAGGTGCTGACTCTCTTTTTCATAGATATTGAGACAACCTGCGGTATCAGGAAAAAACAGTTTAAAATAATGTTTCATGACCTTATAAATCTCTTCACTGGTATTGCAGACCTGGATCATCTTGCTCATTTCTCTTAAATTAGCGTCTTCTGACTTGCGCTGTTCAAGTTCATGAATCCAGGAAGAGAGTTCCCGGGTCCGTTCTTCCACTCTTTTTTCCAGGTTATCATGGGACTTTTCCAGTTGGTGCCGTGTGGTTTCAAGCGTGCCGATGAAACGGTTGTAATTTTTGGCGACCTCATCCATTTCTCCGCCCCATTTGACATCCAGGCGATTTGTAAAACCAGACCGGGCACCGGTCTTAAATAAATTAATCATCTCCTGTATTGGCTTGGCCAGCCTGGAGCTTATCTGCCAGGTGATGGGAATTAACAGAATCAGCATGAACAGGGCAGTGGCACCAATGGAATAGGCAAGGGTGGTCAATGGATGATAAAATTCTTCCAAATAGCTGGAAGATGCAACAATCCAGTCCAGTTCAGGGATATAATTGAAAATAACTAATTTTTTACGGGCTTTGATTTCACCCGGGTTTTTCCACGGATATATGATTTTTCCGTTTTTTTGTTCGCAGATTTCCCGGATAAACATCCGCCCATTTTCATCTGTGGAATTATAAATATTGGTTCCGGAAAGCTTGGGATGGATCACAAGAAGCCCTTTGCTGTCCATGACATAGGGGTATCCGGTTTTCCCTAATTTGATGGAAAGAATATTTTGATTGAAATCCTCAATGTTCAGCAGTTCTTTGAATTCATCCCGGTAGGAGGAAACCGAAATAATCCAATCCCAGGGTGCAAAGTAGGTCATGTAAAGGGCCTTGGGCCGCTTGACAGTCTCTCCAGGATTAGCCCAGTCGTATTCAATATATCCGCTTTTTTTTATTTTCTGGACTTTGATAAAATCGTATTTTGAAAGATCTGTGCCAATGAGCTCTTTTTTTGGATGAACCTGAATGATCCCCTCATGGTCGATGCAGTAAATGTAGCCACTTTTCCCGATGGACTGGGACAACAGGATCTGTTTGGCCCTATCCTTTGCTGCTTGGGTAGTCATCAATCCATTGTTGGCCTTGTGGTATAGATCAATGACAATATTGTGGTTGTTTTCCGCAGTGGCCCTTAAATGGTTCCGGATAGAGGCATTTATCGCTGTTTTCACCATGTTCAGAATAGTGTGAGTAGAATTTTCCAATTCTTTTTCAATATTTTGTTCAATGGTAGTCCGCATCACTGAATAGGTCACAAAACTGACCAGGCCCAGAATTAATAAAAAAGCCAGCGAATAGGCCCAAAGAAGCCGATAATGGATGGATAAATTTTTAAAGAGCAATTCAAGCTTTTTCATCATGTTTCCATACCCTAAAAAATTATTTGCAAGCATATAAAAAAAAATTATAGTACTATATCGGGGGATATAATAGGTTAGTGTTGAATATAAATCAAGCCAAACAGCTTACCTCTCATGCTTTGTTTAAGTGTCATAATAGCGCAGGATCAATCTGTTAGCCTTGTCCAAAAGATTCTAATGGCTTTTCAAACAATTTTTCTTGGTATATAAATACAGGTTAAATGAATTCGCATTCGTTTGTTCGTTCATATCAGCAAGGAGATTGAATACTCAAAATGGAAAAATCATTTAAAAATAATCGAAAACCATCTGTTCTGTATCGAATATTAAGGGTTGTTATTGTGTTGGTCATTGCCGTTGTATTAATGAAAATACTTATTTCCCTGAAGAAACAACCGGAAAAAAATGAGATTGTTAAAATACCGCCAAGTGTCAACGTCCTGATCGCCACGCCTGTTTCAAAAATCATGATGGTGGAAGCCTTTGGAACGATTAAACCCAGAAAATCGGTTAAAATCTCTGTGGAAGTCCCTGGACGGATAAAAGATCTTCACCCTTCTTTTGTTGAAGGCAGTGCCATTCAAAAAGGAGATCTTCTGGTTCAGATTGATCCTGAATCTTATCAACTCAACCGTGAAGCCGGACAGGTACGAATTAATCAGGCCCAAACAGATATTGAGAATTTAAAACAGGATATTGGAAATCTGAAAAATGATATTATCCTTTCCACAGCCAATCAAATGCTTGTCCAAAAAGAGCTGGAAAGAGTGAAGGCCTTAGTTGAAAATCAGTTTGCATCAAAAAACAGCCTTGATCAAATTGAGAAGCAGTATCTACAGGCTAGAATGCAGTTACAGACGTTTTCCAACCGCCTGTCGCTCACTGACACTTTAATGGAAACAAAAAAGGCTGCCCTTGCCATGGCACAGTTGGATTTTCAAAAGGCAGACCTTGCTCTGAAAAGAACTCAGATTCGAGCAGGCTTTAATGGGTTTGTATTGGAAAAAATGGTTGAAAAGGGTGAATATGTCAATCCGGGTCAGACCCTGGGTGTGATCTATCAAAAGGATCACCTGGATGTAGACTTAAGAATACCTATTGAAAAGAGTCGCTGGTTAAAAGGATTGTCTGAAAATAAAGAATTACCACGGGTCCAGATTATGATGGCCAACCCCAATTCACAGCAAGCCCAGGTCTGGAACGGCAAAGTCGCCCGTCTTAAAGCTCAGATTGACGAGCAGACAAGAACACTTCCATTGACCATTGAAATAGTATCTTCAAATGAACCGGCTAACCCGGTGTTTGACTTAAAGCCGGGCTCATTTGTCAAGTGCAGCATCATTGGAGAAACCATTAACGGCATTTATGTGGTGCCCAGATATCTTTTAAAGACAGATGATATTCTTTTTATTGTTCAAGATAATCATTTGAAAATGAAAAAAGTAAGTATTTTAAGGAAATTTGAAGAAGAAATATTCATCCGTGATGGCCTGGCTCCAGGAGATAAAATTGTTTCTTCACCCCTTCCCAATGCTCTGGATGGTATGGCACTTTCAATTAAAGAGAACGGGGAATAAATCATGAAGTCAGTGGGCAAATGGTCTGTTGAACACAGGGTATCAGTGAATCTGATCATGGTTTTTGTTATCGTGGCAGGACTCTATACGGCTTTGAATATGAAGCGGGAAATGTTCCCTCAGTTTTCTTTGGACATGATTAATATCTCTGTTCCTTATCCCGGAGCATCTCCCGAGGAAGTGGAAGAAGGGATCTGTATTAAGATTGAAGAGCAACTTAAAAGTCTTGAAGATATTAAGGCCATGTATTCTACTGCCATTGAAGGCCATGGCTCTGTCATGCTTGAACTGGAAGCGGGGACCGATATCAGCAAAAAGCTGGATGAAATCAGGACGGAAATTGATCTGATTGATTCTTTTCCTGAACAAGCAGAAGATTCAGTGGTCATTGAAATTAAAAACAATGATCCAGCTATTTATCTGTCTATTTATGGAGAAGTGGATGAGCGGTTGCTGCGAAAGACTGCAGAAAAAATTCGGGACGATCTGGTGGAAACAGACGAGATATCCCTTGCCAGCCTGATTGGTGTAAAAGAGTATGAGATATCCATTGAAGTTTCTGAACAAAGCCTGCAACGATTTAATCTTTCTTTTGATCAGGTGGCGGCAGCAGTTAAAACAGGCAGTCTTGATCTGCCTGGTGGAAAAATCAAGACAAAAGGGGAAGAATTTATCGTCCGGGCCAAGGGCAAACTTTACACAGGCGAAGCGTTTGAACAGATTCCTGTTGTGACTCGGGCCGATGGAACGACGATCCGGCTTGAAGATGTGGCAACCGTGATTGACGGGTTTGAAGACATGGACATCAAGGCCAGATTTAATGGTAAGCCTGCTGTTCTTGTGGTGGTTCGCCGAACAGACAGTCAGGATACCATTGCCATTTCAAATACGGTTAAGGCTTATATTGAAACTCACAAAGATATCATGCCCAAGGGGATTGAGCTGGGGTATTGGTTTGATCTTGCGGAACTGGTTCAGGATCGGATTGACCTTTTGCTTAAAAACGGGACCCAGGGGATTATCCTGGTTTTTATTGTCCTTGCCCTTTTCCTTAACCTGGGGCTGGCATTCTGGGTAGCCATCGGCATTCCCATATCTTTTATGGGCGCCTTTTTAGTATTAAACTTTTTTGGGGCATCCATTAATATGCTGTCCTTGTTCGGCTTTATCATGACTTTAGGTATTCTTGTGGATGATGCCATTATTGTGGGTGAAAATGTTTTTACCCATTATGAATCCGGGAAATCACCCAAAGATGCCGTGATTGACGGGCTTGGTGAAGTGGGAGGCCCTGTGGTGATGGCTGTTGCCACAACCATTGTTGCCTTTGTACCATTGATGTATCTTACAGGGATTATCGGTAAATTTGTTTCCATCATGCCCCAGTCGGTTATTTGTATCCTTGCTTTTTCCCTTGTGGAAGCCTTTGTTATTTTACCGGCACATCTGAAAAGTTCACTGACTCCTGCAAAAAAAAACAAACTTATGATTTACAGGATCTTTTTTTTCTGGCTGGAATGGTTAAAAGAAGATATTTCAGATGGTCACGCATGGCTGCGGAATCGAATAGAACGAGGGTTGAACTTTTTTATTCATTCCATTTATATCCCTGTGCTCAAATATAGTGTGAGAAACCGTTATTTTGCTCTTGCCATTGGTGTCGGGGTTCTCATCGTGAGCGTGGGACTTTTGGCCGGTGGTCACGTGCCTTTTTTGTTGTTTGGGAAAACAGATTCCAACTGGATGATTTCAGAGGTCATCTACCCATTGGGAACCCCTTTTGAAGCAACCCAAAAAACCATTAAACAGATTGAAGACGGTGCCTTTAAACTCAATGAGCATTTCAGAGATCGGGTGAAGGACGGCCAGGATTTGATAAAAAATAATTTTTCACAGGTAGGGGTGATTCCCAGACGGGACTGGAAACCGGCCGTGTTTGGCGGTCACTGCGGGGAGGCCTGGTTGGAAATTGTGCCATCTTCCATGCGGCCCAATATTCCAGCGTCTGAGGTGACAGCCAAATGGCGGGAACTGACCGGAGATATTTTGGGTACTGAACAGCTGACTTTTTCAATTATCCATGGTGGACCGGGTGGAAATCCCATTGAAATCCAGCTCATTGGCCAGGATCTTGATCAACTGGCACGGGCAGCAGATGAATTAAAAGATGAAATCGGTCGATATCCGGGCACCTTTGATATCACGGATAACTTCAGGCCCGGTAAAATGGAAAAACGCATCCATATTCAAAAAGGGGCAAAAGCTTTGGGGATTACCATGGCTGATATTGCCGGTCAGATCCGGCAGGCCTATTATGGGGACGAAGTCTTGAAGGTTCAACGGGGAAAAGATGATATTAAGGTCATGGTCCGTTATTCCCAGAAAGAAAGAGAGTCTGAATCCAGCCTTGATCAATTGCACATCAGGACGTCAGATGGCAGGCAAATTCCTTTAAATCAGGTGGCAGACATTGAAATGAAAAGGGGATATTCAGCCATTCAGCGCGTGGATCGAAAACGGATTATCACTGTGATTTCCGATATTAATGAAGACCTTGCCAATGCCCAGGAAATTGTCACCAATCTAAAAGAAAATTTTCTTGAAAATTTAAACATCCGGTTTCCCGGCGTGACCTATGACATGGAAGGCCAGGCCAAACGAACAGAGGATCTGATCAGCAATTTGAAAACAGGGTTTGGCTTGTGTGCCATGATTATTTTTGTACTCCTGGCCAGCCAGTTCAGGTCCTATATCCAGCCGGTGATCATCATGACGGCCATTCCGTTTGGTCTGATCGGTGCGATTCTGGGTCACTATATCAGTGGCCTTGAGTTGACCATGTTCAGTATTTTCGGGATTGTGGCTCTGTCTGGAATCGTGGTGAATGATTCTTTGATCCTGATTGATTTTATCAACGCCAAAACACGGGCAGGACTTGGCATTTTTGATGCTGTGGTTGAGGCAGGTCAAAATCGGTTCAGGCCGGTATTGCTCACGTCTGTCACAACGGTGGCAGGACTTTTTCCTCTTTTGCTGGAAACCAGTTTCCAGGCCCAGTTTTTAATTCCCATGGCTGTGAGTATTTCTTATGGCCTGATCGCAGCCACGGTGTTAACCCTTGTATTTGTACCGGCCTTATACGCGGTGGTTGAGGATATCAAAGGGGTCTTTACGCTAAAAGAAAAACAAACCTTATAAAAAAAAGCAGGATCTGATGGATGATATCTTTAATAAAGACTTTTGGATCAGTCAGTGGGAAGCGGATCAGCAATCTGATACCCATAAGGTTCACAAAGGGTTTTCCACCCCTGAATATTGGGATAAAGCAGCTGTCACCTATAATACAGATCAAAGAGAGATCCGAAACCGCAGGCTTGAAAAAACTATTGATTTTTTTAAACGCAACCGCCTGATTTGGGATGGAATGAAAGTGCTGGATATCGGGTGCGGCACAGGTTTATTCTCTCTGGATCTGGCTCGTCAGGGCGCCCAGGTAACAGCCCTTGATTTTTCACCCAGAATGCTGGATCGATTCCAGGAAGATATTCCGTCCCATTTGACAAAAAAAATAACGCTTCTGTGTAAAGACTGGTTAACTGTGAATATTAAAAAACAAGGCTGGGAGAGTGAGTTTGACCTTGTTGTCGCCTTTATGTCCCCCGGGGTTGCTACACCCGATGCCTTGTTCAAAATGATGGCCTGCTCAAAAAACGGATGTGCCATCAGAGGATGGGCTGCTAAAAGAGCACATCCCATTCTTTCTGATCTTTGGGAAAAAATTATTGGGACACCCTTGGAAGATAAACCCCAGAGCATTTTATATAAAATCAATTTATTGTTTTCCATGGGTTTTTTCCCTGAAATCACCTTTGATACGATTGAGTGGGAGCAAAATGTTTCCATCCAGGATGAATTGAATAATCAGATGGCATTCTTCAAACGGGTGAGTAAAAAAGAAGATGAGGAGCTTGAAGCAATCATAAGTTCTTATCTCAAAAAAATAGCTCAAAAAGATCGAATTGTTCGAAAGCACAGTGGCTTGACTGCAACAGCGCTCTGGACAAAAAAATAGAACCCATCCATAATAGATGGGAGCCTAATCCATGCAGGTGCAATTGATGAGAATCAATAGTGTTTTAAAAATAGTCTGCCTTCTTGGTTTTGTTTTGATCCTGGTATTTGCTTGCGCCATTCCTTTTTATTTTGAATCGCCCTCCATGTTTTATAAGTTTGGCACAGCCAAACTTATGCTTCGGTCTGGGAAAATATTCGGAATACTGGCCGGAGCGTTAATGGCTTTTCAGGCCATTTCTGCGGCAAGATTTGTTTTTTTAAACAAAATTTTTAGTCAAGCCCAGGCTTTAAAATTTCATAAAATTAACGGGGTTTGGTTAACGATTTTTGCCATCTGTCACCCTGTTTTCATCTTATGGGCAGAAGGGTTTTCTTTTTTTCCTTTTGAAAAAAGATATTGGCCTGAATTTTTAGGCATGGGCCTTTTGCTGTTTCTTACTATAATGGTCTTAATCGCTTTTTTCCGCATTCAAATCAAAATTGGCTGGAATAAATGGCTTGTCAGTCATCGAATATCAGCTCTCCTGGTTTTTTTCGGGGTATTTGTCCATGCAAGCAATGTCAGCAAATCTTTTGAATCCGGACTGCCATATATCCTTCTGTTGACTGCATTTTTGACTGCTGTAATTGTTCTTGTCTTTAAGTGGGTCAAGGCCACAGGTTTTATTAAAACATAAATAATGGATATCGGATGTCCGGCCATAGGCCAGTAAAAACCTATGTTAATTTAATAAGGATTTTCACCTGTCGGGGTTTACACTGAATTATTCGTGCCTTAAATTATATCCATACCATCCAGAGTTTTATTTGTACCTGTCTTTGTTTTACTGATTTATTGTTCTATTTGCTTAAATATGGATGTTAAATATTAAAACTATTAGGAGATTGATCATGAAAAAATTATTGATGAGTATCGCTATTGTTTTTTTGATATTGTCTGCAGGGACTGTTCAGGCGGCTCAATGGAAGATCGATCCTGCTCATTCAGCAATTCGATTTGACATTAAGCATATTTTTTCTATTGTCAGTGGCCATTTTTCAGAATTTGAGGCAGACTTGGTGTTTGATCCCCAAAATTTGAGCAACGCCAGAATTGATTTTTCTGTGAATGTAAAAAGTATCAATACCTCGAATGGAAAGCGGGATACTCATTTAAGATCAAAAGATTTTTTTGATGCCGACACATTCTCTGTCATGACCTTTAAATCATCAAGCATAACCCATGTTAAAGATAACCTTTATGCATTGGAAGGGATGCTGGCCATCAAGGATGTTCAACAGTCAATAGCAATAGAATTTAATTTTTATGGTCCTAAAGCACATCCGTTTGATAAAAAATCAGATGTAGCCGGATTTGATACCTCATTTGAGATTAACCGGCTGGATTTTCATGTGGGTGATGGAAAATTTTATAAAATGGGCGTTGTGGGTGATATGGTAATGGTGAGGATTTCAGTTGAGGCATTAACTGGTAAATAGCGATATTAGTTCAATCCAAAAGGATGAGAAGTGATTATTCTTTAGAGTGTCATCACATTTTTATTTTGATTTGATGGATATCCAGAATTATTTACCACAGCGGGGACAGGAGTCGATAGATTTGATAAAATCGGTAAATCGTTTAAATGTGGTATTGTCCATGGCATGTTCCATGTGACAGGCTATATCATCTGCGGTTTTTTTTTCGACTTTAAGAATCCGTATAAGAAAATCTTTGATGGCAATGTGACGTTTTTCTATCTCTTCAGCAATTTTTTTGCCCTTGGCAGTCAGGGTGACGTATCCATAAGGTTCATAATTGATCATTTTGTTGGCAGCCAGTTTTTTTAACATCCCGGTGACTGATCCGCGTTTGATATTTAATTCTTCAGCAATATCTTTTGAACGGGCTACGGTTTTAATGGTCTGGAGTTTAAGAATGGTCTCAAGGTAGTCTTCAAGACTTTCAGAAAGCGTGGTGTTTTTTACATTAGAAGTGTTGGCCGTTTTTTTCTCCATGATACTATCCCCTTTGGTATTTTATTCAGCTTATGTTTATCTTCAAAAAAAGAGTAAGTCAAATACTTGTTAGAATGTCAGCTGATTCGTATTAAATCCGCTTGACATAAAAATGGGGTAAGGTTAGTTTTTTTTTGTTATATGTAAACAAGTTGTTTAGGATAAATAAATGGATTCTTCAAAACGTCATTTTTTTAGTAATTTATTAAAACAAGGCATCGTCCTGGTTGATGAAGTCAGAGGAAAAAAACAGGTGCCTTTAGAAAGCTTTTCCCAATTGCCGGATGAGCAGCTTAAGGATTTGGTTCCGGTCTATTTTCCCGAAAGTGATTATCAGATTTCAAAAAAATATCTTCAAAAGTGGAATTCAGTGGCTTTTGAGTTTGTTAATGAAAGACCCTGGGTCTGGATGGAGCATGAAATCATCACCCTGTTTGATGGCCAGACGTCTTTGTCTGAAGTGGCGGCACAATTATCTCAAACTCATGAGATTTCCCAACCCTTGGTCTTTGAAACTGTTAAGCGCATTTTCCTTGAAATGGTTGAAAAAAAAATATGCCATCCTGCTGTAGCCAATGAAGAATAAGATTCAAGATAAAAAACAGCCACAAGCCTGAAAGATCGATTAGACTTTTGCCTGTTTCGGATCAGATGGGCATTTGTTTATAGGTGATGATGTAAGTATTTGAAAAATATAGGCATGGAATTTGCTTTTTAGGTTGTCAGAATATAAACAAGATTATAATATTTAGAACATATCATCAATGTTGACATATTCCAATTTTTTTAGAGGTGATTTATGACAGATGACAACAATCCCATTACACCGGAAATCGTTGAAGATGAAAACCAGAAAAAAGAGGGGCAATTGGTTGAGCAGAACATCAAGCCTGATATTTTATATATTATGCCCATAACCGGCCGCCCTCATCTGCCAGCCCAGGTGCAACCTCTGGTGGTCAACAAAAACCGGTGGGAAGAAACCTTGCTCAAAGCATCCAAAGACTCTAAGAATTTGTTGGGGATTGCCTATGTTAAAGAAGTGAGGGGGAAATATGTTTACAAGGAGGATTTCCCCAAGGTCGGCTGTGTGATCAGAATGATGAATATTAACGAGTTTCAGGGGAATATTCAGTTTATTGCCCAGGGCCTTGAACGATTCCGCATCAAACGATTTCTTTCTGATAAACCTCCCTTTGTGGCCCATGTCGAGTATTTTATACCTGTCAAGGAAAATGAGAATGAACTCAAAGCCTATGCTATTGCCATTATCAATGCCATCAAACAATTATTGTCATTGAATCCGCTTTATTCAGAAGAAGTCAGGCAGTATCTGGGCATGTTCAGCCCGGATCAACCAGGACCCCTGACTGATTTTGCAGCCGGCATTACCACGGCTTCAGGAGTTGATTTGCAGGAAATATTAGAATTATCATCTGTGATGACCCGGATGAAAAAGGTCATGATGCTGCTGCAAAAAGAAATCGAAATTGCAAAACTGCAGAGTAAAATTCAAAAAGATGTTAATACCCAGGTGGATGATAATAAACGCAGATTCTTTTTAAAAGAACAACTAAAAGCCATCCAAAAGGAATTGGGGCTGCAAAAAGATGATAAAACATCAGATGTGGATAAGTTTAAAGATAAATTCAAAGAACTTAATCCGCCGGAACATGTGGTCAAAAAATTTGATGAAGAGATTGAAAAACTATCTGTTCTTGAAACCGGTTCTTCAGAATACGGGGTGACCCGGAATTATCTGGATTGGATTACCTCTTATCCGTGGGGGATCTATTCCAAGGACAATATTGATATCCAAGTGGCTGAGAAAATTCTTGACCGGGATCACGCAGGTCTTTCTGATGTAAAAGAACGAATTATCGAGTTTTTTGCCGCAGGGATTTATAAGCAGGATATTGCAGGATCCATCATTCTTTTTGTGGGTCCTCCGGGAGTGGGGAAAACCAGTATTGGAAAATCCATTGCCGAAGCATTGGGAAGAAAATTCTATCGTTTCAGCCTTGGCGGCATGCGGGATGAAGCAGAAATCAAAGGGCATCGCCGGACCTATGTGGGCGCCTTGCCCGGTAAAATGGTCCAGGCCTTAAAAGACACGGGTGTAGCCAATCCGGTGATCATGCTTGATGAGGTAGATAAAATAGGTATGTCCTATCAGGGAGATCCTGCCTCAGCTCTGCTTGAAGTTCTTGATCCTGAACAGAACTCTGAGTTTTTAGACCACTACATGGATCTTCGCATGGATTTATCAAAGGTCTTGTTTATCTGCACAGCCAATCAACTGGACACAATTCCAGCTCCATTGCTGGATCGCATGGATCGAATCAATCTGTCGGGTTATATTACCCAGGAAAAAATGGAGATTGCCCGAAAACATCTCTGGCCCAGACTATTGAAACGCAATAATCTGACTTCCAGGATCATTACCATTACTGATCCCACCATCCGCTATTTGATTGAAGGGTATGCCCGGGAAGCAGGTGTCAGGAATCTTGAGAAATTGCTCAACAAGATTATTCGAAAAAGTATTGTCAGTATTTTAAAAGAAAAGAAAGAAAAAATTCAGGTGAATATTAAGTCTCTTGAGAAATACCTTGGCGTTCCTTTTTTTAAAAATGACAATCAGATGTCCGGAGTGGGCGTGGTCACCGGTCTTGCCTGGACGTCAATGGGCGGAGCCACGCTTCCCATTGAAGCTGTAAAAGTTCATGAAAAAGCCCCTGGTTTTAAGCTCACAGGCAAACTGGGGGAAGTGATGCAGGAATCAGCTGCCATTGCCTATAGTCATGTCCGATCCAATTTGAAATCATTTAAAATTGCTGAAGACTATTTTGATGAGGCTTTTATCCATATCCATGTGCCGGAAGGGGCAACCCCTAAGGACGGACCCAGTGCCGGGGTGACTATTGCAACAGCGATTGTCTCTCTTGCCACGGGAAAAGCCATTGGCCGGCCCCTTGCCATGACCGGAGAAATTACCCTTACTGGAGAAGTGTTGCCGGTGGGCGGGATTAAAGAAAAGATTATTGCTGCAAGGAGATTCGGACTGCGTGAAATCATTTTGCCCAAAGGTTGCTTTCCCGCTTTTACAGAGCTCCCGGAGCACATTAAAGAGGGCATTACCTTTCATTTTGCGAAAACCTATAAAGATGTATATAAAATTGTTTTTAAATGAGTTCCCAGGCAATTATTCTTTTTTTAAAGGCGCCTGAAAAGGGACAAGTGAAAACAAGGCTGTCCAAGGGTTGTGATGAAGATTTTGTGCTGGAGTTGTATAAAGCCTTTGTTCAGGATATCCTCAGAGTTTTAAAGCCTTTTGAAAATTTGTTTCTATTTTTCTGGCCCCCTGAAAAAGAAAAAATGCTCAAGCAATGGCTGGGAAAAGATTATGCGTTTGTGGCCCAGCAGGGTGAGAATCTTGGCCAGAAGATGGTCAATGCCTTTGAGAATATATTTGAAAATGGATTTGATCGAGCAGTGCTGGTTGGCACAGATATCCCTGAGATTGATAATGAAATCATGACCCTTGCCGGACAGGCATTAGAGCGGGATGGTGGGGTAATCGGTCCCAGCCAGGATGGCGGGTATTATTTGATTGGATTGACACGATCGGTATTTTCAAAAATACTGTTTAAAGGGATCAACTGGTCCACATCAGATGTTCTGGATCAAACTCTGGATGCTTTTAAAAAACAATCAATTCAATACAAACTTCTCAAAACGCTGGATGATATTGATACCCCTCAAGATTTATCAGCCTTGAAAAATAGGGCACAGCTGGGTCAAAGAATGGGGCAAGATACCTTACGCGCATTGGCATCCTATACGCCTGACCTGTCTATTATTATTCCTGTAATCAATGAAGGCCAAATGATTAATTTGGCCATCGATCGGCTGCATGAACAGCTGTTTAACGGGTCAATGGAAATCATTGTGGTGGATGGGCACCCGGACGGCACCACAATAAGAGATATAAAAAGAAAAGATGTGATCAGCCTGACTGCTTTGGCAAGAAGAGGGAATCAGATGAATTCGGGAGCGTCAATGGCTCTGGGCAGGATCCTTGTTTTTCTTCATTGCGATACTATCCTGCCTCAAAATGGTTTGAAAGATATTGTTGTTTTAATGGATGATCCATCAATAAAGGCAGGCGCTTTTGATCTGGCTATTAATCAAAAAGGTCTGCAATACCGCATTATCGAAAGAACAGCTTCTTTTCGGTCCCGGATGACTCGCATCCCTTATGGAGATCAGGCTATTTTTATTGAAAAAGCCTATTTTTTTCAGATCGGTCAATATCCAATGATTCCCATTATGGAAGATGTGGTTCTTATGCAGCGTATTAAAAAAAATAAAGGAAGAATCGGTTTTATTAATAAAAAAACACTGACATCGGCTCGGCGCTGGGAAAAAGAGGGCCTGATCTTTTGCACATTAAGAAACTGGATGCTCAGGATCCTTTTTTTATGCGGAGTTTCTCCTGAACGACTGGCCAGGCTCTACAAAACACAAAAGGTTTAAAGCAGATAGATTTAAAGCTATGTAAAAAAAATAATAGTTTTTATAGGGTCACCTTAAATCAGGGCTTTTATTCTATCCCAGGCATCATCCGGCAGTTGGGCACCCATCACCTGACACACTTCATATCCGCAGGCCGAGGCAATCTGTCCGGATTTTTCAATGGACAAGTCATTGGCAATGCCAAAAAGAAAACCAGCCGCCCAGAGATCTCCTGCTCCGGTTGTATCAACAGGGGCTTTGCCAATAACCGGTTCAATGCGGGTGATAGAACCATTGTGCGAGACATAACTGCCCCTTTTGCCAACTTTTAATATGGCATATGAGACATGTCTGGATAATGTTTTAATGGCTTTTTGCTCATCATCAAAACCAGTATATGCTTTTGCTTCATCTTCATTGGCAATGAGAATATCGACATACTCTTGGATAATTTTTTCAAGGATCGGCTTGGTGGCATTGACCACTTCAAAACTTGCCAGATCCAGAGAAATGAAGGCTCCTGCTGTTTTGGCAGCTTTCAAAGCAGCCATCATCAGCGCTTCATTAAAAAGAAGATACCCTTCAATCATGACAATCGCACTTTGACTGAACATATCCGGTGTAACAGAATCGGGAGCAAGTTCTGTGGATGCTCCTAAAAAAGTGAACATGGAGCGCTGGGCATCAGGAGTAACCACGGACAATACCTTGCCCGTGGGTGACTGGCCGATAGAGACAAGGGGCTCGACATTGCAATGGATGACTTGTTTTTCAAATGCCTCACCATAGACGTCCTTCCCCCGTTTGCCGATAAACCTGGCTTTTCCCCCAAGGCAACCCACTCCCACAATAGTATTGCAGGCAGCCCCGCCTGGAACAACAATCGGCGTGTTGGGAGTTTTTGACAAGATCTGCTGGATCTCTATGTCCTCAACAAGGGTCATGCCCCCCTTTGTTTTCCCAAGATCTATTAAAAACTGATCAGATTCATTGATCAAAATATCCACAAGCGCAGACCCAATCCCTGTAATTCTGGTCTCTTTGTTTTCAGCCATTTTTTTTCCAATTATTAAAAAAGTCATTTGCTGTTTTCTGGGTGATAATTTGAATATTAATATCATCAAAGAATAGAAAGTATGGGGTAATTGTCAAGTCATTTATTTTTTCTATAAATCAAGGATAAAACGTATTCTAAATCCTTGTAGATTATTGACAAAACACAAATAAACCCTTATTAATGGGTAACTTTAATTATAACTTGTATATTGATAACTTGTGTTATCAAAAGATAAAAGGAGTTTGTAATGTCAGAAAAACAATCTTTCATGTTCACGTCTGAGTCTGTTACTGAAGGGCATCCCGATAAAGTCGCAGATGCAATATCCGACAGCATCCTTGATGCCATTATGGCTGAAGATAAAAAATGCAGGGTGGCTTGTGAAACCTTGGTTACTACGGGTCTTGCAATGGTGGCCGGAGAGATTACCACCAATTGTTACGTGGATATTCCTGAGGTGGTCAGAAATACGATCAAAGATATCGGATATAACTCTTCAAGCATGGGTTTTGATTGGCAGACATGTTCGGTGCTGACCAGTATTGACCAGCAGTCTGCTGATATTGCCCAGGGCGTTGATGAAGACGCAGGCCTTCACAAAGAGCAAGGCGCGGGAGACCAGGGGCTGATGTTCGGTTTTGCCACCAATGAAACCCCTGAGTTGATGCCCATGCCCATTATCTATGCCCATAAACTGACTAAACGGCTGGCGCAGGTCAGAAAAAACGGTGCACTTGATTTCTTGCGACCCGATGGAAAATCCCAGGTGACCATTGAGTATGTTGATGGCCTGCCCAAAAGAGTGGACACGATTGTTGTTTCATCCCAACATTCTCCGGATGTTACTTATGATGATTTAAAAGCAGCCATTATCAAAGAAGTGATCAGAAAAGTCATTCCAGAAGAGATGATTGATGGTGACACCCGGTTTTTTATTAATCCCACCGGCCGTGTTGTTATCGGTGGTCCCATGGGCGATTGTGGTGTAACCGGTCGGAAAATTATTGTTGATACCTATGGTGGACAGGGAAGCCATGGCGGCGGTTGTTTTTCAGGCAAAGACCCTTCTAAGGTTGACAGAAGTGCATCCTATATGGGGCGATATGTAGCTAAGAATCTGGTTGCCTCAGGCATTGCAAGTAAATGCGAGATTCAGGTGGCATATGCCATCGGTGTTGCCGAACCTGTATCTCTTCTAGTTGATTTCATGGGAACCGGAAAAATTTTGGAAGCAAAAGCCGTTGATATTGTCAAACAGGTATTTGATATGCGTCCGGCTGCCATTATTAAAACTCTTGATCTCCTTCGCCCAATTTACAGGAAAACATCATCCTATGGACACTTTGGAAGGAAAGACCCTGATTTTTATTGGGAAAGAACCGATCGCGCCGAACAAATAAAAGAGCTGGCCGGACTATAATCGTCCCGACCCTTGTTTTTTAAAAGCCGCCTGAACTTTGAACAAAAGTTTTGGCGGCTTTTTTTATTGACAAAAAAACCAGAAGTCTATATCTTAGAAAGAAAACGTATCAACATATTTTGATATGTTTATTTAAAAGCAGATTATTTAAGGAGTATTCACATGGTACAATCAAGAAAAGACCAATCGTTTATTAAGCTTGACCCGACACTAAAATATAAGGTCAAAGATATTTCCCTTGCCCAAGAGGGACACAAAGATATGCAGCTTTCTGAAAAAGAGATGCCCGGACTGATGGCCATCAGAGAGAAATATGGCCCCCAGAAACCATTGAAAGGGCTTAAAATTATGGGTAGCCTCCATATGACCATTCAGACCGCCATGCTCATTGATACCCTTTATGAACTGGGTGCAGATATAAGGTGGGCGTCCTGTAATATTTTTTCCACCCAGGATCATGCGGCTGCAGCTATTGCAGAAAAAGGAACAGCTGCGGTCTTTGCCTGGAAAGGGGAAACGCTTGAAGAATTCTGGTGGTGTACGGAACAGGCGTTGATCTGGCCCGATGGGTCAGGGCCGGATCTTATTGTTGATGATGGTGGGGATGCGACCCTTTACATTCACCAGGGCGTTAAGATTGAAAAAGATCCGTCCCTTTTGGACGTTAAAACTCATAGTCTGGACGAAAAATGTCTCATGGACCGTATGAAGGTTGGTTTTCAGGATGCGCCACAAAGATGGACAGATATTGCCAAACAGATTAGAGGTGTCTCAGAAGAAACAACCACGGGTGTTCATAGATTGTATCAGCTGGCAGAAAGAAAAGAACTGCTCTTTCCTGCCATCAATGTGAATGATTCTGTCACCAAATCCAAATTTGATAACCTTTATGGGTGCCGTGAATCTCTGGCAGATGGTATTAAACGGGCCACCGATGTCATGCTTGCCGGTAAAACAGTTGTTGTGGCAGGTTACGGTGACGTGGGCAAAGGATGTGCCGCTTCCATGAAAGGCTATGGAGCCATTGTATGGGTGACTGAAATCGACCCGATTTGTGCACTCCAGGCAGCCATGGAAGGCTATCGTGTGGTCACCATGGAAGAAGCAGCGCCTTTAGGGGATATTTTTGTGACGGCCACAGGTAACTACCATGTCATCACAGGTGAACACATTGAACAGATGAAGGATGAATCCATTATCTGTAACATCGGGCACTTTGACAATGAAATTGAGATGAGTTTTCTGGACAATAACCCCAAAGCAAAGAAGATTAATATCCGGCCCCAGGTAGACAAATGGACCCTTGAATCCGGCAGGTCTGTGATTGTTCTTGCTGAAGGCCGGCTGGTTAATCTCGGGTGTGCCACCGGTCACCCCAGTTTTGTGATGAGCAACAGCTTTTCCAACCAGACCCTGGCTCAGATCAAGCTGGCTCAAGAAGATCTTGAAATAAAAGTGTATACCCTGCCCAAGGAATTGGATGAGGAAGTGGCAAGGCTTCATTTGAAAAATCTGTCTGTGACCCTGACAAAATTGACACAGGAGCAGGCAGATTATCTCGGCCTTCCCATCAATGGCCCGTTTAAATCAGATCTTTATAGATATTAAATCCATCCTGATTGCCTGGAGGGTTATCATCAATACCTCCAGGCAGTTCAAAATTTTAAACTTTTCAGAAATTTCAAATAATATAATCATTTCAGCATCTTATCTTTTTGTTGATAAAGATAGCTTTTAAATAGTTCAAAATTTTGAACTATTTTGGCCTTATAAACTTAAAAAATGGAAAAAGGAATTATAAATAAAATCATTCGGTTTTGTAAGTATCTGTAAAACAAGGATTTTTATTTTTTTTATTATAGTGGCACGCAAGTTGCTTTATAAATCATTATATACTAAGAAATAATTTTTTCATCTTTTTTTCCTTTTCTAAAAAAAGGCTGGTTTTTAAAAAAACCAGCCTTTTTTAGTTTTAAGCCCTTTTTGTATGGAAAAAAATGACGGAGTTTTTTTTTGCGAAAGGATCAATATTAAAATCTTTCATACTTTAAACTGGGAGATTGCTTTTTTAAGTTCATCGGACAAGCTGGCCAGCTCCTCGGCCTGATCCTTGATATTCTGAATGACCTGGGCTGAGTCATTAACGGCCATATTAACCCCGGTCACATTGCTTAGAACATCTTCGGTTCCTGCTGATGCTTCTGAAGCATCCTTTGCAATCAAATCAGATACTCTGGAAAGCTCTTCAAGATTGGCAGCCACTTCCATGATTGTTTGCACAATATTTTCAGCCTTTTCAGACAGGGCCTCTGCAGTGTTGGCAGTTAAGTTTATATTCTGTGATATTTCATTGGTTGTGGCAGTCTGCTCCTCAACAGACATTGCAATGGTACCCATAATGGTGTTGATTTCATTGATAACCTTAACAATGATTGCAATGACACTGACAGCAGATGCTGTATTCTCCTGCATGCCTGTAATTTTCTTACGGATATTTTCTGTGGCCCCTGCTGTCTGTTTTGCCAACTCTTTGACTTCATTGGCAACCACGGCAAAGCCTTTGCCGAACTCTCCAGCTCCTGCAGCTTCTATGGCCGCATTAAGTGCCAATAAATTTGTCTTGGCTGCGATACCCTTGATCATATCCACAACCTCACCGATCTCTTTTGCTGCATTTCCAAGGTTATCCACGATATCTGACGTTGTAGATGCTTGATGGGCTGCATCTTCGGTAACCTTAGCTCCCCTGTTCGAATTCTTTGCAACCTCATTGAGGGACGCATACATCTCTTCTATTGCTGATGCCACAGAATTAATAGATGAAGAGACATCCCCGATTTTCTCTCCGATATCCTTCATGTCTTTTGAAACAAGGCTGGTGGCACTTGCCACCGAATCCACCTGGGAACTTGTCTCTTCAACTGAAGATGCGATGTTTCTAATATTATCTGATGTGTTTCCAGTTGCCTCAGTGGCCCGGCGGGACAGTTTTTTCATCTCCTGGGAGGAGCCTGTCAGGTTAAGGGAGATATCTTTGAGCCTGCTGGATGATCCTGATATCGATTCAGCGTTGTCCAGAAAATTTTGAATCAATAATTTTAGCTTTCCACCCATCTGCTCCATTGACCGGGTCATTACACCAATCTCATCGTCATTGGTGTAATTGATCTGTGCCTTAAGATTTCCTGCACCGATCTCTTCAGCAAACCTGACACAGTCGGCAAGGGGGTTAAGAAGCTTTGATGAGGTTGCCCAGATAATGATAAGCGTAATAAAAAGGGCAACAATGGCAATGGCGATGATCTGATATAGTGTAAGCTTGATCTGGGATTTGACCGAATTCATCTTTGCAGCCACAGCATCATCAATGGTGTTGACGTAGACGCCGGTTCCAATAATCCATCCCAGGGGCCTGTAAATTCTTACATAAGACAATTTGGGCTGATCTTCTGTTAACCCATCGGCTGTTGGTTTTGGCCAGACATAATCGACATAGCCTTCTCCATTAGTTTTGCAGACATCCAAAAAAGCAAGAAACAGGCTCTTCTTTGTGCCCATAGCGCAATTGTATTTTGGATCGTCCATAACGTTGCCGTCCAGAGAGGGTATGATGGGATGCATCACCATCTTCGGGAAGGGTGTACTGGTATCGTTGATCCAGAAATAGCCGGTACCGTCATCATATCTCATCTGTTTGATACTCGCCTTTGCGTTAGTGATGGAATCCTTTACCGCATCATCAACATAAATCCCTGTACCGATGATCCAGTCCCAACCAGGTATCAATCTGACATAAGAAAGCTTGGGCTGATCCTCTGTCAACCCATCGGCTGTGGGTTTAGGCCATACATAGTTAACAAAACCTTCTCCTTTTTCCCTGCAGACATCCAAAAAAGCAAGAAACAGGCTCTTCTTTGTGCCCATAGCGCAATTATATTTTGGATCGTTCATAACTTTGCCGTCCAGGGAGGGTATGGTGGGATGCATTATCATCTTCGGGAAGGGGGTATCTGTATTGTTAATCCATATATAGCCTGTACCACCATCATAGCGAATATTCTTTATTTTTGCCGCAGCATAGGCTTTTGCTTCCTCTATGGATATTTCCCCCTTTTTAGCAGCCGCCATTGAATCGCTAATAATGCTTTGACATACATCAATAATATTTTTCAGCCTGTGGCCGTAGGCCTCTTTTAAATGTTCCTTATCTGTAGCCAGCCTGTAATGGGTATTGATAGTCTCGTAGGCGATATCCACAAGGCTTTTCAGGTTTTTTTTAATCTTCACCATCTCCTGGCTGCGGAAGGATTCCATATCTTTTTTTGCATTTTTTTCGATACTGAATACAACGAAAAGGGATATGAAAACTATAGAAAAGATGACAACCAATGCTGATGAGAAAAATAACTTTGATTTAAGTTTCAGTTTTGCAAACATCCTCTTTCTCCTTTGTTGGCTATTATTCTTTAGATAAGTACTTACTTTTTGTCAACAAAAGTATGAAAAAGTTTACTATTTTCTAAAAATGGATCTTAGATAAAAAAAAGTGTAGGAATTTTTCTTGTGGGGCATGGTTAATTATCGCCAAGCAAATCGACGATTTTATATGCTAATAAAAACCGATCTTGGAAGATGTACCGGGACTTGTTTTATAACGCCTTTGATTTTTTATAAGATCATATATTGTTAATTTTAATTCGCCATGCAACCCAGACCAGGTTAAAAACAATAAAGGTTAAAAACAAAAACCATTGGCCGATACTTGCAGGGCTTGCGCTCTGGAAGATCGAAAGTCCAACGCCGAAAATGGTAGCACCAGACCAGATGATTTTTAGATTGAGCATGTTCTTAAAGGTTTGAGCAGAAGCATTCCGCCCAAGAAAAGATTCGATTCCAATACCGAAAAGGGCAGCTGCTACAATTCGTGTGGCAAAAGGGTCGATGGTTTGCCAGCCCAGAAATGATAAAAATGCAATGGGAAAGAAAAAAAGGGGGATGGCAAACAGCAGATCCACTGCAAAATGAAGGATAAACCACCTTTTTAAGTTTATGGGGACGGATTGACTCATGGCGTTCTCCTATACTTGGATAGGTTCATCATAACTTAAAAGGTCTGATTGTTCAGACAGTATATGGATAGTCATAGTCCAATATCATTAAAGTGTCCATATAATTTATGGGAAAGTCTTTACTCCAGGTATTCCTTGTTAACGACAAGCACTTCAAGTCTGGATTTTTTGTATCCTTTAAGTTAATTGACTTTTTTTTTGATAATTATTATAGGAAAAGATCTGATTAAATCCTGTTTGATAAGCTTGCCATTGATTGGTTGGATCACGATAAATGTTTAATAAATAATGATAAAGGAAGAATAAATGCCGATTGCAGATAAAATGGTTGCCATGATCGAAGCAGCTTCCATGATCCGGAAAATGTTTGAGCAAGGAATCCAAATGAAAGAAAAGTATGGTGCCCAGAATGTGTTTGACTTTTCTCTTGGGAATCCGGATGTCCCACCGCCCCAGGTGGTTAAAGATACCTTGCTTGATCTGATAAATGATAAAAAAACCACACATGGATATATGCCCAATACTGGATTCCCCGGCGTCCGAAAGGCTGTGGCCGATTATCTGAACCGGGAATTTGATGTGGGACTGACGCCTGAGTTAGTCGTCATGACCGTAGGTGCTGCCGGTGCATTAAATGATGTGTTGCGGGCATTGATGAATCCAGGCGAAGATATTCTGGTGCCGGCTCCGTATTTTGTGGGGTATCATCAATATGCCTTTATTTCCGGATCCAATTTAAAACCAGTGACCTCATTACCTGATTTCCATCTTGATCTGAAAGCAATTGAATCAGCGATTACCAAAAAGACTCGGGTGATGTTGATCAATTCGCCCAATAATCCAACGGGTGCGGTTTATACTCAAAAAGAACTTGATCAACTTGGAATAGTACTTGAACGTGCCAGTAAAAAATTTGGGAAAAGAATTTATCTGATCTCTGATGAACCATACCGTCGGATCGCCTATGATGTTGACGTGCCATCTGTTTTTGGCGTCTATCCCCATACCGTTTTATTGACATCATATTCCAAAGAATTGTCATTGGCAGGAGAAAGAATCGGTTATCTGGCCATTCACCCGGATGCCGAAGATGCAAGTATGATTGCCGGAGCAGCCGGCGTGGCCAATACCATGATGGTGGTCAATGCGCCTTCTCTTTTTCAGCAGGTGGTGGGAAGGCTCCAGGGAGTGTCTGTGGATGTGTCAATTTACAGGCGTCGCCGTGATATGTTCTGTGAAGGACTGCAAAAAGCAGGGTATGACATTGACGTACCCCAAGGTGCTTTTTATCTGTTTCCCAAAAGTCCCATTGAAAATGATATTGAGTTTGTCGATATTTTAAAGGCAAATAAGATTCTTGCTGTTCCGGGAACCGGTTTTGGCGGGCCAGGCCATTTCAGGCTATCCTATGCCGTGCCTGATTCAAGTATTAAGAATTCATTTGAAGGATTTAAGCGGGCAATAGACAGCGTTAAATAAAAGTTTGGCTGCAAAAAAAGATTATTCCATAAATTGACCAGGATGGTTCATGAAATGTTTATAAATTTTGTAATAGTCAGCCTCTTTGTATGAGATGGATCAATCCTTGGGTTCCTGAGACTTTTTTGCCTGCTCAATTAAATCGAGCAAAGAAAATATTTTAGGCCGGCTGGTTTTTGTAAAGGCGGTATTAAAGTCTTCTTGTGTCAGTTTTTTTTTAAAATAGGTATGAACATCAAAATAATGGTGCCAGCAGTCAAGGGTTTTAAAACAGGGCAGCCCGCTGTTTTCACTTCTGCAATAGGAGAACTCGATCTGGTGACCAAGCCGTGGACATCGGATATTGACGGATTTGTCGGGAAGATCGCTGGGCAGTTTATCTGATGGTGTGTTCATTTTTAAAATCGCAATTTTTGTAACATAGGGGTTAAATAAACCCGCAGCAGTGTCGGTTTGTGCATGGCATACTGCTGCGGGACGGTTTATATTATTGCTTTTGTGTTTTCTGTCTGGGTTTGGGTAAAGATTCAAGGTCCTTTAGCGCCTTATCAATCGTTTTCTGGGGTAGTTCATGATTGGACAACCGGCCTCTGAAATATGATTCATAGGCAGCCATGTCGACAAGACCATGGCCGCTCCAGTTGGCAAGAATCACTTTTTTGGTTCCATCTTCTTTGGCTTTCAATGCTTCTTTGACAACCATGGCAATTGCATGGTTGCATTCGGGTGCAGGAATATATCCTTCAGACCTGGCAAAGATCATACCAGCTTCAAAGGTTTCCATTTGTTTGACTGCAGCTGGGCGTACAATGCCGTCCAATACCAATTGGCTGACAATCGGTGCCATGCCATGGTATCTTAATCCTCCGGCATGGATGGGTGCGGGAACAAAATTGTGTCCCAGGGTATGCATGGGTAGAAGTGGCGTCATTTGTACGGTATCCCCAAAATCATAGGCAAAGGGTCCACGGGTCAGAGTAGGACAGGATGCGGGTTCTACGGCAATGATATCAATTTCTTTGCCATTGATTTTGTCCCTTGCAAACGGAGCGGCAAGTCCGGCAAAGTTACTCCCACCGCCGGCACTGCCGATAATGATGTCAGGGTAATCGCCTGTCATTTCCATTTGTTTTATCGCCTCAAGACCGATGATACTCTGGTGAATCATGACATGATTCAACACACTCCCCAGTGCATATTTGGTGTCAGGGGTTGTGACAGCAGCTTCAACAGCCTCACTGATAGCCATACCAAGGCTCCCTGAACAATCAGGATCTTTTTCAAGAATACTCCGCCCAGCATTGGTTTCAGTGCTCGGGCTGGCAATACAATTTGCTCCCCAGGTTTCCATCATCAGACGACGATAGGGCTTCTGATTATATGAAATTTTAACCATAAAAACCTTGCACTCAATACCAAAAAAAGCACAACACATGGCAAGTGCACTGCCCCATTGGCCTGCTCCGGTTTCCGTGGCAATTTTTTTGGTTCCAGCCATTTTGTTGTAATAGGCCTGGGCAATGGCAGTGTTGGGTTTATGGCTGCCGGCAGGACTCACGCCCTCATTTTTAAAATATATTCTGGCGGGTGTATCAAGGGCTTTTTCAAGGTTATGGGCTCTGAACAAAGGCGCTGGACGCCAGATTGCGTATTTATCCAACACTTCTTCCGGGATATCAATCCATCTATCCGTGCTGACTTCCTGTTCAATCAGGTTCATGGGGAAAATAGGGGTAAGGTCTTGAGGTCCGCAGGGTCGGCCTGTTCCGGGATGGAGTGGCGGTTCCATGGGGGTTGGCATGTCTGCCATGATATTATACCATTTCCTTGGCATATCCTGTTCTGATAAAATATACTTTTTATTCTTCATAAGTACTCCTTGTTCACAATTGACATCATGATTTAAACTGTATTGACCCTAATAAACTGTGTTTGTTTCTATAAATAGCATCATTATAATAATAACCATTTTTTTAATGAAATAGCCGGGGCAAGTCAAGTATTAACACGCATAATTAATACAATATCCGGCAGACATAAGGCTAAAAAAGCAAAAAGGCAGCACCGGGAGGGGATGGTGCTGCCTTTTCTTAGGAGGCAAAATAAGTGTTACATTAATAAGAGTTCTTCTTTCCGGCACTATTGAATCCAGCGTCACAAACAATGAATTCAAAACGTTAAATTGCTCATGTTCGTCTCTCTTGCCGTTAAAATTATAATTGTCATTGTTTTATTGGTTGTCAAGTATAAAGTTAATCTTCCCTAACTTTATTGTAAATTCAACTTTATTGTGAAGGCGGTTAAAATTCTTGACTTGTAAATGGCACCGCCGTATTTAATATATTAGGCCATCTGTATATTGGTCTTTCAATAGCAGTAAAATGCCAACTATTTTTTAAAATAGTTGGCAATGAGAATAAAAAGATCAGATTTGGACAAATCCGGGCACAGGATTTGCTTTATCTACCATCAGAAAACAACTTAACAATAAAGGTGATCACATGACAGAAATAATTTTTGACTTTTTAAGCACTATTGGATTTAAACATCCTTTGCATCCTGCCTTGACTCATATTCCCATGGGAATGGTAATGGGTGCGGTCACTTTCCGCCTGGTGTCGTTAATACCCAAATTTAAATTTCTGGCCAGGACCGGCTATCATTGTGTTATCCTGGGGCTATTGGGGATAGTTCCCACTGTTTTTGCAGGCGTTCTTGACTGGCAGCATACCTATGGCGGGCAATGGGAATTTTTAATAATTTTAAAGATGATTCTTGCAGGTGCCTTGACTCTTGTTCTGGTAATTATTGCCCTGAAAGATAACCCTGAAACGCCTAAATTTGACAATAAGACACTATTGTATCTGTTTACGGTTTTAATTGCAATCGGGCTGGGTTTTTCTGGTGGTGAACTTCAATACGGATAATTAAGGAGAAATTAAAGATGAAAAAATATTTATTAATTTTATTGGCAGCAATATTGGTATCTTTTTTAACTGCATTTTCAGCTTCAGCCATGGATTATCAGCATAAGCTTGAAGTAAAAGATATGCAGTTTTCATGGACCATTGAAGGCGATAATATCCATGTGATGGTCTCTGCAAAAACCACTGGTTGGGTGGGGATTGGGTTTGATCCTGAAAAAGCCATGCAGGGGGCCAATATTATTATCGGTGCGGTTAAAGACGGAAAAGTCAAAATAGAAGATCACTATGGTGACAGAAACAGAGGCCACTCAAGCGATGAAGAATTGGGTGGTAAAAATGATGTAATCAATCCTTCAGGCATGGAAGAAGGCGGGGTCACCACCATTTCCTTTACACTGCCACTGACAAGTGATGATAAATGGGATAAACCGATAAACGCTTCCGGAACTACACGGATAATGCTGGCCTATGGGGCAGGAAAAGATTCATTTAAAACCCGGCATCCGTACAGAACAATTTATGATGTTGATCTTTCAACCGGAAAGAGCAAGAAGATAAAATAATGCAACAAAAAATAAAATCGCAAATTTTTGTGATTTTTTTGGCCATACATCTTCTTTTTGTTCCGGCTGTTCTGGCACAAAAACAAGAGAACCCCGGCAGTCATGCTTCAATGGAGAAGCCCCAAAAATCGTTTGACGTGCACGATAGCGGTGGTCACGCTAAAATGATCATGGCTGCCCAGACACAGGAACCCGAGTTGTCACAACAGGTCAAAGTTGAAGAGCGTCTTGGAAAATTTGTCGCACTGGATACCCATTTTAAAGATGAAAACAATAAAGATATTTTGCTTTCAAGCCTGTTTGATAAACCAGTTGTTATCTTGCCGATTTTTTTTACCTGTACTGCTATTTGCAGTTTTTTACAGGCTGATCTTGCCAAAGCCTTGAATTTAGTTGATCAGGTTCCAGGCAAGGACTTTAACGTGGTGACATTGAGCTTTGCAGATGATGAGGATTCCTCTGTTGCAAGGACGTCTAAGCAAAATTATAATCATTTAATAAACAGGGAATTTCCTTTAGAAAATTGGTTTTATCTCACCGGGGACCGGGAAAATATTTTAAAACTGACTGATTCTTTAGGGTATTATTTTATTAAAAAAGACAAAGATTTTTATATCCATCCGTCTGCACTCATGGTTCTTGCTAAAGATGGAAAGATTACCCGCTACCTGTACGGCCCCAATTTTCTTGCGTTTGATCTTGGAATGGCCCTGGCTGAAGCGGACAGAGGGGAAACAGGCATATCCATCAAAAGAGGGGTATTGTCTTTTTGCTTTGATTTTGATCCTGAAAATAAAACCTATGTATTCAAAGTGTTTAAGATTACCGGGACGGCAATTTTGATTGTTCTTATTGGGTTTGTTGTTTTTTTGTTAATTCCGTCCAAAAGAGACAAAAGAAAAAAAGACAAAATTGTCTCATGATACAAAAGGCTGTTTGAACATATTCTTAATTGTTTGCGAGGCGCACATGGAAGCTGTAAAATCATTTTTTGAAACCCCTGCACCTGCCAAATATAAAGGGATCTGGTCCTGGCTGATTACCACAGACCATAAACGGATCGGGCTGATGTATATGTTTGCCATCCTTTTCTGGTTTTTACTGGGTATCCTTCTGGGTGGCCTGATCCGCCTGGAACTGATGTTCATGGGCGAGACTGTGATGAATGCCCAAATCTATAATTCGCTCTTTACGCTTCATGGCGTGATCATGATTTTTTTATTTATTATTCCAGCCCTGCCGGCCATATTTGGTAATTTCCTTTTACCCATACAGATTGGTGCAGATGACGTTTTTTTTCCAAAACTCAATCTCTTGTCCTGGTATCTTTACATGGCAGGTGGGTTTATTGCCATTCTCTCTTTGTTTTCAGACGGGTTTCCAGATACAGGATGGACCTTTTATGTACCCTTTTCAATTTCTACTCACACCAATGTTTCAACCGCGGTGTTTGCTGCATTCGTTCTGGGCATGGCCTCCATGCTCACGGGCTTAAATTTTATCACAACAGTCCACAAGATGAGAAAAAAAGAGATGGGCTGGATGCAGATTCCTTTGTTTACCTGGAGTTTGTATGCCACATCCTGGGTCCAGCTTTTAGCAACACCGGTGATCTCAATCACATTAATACTGGTGATGGTTGAACGGTATCTGGGGGTCGGGTTATTTGATCCGTCCAAGGGCGGGGACCCTATTCTTTATCAGCACCTGTTCTGGATGTATTCCCATCCGGCAGTTTATATCATGATCTTGCCGGGCATGGGTGTGATCTCAGAGATTATCCCGGTTTTTTCAAGAAAATCAATTTTTGGTTACAAGGCGATTGTGGCATCATCAATGGCCATTGCCATAGCCGGTTCTCTTGTCTGGGCCCATCACATGTATACCAGCGGCATGAGCGACACGGCTATTTTTGTATTTTCTCTGCTCACCTTTGTGGTGGCAATTCCTTCGGCCATCAAGGTTTTTTCTTGGGTATCCACCATGTATAAAGGTTCGATACAAATGGCACCCCCACTTTTTTTGGCCTTGTGTTTTATCTATTTGTTCAGTGTGGGCGGTTTGACCGGCCTGGTCCTGGGGGCTGTTGGAACTGATATCCATGTCCATGATACACACTTTGTGGTGTCTCATTTTCATTTCACCATGTTTGGTGGAACCGGATTCGCTTTTTTTGCTGCTCTTCACTATTGGTGGCCTAAAATGTTTGGCCGTATGTATAATTTTAAACGAGCCTATATCGGAGCAACGCTTTTAACCGGCGGCTTTATATTTCATTATGTTCCCATGTTCATTGTGGGACTCCAGGGAATGCCGCGACGATATTTTGATTATCTGCCCCAGTATGAAAACCTTAATTTTTTTGCAGGATTTGGTGCTGCCTTTATCATCATTGGGATTTTTTTAATGGTCATCAATTTACTGCTCTCGTTTAAAGGGCCAAGGAATGCCTCATCCGATCCATGGGGCGGGACAACCCTTGAATGGCAGACACCGTCACCGCCGCCGCTGCACAATTTTATTACAGAACCTGATGTGCTGGATTATCCTTATGATTTTACCGAGGTTGTTGCGCGGTATACCAACAATGATGAAAACACCAATAAAACCACTGGTGATTTAAATAATACAAGGGATAAAGGAAAATAGATGTCCGCAGATTCCAAAAAATCCGGCAATAAGCTGGGCATGTGGCTCTTCCTTTATACAGAGATTATTCTTTTTGGAGGATTATTTGTTCTTTATGCGGTCTATTTTGCCAGGTATCCCAGTGAGTTTATTGAAGGCGGGAAAGAGCTGAGCCGGCTTTTTGGCCTTATGAATACTGTTATTCTGTTAGTCTCAAGCTTTACTGTTGCTGCAGCCATTACCGCCATTCAGAAAAACGATAAACAAAAGGCCATGATCGGGCTTTTGATCTCCATTATCTGCGGGCTGATTTTTCTGGTTAACAAATATTTCGAGTGGAGCCACAAAATTGCCCATGGTTTTTACCCGAATTCTGAAAAGCTGGTGGACGGGCCGGGTGGGCAGAATATCTTTTTCGGGCTTTATTATGTGATTACCGGTCTTCACGGGATTCATATCATCATTGGAATGACACTTTTAATCATAAGCCTGATTTATGTTCAAAGAGAAAAGATAACTCAAGATCGGTTTGCCCTGCTGGAAAATTCAGGGCTATACTGGCATCTGGTGGATTTGATCTGGATATTTGTCTTTCCTTTGTTTTATCTGGTAATTTAGGAGGCGATATTCATGGAAAATAAACGATCATCACATGTTTTTGAATATTCTTTTCTATTTAAGATCCTTTGTGCACTCTTGGTCTTAACAGGGATTACAGTGGGGGTTTCCTATCTGGACCTTGGAAAGTTTAATGTCTGGATTGCATTATTGATTGCCTCGTGCAAAGGCGCACTGGTTCTGCTGTATTTTATGCACATGAAATTTGAGGGAAAGGTATTGGCATACTCTTTTTTGGGGACTATTTTTTTTCTTGGCATCATGATCAGTTTTACGTTTTTTGATGTTGCATTCAGATGAGGATAAAAAATGAATAATATTGTAAATCCAGCCTTCCTGGTTGACCAGACGTTTTATTATATTATCGGTTTTTCATTTGTTTTCCTGTTTGCCATTACCTTTGTCATGATATGGTTTGTCATCCGTTACAGGCGAAGTAAAAATCCCATACCATCTGATATCAGGGGAAACTGGAAACTTGAAACCGTCTGGATTGTGCTGCCTACCATTATAGCAATGAGCATGTTTATTTCGGGTTGGAAGTCGTACACAGGTCTTAGAAATGTCCCTGACGGGGCCCTTGAAATAGAAGTCACTGCCCAGTCTTTTTCCTGGCTTTTTTATTATCCCAATGACAAAGAAACGGAAAATGAGATCGTGGTGCCTGTGAATACACCTGTCAAACTCAACATTACCTCGTCTGATGTTATCCACAGTATGTTTATCCCGGCTTTCAGAGTCAAGGTGGACGCAGTGAATGGGATCAATACCTATGCATGGTTTTTACCGGAAAAAATAGGGGAATATTTTTTTCAGTGTACCGAGTTCTGCGGGTCCGGCCATGCCGACATGACCGGAGTGGTCAGGGTGGTGTCCCAGGAAGAATATGAAAAGTGGCTGGAAAAAGAAGATGAGTGGTAATAAAAGCACCCTATATCCAGGCGTTAATTTTCGTCCTTTTGTAGGTCTTAAATATTATTTTCAGATCATGAAGTTGCACTTGTGCCTCTATATCGGTCTTTCTGCGATATTGGGGCATGTGATGGCATCCGATCATTTTTCTTTTTCATCTTTATTCACAGGCGGTATTGTCCTGATCCTGGCAATAGGCTCGGCCGTTCTTAATAATATCCAGGATAGAGAATATGACCTGGCATTTTTCAGAACCATCAATCGAAGCCTTCCCCAACAAAAGGTCCCGTTGTTTCAGGCTGCAGTGATGTCCTTTGCCATGATTGTTACAGGATTTTTGGGTCTGTTCTATATGGCCTCATGGCCTTGTTTTTTTGGTGGTCTTTTGGCTGTAGTGGCTTATAATGGTCTGTATACACCATTGAAGAAAATATCTTTGCTGGCCATTATTCCCGGCACCATCAGTGGAATGCTGCCAATTTTGATCGGATGGAGTGCCACAGGCAGACCGATTTTCGATCCATCCATGATGATGACCATGGCGATTTTGGGGCTCTGGCAGATCCCGCATTTTTTTATCATTGAATTAAGGACCCAGGGCCGTCAACTGGTCAGAAAAGGCGCTAAACGATTTCCCTGCTTCACACATGTATTGTCGCAACAAGAGATTAAAATCCAGATCCTGATCTGGACAAGTCTATACAGTCTTGCCATTTTCTTTTTTTTAATAAATGGATTAATCAATCACCCTTGGTTGGCTGGCCTCTTAGGCCTTAACGCCATTGGAATCATCTTTTTCGTGTCAACGCTTTTATTGAAACAGGATAGACTCAATTTTTCATTTGCTTTTGTCGCCATCAATTTATCCATGCTTTTTTTTATGGGTATTGGCATCTGCGATAAGGTCTTTGTTTAGTCTTTCTATTGTTGGGTTCCATTAAATATTTAGAAATTAAAGGAAATTAAAGGGACACAATACCATTTTTTAGGAAGATTATTTGAAAAAAATATATTCAGTGCCCACATTGAGGCTATTCTCCATTGATACCATAAGTGAGTGTTAGTGATTTAAATCCAAATCAGATTTTTTTTGTGTTAGATAGTTTTTTAGTATAAGATAATTTTAATAAGCGTATCAATGGTTTTCAAGGTAATCAAGAACTTTATTAGGATGTTCATAATAACAAACCGCTTTATTGGAGTTAAGTATGCCTGAAATAAGCCGTTTTTATGGTATAATAGTGGCCATGTTTTTCGATGACCATAATCCACCTCATTTTCATGCTCGATATGGTGGGGAAAAAGTGGTAATAGAGATAGAATCTCTCCGGGTTTTGGAAGGCCAAATTGCTCCACGGGCTTTGGGTTTAGTAGTTGAGTGGGCTTCTCAGCACAAAACCCATCTATTGAAGAATTGGGAATTAGCGAAAAACAATCAAGCCCCTAACAAAATTGAGCCTTTGAAATAAGGAAGGGAGGGACATTATGATAAAAGATGTAATCTCAGCTATTTATAAGGGCGAATATAGTATTGAAGTAACTTTCGAGGATGGTGCCATAGGGATTGTTGATTTTTCAAAATATTTGGAAAAAGGTGGTGCCTTTGATAAATTCAAAGATATGGAATTTTTTAAAACTTTTACAATTAATGAAGACCTTGGGGTGTTGACATGGGGAGATGAAATAGATATAGCACCGGAAACACTATATGCCGAAGCAACGAATTCCCCCTTGCCAGACTGGATGATTTTGCAGCAAGATTCTTCAGCGAACAAATCTTTCCAGCCGACCTCATAAATCAAGCTATTTTTTTCTGGTTTTAGACTGGGAAATCCAGATGTTCAGGGCTATTGCTTTTTATAGCCTTGATTTTCAGCCTTGATGATGGCTTTAATTCCTGAATACAGGTTATTGACGATCATGGATTCTGTGACGCCTAACCGCTGTTGATTGCTGATATCAAAGACAGCATCTTCAACCCTTGTTTTTTCACCAGATGTCCCCCGGATGGAAAGTTGATATTGTTGGGCAATCTGATTAAGAATGTCTGGCTTTTGGGCTAAGTATTTCAGCCGGATATGGACGCTTGCCCGCATGGCTGTTCCAATGTTTGTGGGGCAGGAGTTAAGGTAGCCGTAACCATGGTTAAAGGCATATTCAAGGGTTTGTCGTAATGCGGTTAATCCTTGCGATAGTCGGTTGAAAACGCCTGCAATATCCGCTGATTTTTCCTGGCTTATGATTCTTAAATGATCTTCTTCATTGATCCAGACTCTGAAACATCTGTCCTGAGAAAAAAAAGCACCCCTGGATTTTGGAAAATCAGAGTTAATGCCGGCAGCATCCTGAAACCGGTCCCCTCTTTCAAACACAAGTCCTTGTTTTTTTAATTCATTGATTCTGTGTTGGTCTTCACGCTCAAGGGAAATATAGGTTCCTTTCAGGTTGCCTTCAAGTGTGTTAAGGGCTTTAATAATAATCGTTTCAACCCTGCGGCGCTGCAATAAATTCATGTGACAGGGAAAATTAAATCCATACAGATTTCTGGCCACCCGTATCCGGGTGGAAAGGATATGGTCTTGGGCATGATCCAGATTTGAAAGATGAATGGGTTTTAAATCGCTTTGGTGAACCTGGCCTGATAAAAAAGAGTGATATTCACGGATAATAGGTTCTAAAAGAGGAGCAAATGTATCATAGGATTGAGCATCTCCGGCATAAAGACCAATGCGTGAATCCGGGTTTTTTACTCCAGATGCCATGGCTTTTGCAAGGGTAAACCCGGAATCGGTTTGAATGGGTTCAAGCTGCTTTATTAATGTGTTTGAAAGATATTTATTGGCAAGACTTTTAGCGGTTTGATTAAATGCCCGGGCCATTCAACAATCAATCAGCTTCTATACGACGAAGCCTGGGTGGAGATCCCTTTTGCAAGGGTGGTCTGGATTTTATCCAGAAGGCTGCAATCTCTATGGCATTGGGGCTGGTTTGATTTGTTTTGGCACTCAACGCACGGGCTCTTGGTCAAGTAACCGATTTCAAAGTCAAACTGATCTCTTTTAATAAAATTTTGCATCCGATAATCATCTAATTTATAGTTCAATCCATTATTCAGTCAGGCATCATATATATCAAAGACCTGACGAATCGTCAATATAGTAACCCGGCAAATAAATGATGACAGGTGTCGACCATGCGTGTGAAGGATGATAAAAAAAATAAAAATGATCATTTTTGGGGTATGGATATTTTTTTTTAAAATGAAGACCATTTTGCTGTTAAATTGCCTTGTTAAGCTTGATTTTTGTGTCTGTGCATACTATAGACAATTGAATCATTAACAAGCCAAGATAAAAAGAGGTTGGATATCCGTGGTAGAATCAAAGTTTGCAGAGTTAAAAGAAAAAGAAAAAGAGACAAGAAAACAGATTGTCATTCAATCTGCACTATCTCTTTTTGCTAAAAAACCATTTTATGAAGTGGGTATGCGGGAAGTTGCCAATGAGGCAGGTATTTCACCGGCAACCATATATCGATATTTTCCCAGTCAGGAAGAATTGTTTACTGAAGCGTTTATTCAGGAGATTAACTCTGCCAGCAAGGCATTTAAAAAAATGGTCCAGAAAGATGAACCAGCCAGTATTGAAGAATTTGCTATTAATTTTGTGGATCATTTGAATGAAAACGAATCAACCTTTCAGATGATGACCTACCTGATGTTAAAAGATGATCTTGAAAAACCAATGGTGGGCAAGTTTGACTCAGTGACCAAGATATTTTTTGATCTTTTGGAAGAGCTTCTGGTCAGGCACGGGGTTAAAAAAGAGAGTGCCAGGCTCTATTCCCAGGCTTTTATTGGATCTTGCGCCGGTATACTGATGACCTTTAGAAATTATCCATTAAAAGATGCCAAGACCATCAGGGCTCATATTATCAAGCTTGTTAAAATGACCGCAGATCTGTATACAGCGCAATTAATTGACAAGTAATAACGCTGGTTTTTTAAATTTCCTGTTTCATTCTTGACACCTTTTTTCACAAGATTATATTAGTGATCAACTAATTAAAAAATGTAATTAAAAAAATGTTTGGTTCTGTATTTTTATTGGTACAAACCTAAGAAATTCTAAGGATAAAAGAGTATGGAAAATATCAAAGAATCAATCGAAAAAAATCATCTGCTCATCAGCAGTATCCGACAGGAAATTTCAAAAGAACTGGTGGGTCAGGAAAAATTAGTTGACAGCATGTTAACCGGGCTTTTAACGGGTGGTCATATTTTGATCGAAGGGGTGCCTGGGCTGGCTAAGACCAGCGCGGTAAAGGCCCTGTCATCGGCAGTCCAGGCCGGTTTTAAACGGATTCAGTTCACACCCGATCTTTTGCCGGCAGATTTGACCGGGACTGAAATATATCGACCCAAAACATCGGATTTCATTACTCGTAAAGGCCCGTTGTTTAACAATATTATTCTGGCAGATGAAATCAACCGGGCACCCTCTAAAGTTCAATCTGCTCTGTTGGAAGCCATGGAAGAAAAACAAGTCACCATAGGGGGTGAAACCTATGCTCTGCCATCACCCTTTCTGGTCTTAGCGACTCAAAACCCTATTGAACAAGAAGGCACCTATCCTTTGCCTGAAGCCCAGGTGGACCGTTTCATGCTCAAAGTTCGGGTGGACTATCCCAACAAGGCCCAAGAGCTTGAAATTTTAAAAAAGAATGGTTTCCAGGCACCTGAATCAGTAAATCCTGTGATCAATTGTGAACAGCTTGCCCAGATGGGAAAGTTGATTGAGCAAATTTATGTGGATGAAAAACTCAAACAATATATTGTGGATTTGATTTTTGCCACCCGCCAGCCTGCAGAATACGGCATGGATGTGGGTGAATATATTGAATTCGGTGCATCTCCCAGGGCCACGATCTTTCTGGCTAAAGCTGCCCGGGTGAATGCCTTTTTATCCGGCAGAGCCTATATTACTCCCCAGGATATAAAACTGATGGGTCCGGATGTTTTGCGGCATAGAATTATTTTAAGTTTTGAAGCTGAAGCCGAAGATATCACCACCGATGATATTATCGGCACCCTCTTTGATTCAGTTGAAGTCCCTTAAAAAGGGAAGCCCGTAAAAAGGAATACCCTTAAAAAGGAATACAATAGATGATTCCCTCCGATATTATTAAAAAAATCAAGCGTATCCATATTAAATCCAGCCGAACGGTAAATAGTATCATGGCCGGGCAGTATAGATCTGTGTTCCGAGGATCAGGGATCGAGTTTGAAGAAGTCAGGGAATACTCTCCGGGTGATGATGTTAAAACCATAGACTGGAAGGTGTCGGCCCGTCTTGGAAAACCCTTTGTTAAATTATACACTGAAGAGCGCGAAAGTATTGTGATGCTGCTCATTGATATGAGTGCATCCCTCAAGTTCGGTACTTTTTTCGGGACCAAGCTCGAACGGGTGGCAGAAGTGGCATCGGTACTGGCTTTTAATGCTATAAAAAATAATGACAAAGTCGGGGTTGTTTTTTTTACTGATCAGGTTGAAAAATATATACCCCCCAAAAAGGGAACCAGCCATATCTGGCGGGTGATAAAAGAGATTTTTACCTTTGTTCCCCAGGGAAAAGGCACCAATATTTCAGCAGCCCTGGATTATCTGGGCAAGATTTCCAAGAAAAGAACTTTTGTTTTTGTCCTATCTGATTTTCTGGACGATGATTATCTGAAAAGCCTGCGGGCAGTCAGACAGAAGCATGAAATTATCGGTGTGATGATTTATGATCAGGGCAGTTCTCAGCTACCGCTAAAAGGGGTGATTACTCTGTCAGATTTTGAAACCGGAAAGGAACTGGTGTTTGATGGATTTAATCAGCGCACTCGTCAGGAGTTTTCAGCCATTAAATTAACTGATTTTCAACAAACGCGTGACAGCTTTTTAAAGGCCAAAAGTGATGTGATTGAACTGGATACCGGGGCATCGGTCTCGGATACCCTGCTGCAATATTTTAAGTTCAGGGAGAGACGGTACCGTTAAATGCAGGATATTCACGGCATAAGACCACCCATTCTTGTGGGAATGGATCCTTTGATCATAAAAATTATACTCATGGTATTGGCCGGCGTATTGCTTTGTGTGATTTTATTTTTTTTGATTAAAAAATGGATACAAAAAGGGCAGTCCCCAGACTCTTTGAAAACCCTGCCCAATATCCTGCCGCCGTATGAAACAGCCATGAAAGCGCTGGACAGGCTTGGGATAGAGTCAATGAATGATCCTAGGGCGTTTTATTTTTATCTGACCTTGATTTTACGAAAATATATGAGTGGCACCTTTAATATCAATCCTGAATCTTGCCGGGCCACAGAGATGACTTCTGAAGAATTTCTCCGGCACATTAAATTGCTGGATATGGACAAGATGATTAAAGAGAATATATCACAATTTCAACATTATAGTGATCCCATCAAATATGCAGGGATACGTCCTGAGAAGGATGCAGTTCAAAAGGACATTGAAATCGTAAAGAATATCATCAAACAAATACAGACCGGTCTGGTTAAACCAGATGAAAAACAAGAGGAGAACCCATAATGTTCAGGTTTGCGTCTCCGATTTTTTTATTGTTGCTGTTGTTTGTTGTTCCCGCCCTTATTTTGCGGTTTAAACGCAAAAGCCTTTACCATATCAATCATATCAGGGTGCCCTCCTTAAAGGGGCTTGAGCCGATGTCGGATTCTATCGGGGTAAAGTTATCGCGACTGGTTCCTGGGTTTAAAATAGGGGCTTTAATACTATTGATTATTGCCCTTGCCAGGCCTCAGTGGGGGGATCAGAAAATCAATGTGACCACCCAGGGGGTGAATATTATTCTGGCCCTGGATCTTTCCGAATCCATGCGGGCCCTTGATTTTAAACGCGACAATAAGATCGTGACCCGGCTTGAAGCCGTTAAAACAGTTGTGCGCAAATTTATAATGGAACGTGAAGGCGATCGGATCGGTATGGTGGTGTTCGGGTCTAATGCCTTTACTCAATTGCCGCTCACCCGGGATTATAATACTATTTCTTTTATTCTGGACCGTTTGGAAATCGGGGCGGCTGGTCCCAGAACAGCCATTGGGGATGCCATTGGAATTTCTTTAAAACGTCTTGAAGATATCCAAAGCAAATCCAATATCATTATTCTGCTCACAGACGGTAAAAGCAATTCAGGTGAACTTTCCTGGCAGGATGCCACACAGATTGCGGTTCAACGAAAGGTGAAGATTTATACCATTGGTGTGGGAACAAAAGGCGAGGCGCCTTTCCTTGTGGACGGGTTGTTTGGCAAACAATATGTCTACCAGCGAGTGGATGTGGACATGGATGCGTTAAAAACCATTGCCAAAGAAACAAACGCCAGTTTTTTTCAGGCAGATGATATAAAATCCCTTGAGCAGATTTATGAGATGATCAACCGGCTTGAAAAAACAAAGGTGGATGTTGAAAAATGGGTGGACTACAAAGAATTTTACCCTGGCCTTCTATCCTTTGGTTTGATCCTTTTTTTGATTTATATTATTTTGAGCAATACACGGTTTATAAGGATACCTTAATTGAAATTTGTCAACCCATATCTGTTGAATTTATTATGGATATTGATTCCAGTCTCCGGGATCATGGTTTATGGCATCTTAAAAAGGAAAAAAATCCTTTTGGCCTTTGCGCCATTTAAAATGCTGGTTTCTATTGTTCCAGGCTTTGATCCCCGGCGGCGATGGATAAAAGCTGTTCTGATTATTCTGGCATCAGGTTTTGCCATAGTGGCCATGGCCGGACCCCAGATGGGATTTCGCTGGGAAAAAGTCAAGCAGAAAGGCGTGGATATCATGATTGCCCTGGATTGTTCCAAAAGCATGCTCGCCCAGGATATTGCGCCCAACCGACTTGAACGGGCCAAAAGAGAGATTGTCGATTTATTGAGGATGATGAAATCTGATCGGGCAGGCCTTGTGGCATTTTCCGGTAATGCCATCCTCCAATGTCCGCTGACTCTGGATCATGAAGCATTTAATATCTTTTTAAAGGTTTTGGAGCCCAGTTTCCTGCCCACTGGCGGAACCAATCTGGATGCTGCCATCCAAACCTGTTATTCAGGTTTTGAAAAACAAACAGATACGCAAAAGGCGATCATTCTTATTACCGATGGCGAGAACACTTTTGGGAGCGTGGAAAAAACAGTTCAGCAGATGGCCAAACAAGGAATAAAAGTTTTTTGTATCGGAGTGGGCAATCGCCAGGGCGCTCCCATTCCGGATGAAAAAGGTGGATTTAAAAAAGATACATCCGGCAATATTGTTTTATCAAAAGTTGATGAAACAGGGTTACAGAAAATAGCAACCATGACCGATGGTGCCTATGTCAGGTCGGTTGCCGGGGATATGGATCTGGATGTGATTTATAAAGATAAGATACAGGGCACCATGGAAAGAAAAGCCCTTGTTTCAGGAAAGAGAAAAATCTGGGAAAATCGATATCAATGGTTTTTGTTCCCCTGTCTCATGTTATTACTCATCGAATTTTTTCTTTCGCCAACTAAACGCTCAGGTCAAATATCAGGCCAACAATCAGGCCAGGGATCAAACCAAGGGTCACGATTGGCGGTATTCCTTATTCTATCCGGTCTTTTTGTCTTCCAGATACCCGAGGTTCATGCACAATCTGTTTCCAAAAGTGTGCGGCAGGGAGTGAAAGCGTTTGAGGAAAATCAATATGAACAGGCCCGGAAACATTTTATCGATGCCCAGCTTGAAAGCCCTGATGATGAACGGCTTTATTATAATATCGGTACTGCCGCCTACATGGCCAAAGATTTTGAACAGGCCAAAAAAAATTTTGAGCAGGCCCAGCAATCAAAGGAAATTGGGCTTCGGCATGATGCACAATATAACCTGGCCAATACCAACTATCAACTGGGCAACCTGGATGAAGCCATTAAAGGATATGAACAGCTTTTAAAAGAGTTTGAAGATGATATCCAGGCCAAAGAAAACCTTGAGTTTGTAAAGCAAAAAAAACAAGAACAACAACAGTCTGAATCAAAGCAGAACCCGAACAAACAAGATAAAGACAAACAAGATAAAGACAAACAAAAGAAAGATGATCAGGATAAAGACAAAGACCAGAATAATCAGTCTGATAAAAATGAAAATCCTGATCAAAAAGAGCAACAGGCAAAATCAGAAAATGATCAAGACCAGGCCAAAAATCCAGACCAGCCTGAAAATAAAGGACAGGACGGGCAGGATCAGGCACCGCCACCTCCCAGACAAGATTCAGATGATGAGAAGACCCAAAACATGGCCTCAGAGGGACAAAAACCATTGCCGGCCAATCAGAACCAGAATATGGAAAAAATGCTCAATCGGCTTGAAGATAAGCCGGGGAGAGCAATGATCCCCATGGGACAGGGGAAAACTAATGGAAAAGACTGGTAAGCGTATGAATAAAAAATATATATGGTTGGTCATGATATTTTTTTGGGCACTGATGCCGGCAATCGGTTTTTGTCTGGATGTGACAGCAATAGTGGATAAAACCCGGATTACCCGCCAGGATTCAATTATTTTGAAAATTATTGTCCAAGGGGGAAAGGCTGATTTGGATCTTTCCGTGATCCAGGATTTTAAAGTGTATCCCAGGGGGACGTCCTCAAGTTATCAATATATAAACGGACAATCTGAAAGCAAGACCATTTATCAATATCTTCTGACTCCGCTTTCCGAGGGTGAGCTGATGATTCCATCCATTACAGCTCACAAGGATGGCCAGACAATGTCCACAAAACCCATTACGGTTCGTGTGACGGATCAGGTGGTCAATCCCGATGATGTCAGAGCCCTGTTTAGCACAGCATCTATTTCTGAGCCCCATCTTTTTGTGGGCCAGCAGGCGGTTTACACAATTAAGTTTTTTACATCACAACAATTGGCTGGCCTGGGGTTTGAAAACAGACCGGAGTTTAAAGGATTTACCGCAAAGGCCTTTGAATCAGAGAAAAATTATACATTAAATATCAATGGCAAGGTCTTTCATGTGACACAGGTTGATTTTTTGATTATTCCTTCAACATTGGGTAAATTTACCATTGATGCGGTTTCTTTTATTGCTAAAGTACGGGTGGGTGCCAGTCAAAATCCATCTTTTAATTCATTTTTAAATGATCCATTCTTTGCATCCAACCAGTATAAACCCGTCAGAGTGGTTTCAAACCCTGTGACAATTGATGTGATGCCATTGCCGGAGTATACCGGGGGACGAGTGTTCTCCGGCCTTGTGGGACAATTTAATATCACAGCTGGAATAGACAAACCCAAGTTGATGGTGGGAGAGTCAGCTACATTGACCATTGAGGTGGCAGGAACGGGTAATATCATGGACGCAAGCTTGCCGGTCATAAACCTGGATGGTCTGGGGTTTAAAGTGTATGATGATAACCCCACAGATGACATTGGCATGACCCCTAAAGGGTATGAAGGATCCAGAATATTTAAAAAAGCAATCGTGCCGGTTATTCCCGGGCAATATCGAATTGATCCTGTGGAACTGGTCTATTTTGACTATGATAAAAAAAGCTATCAAACAGCAATCACTCCGGTCCTTGAGTTAGATGTCCTGGCATCTGACATGCCTGTTGCGGTTCCTGTTCCTGTTAATCCGTCAATAGAAAACAGAGGGGTAAAAAAAGAGGTTTCACTGTTAAATAAAGATATTTTAGATGTCAAGGAAGGCCTTTTTGTCCTCAAAGACTACAAACCTTTAGAGCGACTGAATTTTCTTATTTTCCTTTTGATTCCAGGACTATTGTTTTCAGGAATTAAACTTTTCTTTTTGTTCAGGGCAAAGGATCAGCCCAATGACAAAATTATGCAGGAAAAAGCAAAATATCATTTAAAACAGGCTGCCAGAACCAAGATAGGGGATGAATCTTTTTTGGCCCACCTGTATTCAGCTCTTGTGGCAATCATCCTTGCAAAGGATAAAAAAATCGGGGAATCAATTACCATAAATGAAACCCGAAGTATTTTAAGCCATAATGGGATTGATGATGAAAAAATAGATGAAGCGGTGAATCTAATTCAGACCATTGAATCGATCCGGTTTGGAGGAAAAAAGATTGATGAACATTCAGCCGGACAGCTTTTATCAAGGATACAAAAATTATTTAAAATTTTTGCCTGTATAGTGGTTTGTGCCATCATTTTTTCCTGGGGTCCTCAAAAGGCTATAGCCAATGTGACCAGCGAATTTAACGAAGGCATGAACCATTACCAATCAGGTCGGTTCCAGGAGGCGGCCAGGTCATTTGAAGCTGTTGCCCAGACACCGGTGAGAAATCCATATCTGTATTATAATATTGGTAATGCTTACTTAAAGGCCAATGACATCGGCCATGCCATACTCTGGTATGAACGGGCAAAAACTCTTGCACCCAATGATCCGGATTTGTTATATAATTTAAAATATGCGAATGCTCTGGTAACAGATAAACGAGAACAGATTATGGATGTCATGGATGTTCTTTTTTTCTGGGAAAAATTTATAGGGGCAAAAACAATTGAATTTGCGGCAATTTTCTTTTCTGTTCTCTTTTTTCTGTGGGCTGCAGTAAGAACGGTTAAAAACAAGAAGATCTTTTCCGGGTCAGGGATTCTTTTGCTGGCCATATTGTTATTGACCATTGCTCTTGCCGGGGTTAACTATTATAAACACGCTTTTCGTCAAACAGCGGTGATCGTCGCCAAGGAGACTGCTGTCCGGTCCGGCACAGCATCAACGGCAACAAAATTATTCAGCCTTCATGCCGGTACCCTTGTTCAGGTGAAAGAAAAACGAGACAATGCTTTGAAAATTGTGTTTTCAAAGCAGATGATGGGTTGGGTGAACGCTGGTGATGTGATTATTGTCCAGGCCCCGGATTGATTTTTCTATAAACGCTATATATACAAAAGAAACCGTTATTTTTCCTGCTATGTTCGGCATGTTTCAGGATGTAACCGAAGAAGCGGAGCTATGCTGGACCCAGTATATTCCATTTTGGAAGACTGATTGTTTTCTCAGAATTTCGGCCGGACTTTTTACACCATGGGGGCCTTTCTTAATTACATGGGTATAAATTATCGTTGTTGTGACATCCTTATGGCCGAGTAGTTCCTGAATTCAACTGGTTATGCCTTAAAAACTTAAAATTATTGCATGAGAGTCATTTAGTTTTCTTGTGATTTGAAAATTATTTAAAAATGCCTGACTAATACAATATAGTTGCAGATTAATAGACAAAAATTGTATTTTGCCTGAATTAGACTTGGGTTAATAAATTTAAAAATATAGGAGCAAATCGATGTTAAAAAAAAGTTTATTTATTCTGCTATTATTTGTATTTGTTGGTTGCCAGAAAGAAAGCATAGAATGGAATCCTATCTTTGAAGACACCGGTTTTGGCTACTTCCATGCAAATATTGATAGGTCATTATCATTGATTGATGAGACATTTTTGAAATCTGATAGTGGTGATCAGGAAGCAGTAAGAAAAAATTTATACATGATTAAACAAAAGTTATTTGAAATGAAAGATTACTACTTCCCATTAACGACAATAAGACAAAAAATATATGATGCTGAAAGATTTTACAAAATTAAAGATATTAAAAACTCTGAAAAGTTACTTAAAGAATCAAGTGCAATATTGGATACAATAGGTTTAAAGACCAAAAATAGTGTTTTCGATAAAGTAACCCTTGATCTAAAAACAATGATTAACAAAGTCATTTTATCGCTTGATGACAATTCAGAATCAAAAACTTATGACAACATGAGACTATTAGGAGAGCATATAAATTTAATGCTTTTTAAAGGAGATCTAGTGTTATCTGAAATTGAGTTTGATAAATAATTTTTATTTCATTCTAATGAGATTTTAAAGGACGCAATTGAGCTCAATAAAAATATTGGCGGAACATGGACTGTTTATCAATATGAAGATGGAATAGCAAAAGAGATAGAAGGCATGGTGTGGGATTGGCGCACAAAACGCAGGATCGACGTTCGGAGGGATATCAGTCCACAGACACAGGACTGAAAACACAACCACGGCTTTCACGGCGACGGCAAAAAGCCGCCGCGCTTGAAGCCGGCGTTCAATAATAAACAATGTGGGGAGCTATACCATGGGTGCATCTGGTGGAGGAGTGAGTTGGGCAGCTTATCCAATATTGCAAAACGCAGGAATTATTTTATTGATAATAATTGGTATTGGTCTATTGGGATTTTTAATCTTTATAAAAAATAGAAAAAAAGGATTGATCCAAAAGATTAAAGAAATAACTCAAAATGAGAATATAGTTTTCAGTGATATATCTGCAAATTTTTTCGGTCAAGAATCAAAGAAATATAAACAAGTTAAAGGAAATGGCATACTCACTATTACAAATACATCACTTATGTTTTTTATGCTGCTGCCTAAAAAAGAAATACATATTGAACTGTCAAAAATTGACAGCATAGAATACCCTTCAAGTTTTCTTGGTAAATCAATATTCAAGCCATTATTAAAGGTCAACTTTATCGATGAAAACGGTCAAAAAGATTCTGCCGCCTGGTTCGTTAAAAATATCGAATTGGCAAAAAAAAACTTAGAAGACAAAATATCTAAGTATGATCAGTCAAGAACCACTCGTTTGGAATGGGTGTAAATATTGAACCGTTTGTTTCTTGCAAACCCGATCATGGTCAGGCCTGCTTTGTCGGCTAATTGAACTGCTGAAAGCGTTGGGGCAGCATTGGAAATAACAACAGGGATCCTGGTTTTGATGATTTTACCTATAATTTCAAGGGACATCCTGCAACTGAGAGTTGCCACTTTGTTGCTGGTTGTTGTCTGGTTTAACAGGATACTGCCCGCCAGTTTATCCACGGCATTGTGTCGTCCAATATCTTCAAAATACTCAATGATTTTTGTTGAATCGCATAACCCGGCGCTGTGAACTGCTCCGGTTTTATGAAAAAGTATAGAGCTGTCCCAATGTTGTTGAATCAATGAAAGGACCTGATCAGCCGTAATACTGAAGTTGTCTGTTGGTTCTATCAATATGTTGTCTGCAGTATTTAAAAGAAGGGAGCCGCCTGAAGAACCTTTGATCATATTGCCTTGTTTAAATTGTTTTAACCGGTCCAGGGCATCCGCAGATAAGGTGATGTGACATTCTTTTTTTTTCCGGTTCCATTCCTGGTTTAAAATATCAGTGCGGGTGAAAATAATCCCCTGGGTAAATAAAAATCCTATGGCAAGCACTTGGATATGGGTCATGGAAAAGACCATTTCAAAGGCTTTTTCTTTGTTGATGGTTATGGTCAGGATATCTTCATCAATGACAGCATCTTTCATTTTGATTTCTTTATTGTTCTTTATCCGTATGATATCAATGCTTTTGATGATAAGATCGGTTTCCATATTACTCTCCAATAAAAGGATGTCAATTTGATTGTTCATCCCAATTAAGATAAGTCAGAACAGATCGTCTAAACCAAATCAATAGGGATTAAAATATAGAGTTTAAAAGATACACGTTAAAAGATAAAGAGCAAATTAAAGGGTGTTCATGAAAAAAAATAAGCGCTTGACCAGATTGGAGCAATTAAAAACAGTATACGCTCTTTTTGAAAGCCAATTAACCGGTTATCATCTGATCTGCAAAGAAAAGTGTGCCGCCTGCTGCACCTGCAATGTTACGCTGACAAGCTTGGAAGCCACGTATATGATTCAGACGTTGTCAGATGATCAGAAACAAGTGCTGCTTAAAAAGATTGAAAACAATTTTCCTCTTAAAAGATACATTCCTAAAATGACCACGAATCAGTTTGCCAGGTTTTGCAGGGAAGGTCAAAAAATTCCTGAAGAAGAAAACGACCCTCTCTGGGGACAATGCTGTCTGCTTGAAAATTCGTTGTGCAGCCAATACGAAAACCGTCCGTTTGGTTGTAGAGCATTGTTGTCATCCATAGATTGTAAAAAGCACGGATATGCCCAGGTGTCCCCCTTTTTGTTGACATTGAACAATTTATTTTTACAATATATCGAGCATATGGATCAGGATGGATTTTCCGGCAACCTGGCAGATATGTTAATCGTATCCTTGTCTGGCAAAGCCCTGAAATTCAAATCTGACCCAATCAAAGGGACAAAAGATGATGGGTTTGTCAGGAATGAAAAAATCAGTATCCTTATGGTACCCCAAGAACATCAAAAACAAATCCAATCGGTTATTGTAAAGCTCAATGGTATTCTAGAATTATAAAACCGCTTGAAAAGATAGGTTCATTTTTTTTTTGATTTTAAAAACAATTTAGAGTACTTTATACTCGTACAATCCATTAACACTTAAAAGACGACGACACGATTTTTTATTCTCTTCTTGTTGAAAAATCATAATACAAACAATCGTGTGCCTTATTAAAATTGTGTGTTGAAAATAATCGAAAGGGATAACGAATCAATGAATAAACCATATAGTTACAAACCGTCAGAAATGTCTCTTTCTAAGCTTCTGGACATTCCTGTATTTCAGGATTTGTCTGATAGTTTTTTTGAATTTTCCAGGCTGCCGGCAGCCATTGCAGATCTTAATGGGAATGCCTTAATCGCAAGTGGGTGGCAAAGAATTTGTACAGAGTTTCACAGGAAAAATTCGGACACTGCATCAAGGTGTCTGGAAAGTGATACCATATTGGCAGGCCAGCTGACCAAAGGACATAGGTTTAATATTTATAAATGTAAAAATGGATTAATTGATGTTGCTGCCCCAATAATTATTGAAAATATTCATCTTGGAAACATATATACTGGACAATTCCTTTTAGAGGAACCCAATATGGATTTTTTTGCCAAACAGGCTGATGAATTTGGTTTTGATAAAACGCAATACCTGGACGCATTGGCAAATGTTCCTGTTATTTCAGAGAATCAAATTAAAAAAGCAATGGAATATTTTACAAATTTGACTATTGTCATCGGAAGTGCTGGAATAGATAAAAAAAAGCTGTTGAATTTAAATAAGAACCTGGAAAAACAGGTTCATAACCGAACTGTGAATTTGGAAATAGAGAAAAAATTTTCAGAATCTCTTATTAATAGTTTGCCTGGCATAATGTACGTCTTTGATCAGTTCGGACATTTTAAACATTGGAATCAAAATTTAGAAAAAATTACCGGATATTCAAAAGAACAGATTCTGAAAATGAATCCCATAGATTTTATTGCGTCAGATGATAAAGTAAATGTCAAAAAAGCAATTGACCAGGTGCTTGAGCAGGGACATTCGACTATTGAGGCAGAGTTCTCTACTATATCAGGGCAGATTATTCCTTTCTTGCTCACAGGATTTAAATATATCCTACAGGATATGAATTACGTGATAGGTGTTGGGCTTGATATTTCAATGAGGGTTAAAGCTGAAACTGAAAAAGCAAATCTAATTAAAAAATTACAAGAAACCATATCTGAGGTAAAACAATTAAGTGGTCTTTTACCAATTTGTGCATCTTGTAAAAAAATTAGAGATGACAAAGGATACTGGACTTTAATTGAATCATACATTCAAAATCACTCTGAAGCTGAATTTAGCCATGGAATGTGCCCGGATTGTTCAGAAAAATTTTATGGTGATGAAGAGTGGTATATCAGCATGAAAAAGAACAAGAATAAACAATAATCTATATATGTCAGGCTTGTTTATAACCCTTTTCAAAACTTGACTTTACGGTCTCAATTATATTATTAATCGAGTCTATGATTAATGAATTAAAAAGAAATTTAAATAATTTAATATAAATTTGAGGTGCGCCCATGGGCATGAATGTTGTCGAAAAAATTGATGACAGAGTAAAGGTGAATACCGTTCTGGTCAGTGTGTCTGATAAATCAGGTCTTGAAACATTTATTCCAGGTTTGCGTAAAGTGAATCCAGATATCCTGATTTTATCAACCGGTGGAACGTATGGCAAAATAAAAGAGATTTTAGGCGATAAAGCAGGCACATGCTTAAAGCAGGTATCTGACTATACCGGCCAGCCGGAAACCCAGGGAGGGCTTGTTAAAACCCTTGATTTCAAGGTTTATCTCGGGCTGTTGACTGAAACCTATAATCAAGCCCATCAGCAGGATTTGAAACGAACCAACGCCCTTGCTATTGATATGGTGGTGGTCAATCTTTATCCGTTCAGTCAAACCATTGCTAAACCGGATGTGACTTGTGAAAATGCCAGGGGCAACATTGATATTGGCGGGCCCACCATGATCCGGGCATCGGCCAAAAATTTTATCCGGGTGGCATCAGTGGTTGATCCGTCTTCTTATGCATCAATTCTGGATAAATTGTCTGCCAATGATGGAGCCCTGACCCTTGAAGATCGGTTCAAGCTGGCCCAAAAGGCATTTGATCACACAGCTGTTTATGATAGAACCATTGCAGATTTTCTTTTTGCCCAGGCAGCTAATGACGTAAAATCATGTTATAAGACAGGAGAATAAACCATGTCCAAAGATCTCAAACAAATGTACAAAACCATAATGGATGATCATTTTACTCCCCAAATGGAAATTTCTTTTGTTGATGGAGATAACCGGCAGACCCTTTTTTATGAAAAGGTTTCCTGGGTGATTGACGGGGTTCAGAAAGGCTTGCGGTATGGTGAAAATCCAGGACAGGAAGCTGCCCTTTACCGATTGGTGAATGGCAATCTGGCATTGGGTGATTCAAAAACCATTGCCCCGGGCAGATATCTGGTGTCTGATATTGAATTGCTTCAATCGGGCAAGCATCCGGGAAAAACAAATCTCACCGATGCAGATAATGCATTGAATATCCTTCGATATTTTACTGATACGCCTTGCGCGGTTATTGTCAAACACAATAACCCTTGTGGTGCTGCAAGGGCCCAAAGTCTTGAAGACGCATACCATAACGCCTATATGGCAGATCGGGTGGCGGCCTTTGGTGGCTGCATTGCTTTGAACAAATCAGTGGATAAGGCAACGGCCGAAGCCATTGCCAGCCAGTATGCAGAAGTGGTTGTCGCCCCGGAATTTGAAGATGGTGTGTTGGATATTTTATGTTCCAGAAAAAACCTTCGGGTGATCCGGATTGGCGATATTGATAAACTTCAAAGCTTTATTGGTGAAAGGGTGATTGATTTTAAAAGCCTGATGGACGGCGGAATGGTTGCCCAATGGTCCTTTGTTCCCACAAGCCTGACTCAAAAAGATCTCATTGTTGCCTTCACTCAATATCAGGGAAAAACCTATACTGTGGACAGGCAACCCACGAAACAGGAATACGAAGATATGCTCTTTGGCTGGCTGGTGGAATCGGGAATTACGTCTAATTCTGTTATTTATGTAAAAGATAATACAACCGTGGGAATCGGAACGGGTGAGCAGGACAGGGTAGGTGTAGCAGAAATCGCAGTGGATAAGGCGTATCGAAAACTGGCTGACCGGTATTGTTTTGAACGATACCAGACCTCTTTTGCAGACCTGGCAGATACAGATAAACGCCTGGAAATTGAAAATGATGTCAAAGAAGTCAAAGGCGGGCTCATCGGATCAACCATGGTTTCCGATGCCTTTTTTCCATTCAGGGACGGCATTGATGTCGGTCTTGTCCAGGGGGTCGGAGCAGTGGTTCAGCCGGGTGGTTCAATGAATGATTACCAGTCTATTGAAGCGTGTAATGAAAACAATGCAACAATGGTTTATACCGGCCAGAGAAGTTTTAAACACTAAGCAAACAAGGAAAGCTGATCTCTTCGGGCATCAGCATGTTGGATAGTAACCCGGATGACATCTCCGTATTTGAGTTTGATGCCAGAGGATGGTAATTTTGCTTCAAGCATGAATTCTTTGATCAGAACATTATAAAAGTCTCTGTAGCTGTCAAGCACCAGGACTTCATAAGTTTCATTTTTCTTAGACTCCAGATATTTGATGATCCAATACCGTTTTCTTAATCCTTGGATTTTTCCGGTATTGGCAAGGGGGATGGATATGGATTGAATGATACTTTCCAGTTCATCTTTTGAGTAGGCCTCATGATATCCGAAAATAGCTTTGATCTGTCGCTGGGTCAATAGATCATGGTATCTTCGAATGGGTGATGTCGCTGTCACATAAGCTTTGACACCCAGTCCTGAATGCATTTCAGGGGTTGTTCCGATAATTGCCCGGCTTAAATGTTTTCGCTGCATGAAATTCAAAGTTAGAGAGGTTTCAATTCCTGAAAACAATCGTTCCTTGGGCTGGGCCTGGGATCTGAAAACAGCAGGCATATTGTTTTTAGCAAGAAATTCCGCCATCAGGGAGTTGGCCACAATCATCATTTCTGATACCAGCATGCGGGATGGGTTTTCCCGATCAATTTTTGAATATCCAATCTCATTGTTATCTTCCAGCCAGACATTGACTTCCGGCAGGGTGATCTGGATGGCCCCGGCTTTCAGACGTTTATCTCTTAAGGTGGTGGCAATCTTATATAAGGTTGTCACCGGGTCATTTTGACCATTGAACAGATTGGCTTCAGCATAACTCATCTGGTTGTGAACTTTGATAATGCTGGGAATGATTCTATATTCCTGGATTTCAAAGAATCGGTCCATTTTTATAATGGTACTGATTCCAGGTCGGGTCTCATTTCTTTTGAGGCTGCACAGATCTTCAGAGAGATTGGGGGGGATCATGGGCAGCTTGTCATCAGGCATATAGATTGAGCTGGCCCGTTCTCTTGCAGCAAGATCAATGGGATCATTTTTTTTAATAAACGCGTCCACATCAATAATATGAATGCCCAGTGTATAACCGGTTTCTGTATTCTCAAGGCTGATGGCATCATCAAAATCAAGGGTGGATTGTCCGTCAATCGTGATCAAGGGGATGTGGGTTAAATCAGTTCTTTGGCTGTCTTTTGAAAAATCAGGCATGGATTTTGTTAACAGGGCTTCTTGTTCCAGCTCTTTTTTCGAAAAGGAAGTTGGGATCTGCATGGACAGAAGGGCAATGTTTTCATCTGGATCAAAAACACCTGCTTTTACAAAAACAGTAAATAGTTGTTCCACAGAATTAAGGGGAGAATGCTTGATAATATTTTTGGCAATGTGAGCATCAAAACAATCATTTCCAAACAGAAAATAAGATTTTAAAATGTCGATAATATCAGGATCTATATTGATCTTATCAATATCTTTACCGTTTAAGACATCATTGATCCAGGCGGCACCCTGCTGGACCTGGCGTTCAGCTTTTTCCGTCTTTTTTAATTGGCGTTTTTTTGCTTCAACCTGTTCCAAAGAGAAAGGGGCAAAGATCATTTTATTGAATTTAAAATAGAGTCTGTCATTGAAAAAAGCACGGATAACAGCAGCCTCATGGTCGGATGTCAATGGTGGATTAAAGCAGAAAAGGGTCATGGCTGAAACATCAATTTCACCGGATTCTTCATGGAGAATGTCCCATAATTCCTCGATATTGATGCTCTCGGAAAGCTTTTTGCGAGTTTGTGTCATCACTTTTAACTGGTTGACAATCAAATCTCTGGCAACAGAAGTATCCAGGCAAACCGATGAGACATGGGCGAGCCGATTCTCAGAAGAATTGACTTCCCGGTTGTTCTCGTTGAGTAGTTTAAGTTTGCCTTTAATATCCTGTAATATAACAGCACAAATAATTTTCTGCTGTTCAATATACTCTACAACATTCCCTTTTATCATGAAAATGACAATATCAGGACAAGGAGATTCTGTCAATTATTGAAGCACGAAGTGAACGTCTTGAAATTTAATATTTGATAGGATAAAATATTGCCATGTCAGATAAGAGCAAAAGAAAACGCCAGAATATAAAAAAAAATAAAAACGGCCTGTTAAAACTGGATTCTAATTTTGACTTTTTAAAGGCATTTGAATCAACAGAGCCCTATCATAAGGCTATAGACCATAAGGTACCTGCTCAACGAGAACAAGCAGGTGTTGCTAAACCACAGCGGATTGACAAGCATGGCCTACCGGTTTTGAATACAGATTCTTTAAGTTACCAACCATTGCCAAATGAAGATGAAGAAGACTTTAAAACACTTTTAGAACAATCGTTTGTCAAAAAGACAACCAAGCCTTTGGTTAATGCTGAACCCATGCCAATAAAAAAGAGAATCAAACGATATCCACCAGTGGAGATGGAACTTGATCTTCATGGGTGTACAGCAATGGAGGCTCAGGCTAAAACCCGTTCTTTTATACAAAATAGTAAACAATTGGGTTATTTTACCATCAGGATTATTGTGGGAAGAGGACGACACTCTCAAATGGGTCCAATATTGCCCGACGTTGTGGAGGATCTTGTTGTGGACATAAAAAAGCAGGGTCAGATTCTTTTCTTTGAGTGGGATAAAAAAATAAAATCAAGATCCGGCGCCTTGATCGTATATCTTAAACAATTCGAACAATTTGATTAAAAGCGATATAAAATAAAACGTTTTTTTTCAAAGCTGGTATTTTCTAACTGCTCGATTGTGCTCCTGGATGGTTTTTGAAAAATAATGGGTGGTATCTTTTTTAGAGACAAAAAACAGATAGTCTGTTTGAGCTGGGTACAATGCGGCTTGAATGGAAAGAACCCCGGGGTTTGCAATGGGGCCTGCGGGAAGCCCTTTTATTTTATATGTATTATAAGGGGTAATCATTCTTAAGTGTTTTCTTTTGATATTACCATCAAAATCTTTAATTCCATAAATAACCGTGGGATCACTTTCAAGGCGCATGTTTTTTTTTAAGCGATTATGAAATACCGAGGCAATGATCGGGCGTTCTGATGCATCTCCGGTCTCTTTTTCAATAATAGAGGCAAGAGTGATGATTTCAAAAACAGAGAAACCAAGCTGATTAGCACGCATTTCCCATTCAGGGGTGAATGCCAATTTAAACCTTGCAACCATTGCAGAGAGAAGGGTTTTGCCATCTGATTTTTTGGGGAAAAAATAAGTGTCTGGAAATAGATAACCTTCAAGACTTTGTGCGTTAATTCCCAGTGATTGGATAAAGGCTTTATCAAAGCAAAGAGCGATAAATTCGTTTTGAGAACAAAAACCCGCGGTTTCTATTCGGTTTGCCACCTCTTTTATATTCAGCCCTTCCGGGAAAGTAATTTTATATAATTTAACTTTACCCGCAACAAGGATATCAATAATTTGTTCAGGAGATATTGATGCAGATAATATATATTCGCCAGCCTGGAGCCGCTTGCCAGCTTTTTTAAATTTGACATACCATATAAAATACCTGTTATTGGATATAATGCCATTTTTTTTTAAATTGATGGCAATGGTTTTAAGGTTCTCTCCGGCAGAAATGATGAACACTGATTGTCCGGCATCTGGATTTGCAGGGGTTTTTGAAAATTTTGAAAACTGGTGAAATAAGAAATAGCCACTGCCAGCTATAAGTGGCAGGAGAAAAAAGACAACAATTAGAAAGGATGGTATTCTTTTTTTGGCCATATTTTTAACTATTTAAAAAAAATAAAAGGGTATCTTGTGTAAGATACCCTTTTATATATAGTGATACAATTAAATCACATGTATAATATTATGTTGCCATGGGGAAATCCGTATCTGGATTATAGCAGATCCTGCAGCAGTTCAAACATCTCTCTGCTTCTTTATGCGCTACATCTTCCGGTAGAACAAGATCAACCTCAATCATTGAATCCATGCGGACTTCAACCGGAAGTTCAGGCATTTCTGCTCTTGGGCTTTCCTTTATGCCATTAACTTTGTCAAATATGGATTCAGGAATTCTTTTATTCTGTAATGAATTTGGTACTGGTTTTACAGGTTCACCCTTCAGGAACAGATCAATGGATCGGGCGGCACGTCTTCCACCGCCAATGGCAGTAACCACCAGGCTGGGTCCTGTTGCTGCATCGCCACCGGTGAAAATATAAGGAACTGAAGACTGCAGGATTGCAGGATCATTGTCAATGGTATTCCAACGGGTCACTTCCAGGTCTTTCATCCTGGCAGTTGGATCTTTTTCCTTAAAAGAGGTATCTGGACCCTGACTAATGGCAGAGATGACCATATCAACATCCAGTATTGTTTCAGAGCCTTCGACCGGTTCCGGACGACGTCTGCCAGATGCATCCGGTTCCCCCAGTTCACATTTTAAATATTCAAGACCTTTGACTTTACCGTTTTCATCTCCAATCACTCGAGTTGGAGCTGCCAGGAATACAAAATCAATACCTTCATGTTCTGATGCAACTATTTCAACTTCATTGGCAGGCATTTCATTTCTGGTTCTTCTGTAAACAATGTATACTTTTTCAAGACCAAGTCTTTTAAGTGTTCTAACACAGTCAATTGCACTATTTCCACCACCGACAATAGCAGCGGTTTTCCCAAGTTTTATTTTTTGGCCACTTGAAAATTTATGGAGAAAATCAATTCCTTTCCAGCAGCCATCAAGTTCCTCCCCTTCAATTCCAAGAGAGTAATCTTTCCATGCACCAATTCCCATGAATACCGCGTTGTATCCCGAGGCCATCAAGGAGCCCAGCCCAAAGTCTTCACCAAATTTGACATTGGTATAGGCTTTAATGCCCAGATCAAGAATTCCCTGGATTTCCCAGTCAAGGACCTTTTTGGGGAGCCTGTACTCTGGTATTCCATATCGGATAATACCGCCCAGTTTGGACTCTTTGTCAAAGATATTCACTTCATGCCCCAGCCGTCGCAAGAAAAAGGCACAGGAAAGTCCGGCAGGTCCGCCACCAACTATGGCCACTTTCTTACCGGTATCCGGAGCACATTTAATGGGAATTCTGGAACCGGAATTCATTTCATAATCCGCTACAAACCGTTTGAGCTGATTAATGGAAACCGGTTCGTCTTCAATGCCACGCCGGCATTGATCTTCACAAGGATGAGGACAGACCCGGCCACAGGCAAGAGGCAAGGGATTCCTCAGGCGTATGGTCTGTACGGCTTCTTTATATTTGCCTTCTTTTAACTGGTTGATATATTTGGGGATGTTAATTTCCGCAGGACAGGTCTGGGCACAGGGTGCCAGAGCATCATCGAGCTGATTAAATTTCATGAGTTGTTCACTCAAAGTATTGACTTTTATAATGTCTTTCGGGCAAGCCTGCTGGCAGGCACCACAACCCACACATTTTTCTTCGTCAACCACGGGATAACCCTTTGGTCCAAGGATCACTGCACCAAACTGGCAGGCTTTTACGCAATCGCCTTTACCGATACAACCCACCCCGCAAACCCGTTTGCCGCCGTACATGGCTGCCATGGCTTTACACGAAGCAATACCAATATAATGGAATTTATCATCGGCACGATTACCCCCTTCGCACTGATTGTACGATAAAAGGCTTTCTGCTGCACCTGCATCCAAACCCATTATTGCGGCAACGGCTTCAACGCCTTCTTTGCTGGAAATAACACATACGGCAGGGGATGAATCACCATTAACGACAGCTTGAGCAGCTGAAGAACAACCGGCATAACCACAGCCACCACAGTTTGCACCGGCCAGGTTATTTTCTATAAGGGCTATTCTCGGGTCTTCATACACATAAAATATTTTTGAGGAGAGGCTCAATACAATCCCGCAGGTTGCACCGATGCCTAACATTAATAATAAAGCTGGAATCATAAAATCACCTTAATTAAGTTAATCCATTTCTTTTAAAGGACATAAAAGTCATAGGGTTTATTCCATTGAATGGTAATTAAGCCATCCCTTTAAATGACATAAATGTCAGCGCAATCATGCCGGCAGTAATAAGACCGATGGATGTGTCCTGTAGTGGTTTAGGCACTCTCGCCAGATTGATTCTTTCTCTTATCCCTGCAAACAGGACCAGGGCAAGACCAAATCCTGCTGCATAAGAAGTGGCAGAAACCAGTGCTTGTAAAAAGGTGTATTCCTTGCTGATATTCAGCAGGCAGGCACCCATTACAGCACAATTGGTTGTGATGAGTGGAAGGAATATCCCCAGGCCCGCATAAAGGGCCGGGATACTCTTTTTAAGAAACATTTCCACAAACTGGACCAAAGCTGCAATGACCAGGATAAAGGAAACCGTTCTCAAGTATTCCACATTCAACGCTTTTAACAGATATGTATCAAGTATCCAGGTAATCATTCCAGCCATGGCCAGTACAAAGATAACCGCCATGGCCATACCTATTGCAGTTTCCATTTTCTTGGAGGTCCCAAGGAATGGACAATTGCCAAGAAACTGCGCAAGCAGAATATTATTAATGAAGATACCGACGATGAAAATTTCAAAATAAAGATCCACTGATTCTCTCCTTATTTGCTTGGGATAAGATTCATGAGTGCTAACATAAGTCCCAGAGCAATAAATGCGCCAGGTGCTTCAATCATGAATGCAAAGGGGTTATATCCCGGAAAGATATTTGTTAAATGAAAAACCGGGAGTCCTTCCCAGATGGTTATGGTTCCGGCACCGATTAGCTCACGGACCGCACCAAGGGCACCCAGGGAAAGAGTGAACCCAATTCCAATGCCAAGGCCATCTGCAATGGACATAACCGGGCCGTTCTTGCTGGCAAAGGCTTCTGCCCGGCCAAGAACAATACAGTTAACAACAATCAGGGGGATAAAAATACCCAGCTTGAGAAATAGGTCGTATGTAAAGGCCTGCATACCCAGTTCAACAATCGTTACAAAAGTTGCAATAATAACAACATAGCAGGCAATTCTGACTTTGGAGGGTATTACATTACGAAGCATGGATATCAACATATTTGAAAAAACAAGAACAAAGGTGGTGGCTATACCCATTCCCAGGCCATTTTCAACACTCTTGGTTACCGCGAGGGTAGGACAGAGTCCTAAAACAAGTCTGAAAGGAGGTAGTTCAGCCCATAGTCCTTTTGTAAATTCTTTTACCAAGGATTGTGCCATTTTTTATATAATCTCCTCTTATTCTTTATTGAATTTGTTTTTCAATTTCAGGTTTAAGCGCCTTATACAATTTCTGTGCTTCAAGGGCCGCCATAGTAACTGCTCTCGAAGTAATAGTGGCACCAGACATTGCATCAATAACACCGCTTTCTTTTTTTAAAGCAAAATTTGTATCCATACCTAACTTAGTAAATTGGGAAACAAATTCAGGGTCATCTTTGGCTCTTGCTCCAAGACCTGGGGTCTCAGAATGGGTAGTCACCCTGACGCCAATGACTTGGTCATTTTCAAGGTTGATCCCAACCATCAGGCCGACATCACCTCCATAACCGCCTTTTCCCTTTGTTTCAAAGGCAAGGGCTTTGCCGCCGTCAGCAAGTTTTGCCGGAAAGATCTGAAGCTTGAGCGCATCAGTTTCAATATTGAATCGTTCTTTTATTGGGTCATTACTGATGCTCCCTTCAGGAAAGATCTGCGCAATGGCCGGTTTTTTTTGTTTTTCAAGAACCTGTTCTTCGATCATCACTTTTGTACTGGATTCAACCGTAGCCAGCAGAAAACCTGAAACAGCCGTCAGTACAGTTAAAACAACCACCATATTAATCATTTCACGCATGGGTTACCCCCTTCCCCAGGGCTTTGGGCCTGATATTGTCAACTATGGGGTTCACAAGGTTCAAAAGCAGGACGGCCAGTACTGTACCATCAGCGTAGACACCGATGTTTCTCATGAGAATAATCATCAATCCGCCGCAGAACCCATAGATCAGCATGGGTATTTTATTGACAGGGGAAGATGAGTTTTCAGGCATAAGAAAAAAAGCGCCCAGAAGAGTATACCCTGAAAACAGGTGGAACATTGGGCCCGCATATTTTTCTGAATCAGTCATATTAAAAAGAAAGGCTGTAATAATGACGCCTGCAATAAAAGAAACCGGTATTTCCCAACGCACATATCCTTTAAGGATGAGGTAGGCGCCGCCGAAAATAAGGCCCAGACCAAAGGTCGAACCTATGGCACCCACTTCCCTGCCCATTATAAGATCGCTCAAGGAAAACATCTGAGTTGCTGCAACACCCTGGAATTTAAGGGCTGCCAGAGGGGCCAGTTCAGTAAATTCAAACGAATAGTTTACAAGGGCTGTGTCAAAATCGAAAAAGCTTTTCCAGGAAAGCATCAGAATGGCCATTCCGATCAGGGCCGGGTTGAATGGGTTGGAACCAATTCCGCCAAATATCATTTTACCCAGAACTACGGCAACCAGTGTGCCAACGACGACCACCCACCATAAAGTTGTGGCCGGGAGCATCATTCCGAAGATTAGGCCGATAACAGCCGCATCCAGGTCTCCGATTGATATTGGTTTTTTTGAAATAAGATTGAATAAAAGCTCCCAGAGCATTGCACTTGCCACAGCAAGGGAAAGGACTCCAAAAGCGGGTATACCAAACTGAATAATACCGAATACAGCTGCAGGAAGAGCAGCCAATAGAATATTCAGATTCATTTTAAATAGGCTGTCTCCATCATGCCAGAACGGGGCATGGGAAACGGTTAGTTTAATTTTATTCATGGGCAGTCTCCATTTTAAGCGTCTGCTCTTTGTTTTAATAGCTCATATTTTCCAAGCTTGATATATTGAAATATGGGAATCCGTGCCAGACAGGTGTATGCGCAAAGACCACATTCAATACAGGATTCAAGATCAAATTTATCGGCTGCCTCTTCATATTGGGCAGCTTCAAGATATCGGACCAAAAGATTGACAGGAATGTTAGCCGGACATATCTGAATGCATCTGCCGCAATTGACACAGGGATTGTCTGATAATTCAGGGATGTCATCCCTGTCTTGAATAATCACTATGTCAGTATCAGCCTGGACAGGATGGTGATGGGTGAAAGTAGAAAAACCTTTCATAGGACCGCCGATGATGATTCTATCTTGTTCATTCACATGGATACTAAAGGTGTTGAAAATTTTGCGCAACGGCGTGCCGATTGTTGCCTTGACTCTATATGTGGTACCTTGTTTCCCGACCACTGTAATGATTTTTTCAAAGCCGGCGGTTTTTGTTTTATATGCTCTGGCAATAGAAACAACAGCCTCAACAGATATAAAACAGACGCCTAAATCTTCAGGTTTTTGACCGGGTGGAAGAATCAGGTTTAAATGGTCTTTTAAAATCATGGCCGGCAGGTTTGACGGATATGCCATATCTGTTTTAAACACTTGAATAGTATCCAGGTTGCTGGAAATATTCAATTTTTCAGGGATGGTGATACAGATTTTTTTTGCCTGGGTGATTTGTTTTAAAAGCCTTGCCCCTTCCTTGATTTCATCTGAAAATCTTTGTGTAATATACTGATTGGTTGTGGATAAAAGATCAGTATCAGCACCAGTGATAATAATGGTATCAATTTTGATATCATTACTGGCAAGGGTTTTGAGTGGCGGTGCGCCGGGAAGGGTTCTTAAAAATTCATCAGCCGAGGCCGCATCTTCCTTTAAATCATAGGTCATCGACGCTGTATCAGTGGTCTGGCTCTGTTCATTGTTGATGATAAGGGTTGTGGATGCATTGCCAAGATTGTCTGAATAAGCATCAATGGTTGTGATGGTTCCGGATACAGGAGAAAGCACATATTCCGTGCTGTCAGCATACAAAGACAGTTTTTCTCCCTTTTTGACCGTGGTTCCTTTTTTTATTACCATTTGTTTTTCAATGTCAATGGTTTGGTTGAGCAATAAAATAAGGTTGGACGGAATAGGTATAGACTCCGGCTCTTTAGGATCTGATTCAACCAGATCGTAGGTGAGCTTTGGTTTGGTTAAGGTAAAAAAAGGTCGTTTAATCATAAGTTAAGTCCTTAATTTGCAAAAAGCTTGAGATCATCCATTCTTGGTTTGTTATTAGAAAACTTAACAATTATAATGAATGACACGAATTACATTCTACCGGACCTGCGCCTAGTTCTTCATGGCATCCCTTGCACTGATTATGCATTGCATCAGCTCTAGACGGTAAGTCTTCATCACCTGTTTTTTCATGACACTGACTACAGTTGTAGGTCTCATCATCTTCTATATTATGATGGCAGTCCAGGCAAGCTTCTGTATAATTGCCTGTGTGTATGGAGTGGGTGAATAAAACCTTACCGGCTTTGTTCTGAAACATTATACGTACTGGGCTTTCAGGTGCAGGGGGGGTAAAAGAGGCATAGCATATAATTCCGGTGATCATTAGAATGACCATAATCAGCATCGCTACTTTTAGATCTCGCTTTGATGACATAACACTTCTCTCTTTTCTATTAGGGTTAAAGCAAAAAACAATAAACCCACAACTAGGCTGCGTTTATATTATATTGCAAGTCTATTGGCAAGGAAAAAATATTGCAATTTTATTGACAAGGGGAGAAAAATTATTAAGGCATAGAACAACTATCTGGAATAATGTGTGATTTTTTTCTAACAAGGAAGGGTTTAAAGACGTTGTTTTTCGATAGAGAGTTATGTTTTCTGCGGATATAATAAAAGGCGAGTCCAAAAAAAGAAAATCCTGTAAACATGGATAATAATGATGGGTCCATTTGCATGGAAGGGGCAATGCCATTGCCGATGGTGGCACCAATGATAAGTAAAATAATGGGAAATACGTATAATAGAAAGGTTAAAAAAAGCATGGGCCGGGTTTGGATACCGATGACGACATGGTCTCCTTTTTTTACACAAAGGGTGTTTTTTACGATAACAATCTGTGTTTTTTGGCTGTTGGCCGTATGACAACTATCTTTGGTTGAACAGGATTCACATGCGCCGGACCGGATTGTTTTTACCCATGCCATGGATGGATCAACCTGGGTAACAATTCCATTTTCAGTAATCATATTTTATCTGTCTGCTTTATTGATATCAGGCAACAATGTTTACAATCTGGCTGGTTTCAATTGCCCGTGAAATAGTATTATTGTTTCGGGCTTCAGGGGGTTGTGCCTGGGCCTGTTCCTGGGGTTGTGCCTGGGTCGCTGATTCTTGTCGTGTGGTCGCTTCAGACTGAAGATTCCGTGCTTCCTGAGTAAGGGTGACTTGAAAGGCTTCCTGAGCTGCACGGGCACTTTGCGTATCCAGATCTGTCCTGGACGCTTCAATATTTTGATCTCGAAGATGTGTGTTGTTCACCGGGGAAGTGGCAGAGGATGCATTGCTATATGCAGCCGCACCTTGTAAACTGTTAATTTCCATGATTATCCCTCCTTGGCATCATTTTAATCTATTATAACAATAAACCCGATACGGTTTGATGTCAATTTTTTTTTATCCTTTTTTCTTGACAATAAAAAGGCCATGATATATACCTTTCAAGTCTTGTTCAAAGGCACTGCTCCCCAGTAGCTCAGTTGGCAGAGCAATTGGCTGTTAACCAATGGGTCCGCGGTTCAAGTCCGTGCTGGGGAGCCAACCCAATAAAGTCTATCCCGATAATTGACCTTATCGGGATTTTTATTTTTGTCGAATTTATAGAAATCAAAAAACTTCTCAGGGTTGTTTGAAATATTCCCTCGATTATTCTGTAAACGATGTTTTTTTGTTGACACCCATTTCTCATAGGACTAAAAATAAATAGAATTCATTAACACAGACTTTCTATTATGGGAGACTCATCATGAAAAAATTGCTCCAATTATTTGTCGTAAGCGTTCTTTTCACCCTGTTGGCTATTCCCAGTATCAGTTTTTCCAAGGAAGTTGAAGGGGTAAATATCCCGGATGATCTTTTAGTTGATGGCAGTAATCTTGTATTAAACGGGGCCGGAACCCGCTCCAAGTTTTTTATTGATGTCTATATCGGGGGCCTGTATCTGAAAAGTAAAAATAAAAATGCAGATCAGATCATTACCGCTGATGAACCCATGGCCATTACTTTACATATCACTTCAGGTATGCTCACCACTGAAAAGATGGAAACCGCTTTGAGAGAGGGATTTGAAAAGTCAACCCAGGGGAAACAGGATGCAATAAAATCTGAAATTGAACAGATTATCAATGCATTTAAAGAGGAAATCAGTGAAGATGATAAATTTCAGATAGTGTATGTGCCAGGTCAAGGGGTTAAGGTATCCAAAAATGGTGAGTTCAAAACCCTTATTCCGGGATTGAACTTTAAGAGTGCATTGTTCGGTATCTGGTTGGGCAAAGAACCGGCAGATGATGATTTAAAAGAGGATATGCTGGGCAATTAATTTTTTTATCGCTAATAAATTTGATCCAATTATTTTATTGGTTTTCTTAGTTCAAAAAAAAGATGGCTTGTCTGATGACTATTAGGGCGTTGTTGATGCAATTTTAACAACGCCCTTTTAAGATTCAAGAAAGTGATCCTCAACCGGAAAACTGGAGACTGACTTAAACAACAATTTTCAAGTTTTACCGTTTTCCAATAGACTTTTTCATGATGTCTGACATTCACTAAAATAATTTCTTTTTCTGTGATGAAAAATTCGAGCGTGATCCTAATCATATAATTCAGGATGAATTTATAAAAAATAGTAACAAACGACATGCTGCGGGCAAGCCGCAGACGTTTAAAAGAGTAAAAAATCAAAACCATTCAATTTCTTGACAAAACAGCTTAAAAAACAATAGATAGTATATATAGTAAAAATTTACTCGAAACGATTACAAATAATCAGATTAAAGGGGTGTTTTTATGAAACTTATTATTGGTGGGACGATTAGCATTATTCTTGGTTTTTCAGGTTTTGCATTATACTTTTCCGATTTTATAAACATTATGGAAGGTATTTTGCCCTTAGTCTTTATTGCCGGCGGTATTATCGTTATTATACTTAAACGGGAGGAAAATGCATTTGAACCCACAGATTCAGAAGATTCATCCACCCCTACCATAGAACCCATGACAATTGAACCTGAAGAACCAAAAGATGAAGAACCGGCTCCGGCAGTGATTGAATCTATTGAGACAAGAACAATAGACGTTCAACCAGTGGAAGCTGGCTCAAATGATCGTACACCCGACAAAAATATTGAACCCACAACTGGTTTCGTTGGCAATGAAAGCTCTCATGTGTTTCATACTCAGGATTGTAAATATTCGGCCAGTAAAAAATGTACGGCAAGTTTTACAAGTCGAGCTGCGGCCATAGAAAAAGGTTATAAACCCTGTAGTGTTTGTAAACCTTAAGCAGGCAGATATAATTGGGAGAAAAACGTAAATATAGGATTTTAACCATTGATGATGAAACCTATATCCGACAGAGTATTGTTGCTTATCTTGAAGATTTTGATTTTATAGTTTTTGAAGCCGAGAACGGGAAAAAAGGGATTGAGATCTTTGAGCGCGAAAAACTTGACCTGGTTCTTTTGGATCTGCGAATGCCGGAAATGGATGGCCTCCAGGTTCTTGAAATAATCAGAGAAAAGGCACCGGATCTCCCCTTTGTGGTGGCCTCTGGAACCGGTAATATATCATCAGTTGTAAAGGCACTTCAATTGGGTGCATGGGATTATATCCTCAAACCCATTGAAGATATGAGTGTGCTGTATCATGCCATTAAAAAATGCCTTAAACAGAGTCAATTGATAAAAGAAAACAAGCAATATCAGGAACAGCTTGAAGAGATAGTGGCAGAAAGAACCCTTGAATTGCAGGCCAGTGAAGAGCGGTATAAAGCAATATTTGAATATACGGGCACAGCAGCAATAATCATTGAACCCGATGACACCATCTCCATGGTGAACTCAAAATTTTGTGAGTTCGCAGGAATGGCACGTCAGGATATTCTTGACCATAAAAAATGGTATGATTTTGTAGCGATTGAGCACGTTGAAATTATGCGAAATTATATTGATCATAAGATTAATTCAAAAACAGACGATTTGCCGGTACAATATGAGATTCGATTTATCAGTAACCGTCATCAGGAAAAATATGTGTATTCCAGTTTAGGCATTATTCCGGGAACAGACAAAGTGGTTGTATCATTGCTTGATGTAACAGAAAGGAGAAAAGCTGAGCAGCGCTGGCGCGGTCTGGAAATGCAACTTCGCAAATCTCAGAAAATGGAAGCGATTGGTACTCTTGCCGGCGGTATTGCCCATGATCTTAACAATATTTTAAGCCCGATTCTCGGGTATGCGGATATGATCATGCGATCCAGTGATCCATCCGGGGATGAATTTAAACGAAGCTATAAGATTCAACAAGCAGCATTAAGGGCTGCTGATCTCGTCAGGCAGGTGTTATCAGTAAACCGCCAGAGCTCGGATAAAAAAAAATTGATACATGTTCATCCGGTTTCAAAAGAAGTGTTAAAATTACTCAGCGGTTCCATCCCATCAACCATAAAAATTGTTGACCAGATAGACAGGAGCTGCGGTGTTGTAGAGGCAGATCCCACACAGATTCATCAGGTGATCTTGAACTTGTGTACGAATGCTTACCATGCAATGGAAGAAACCGGTGGTATCTTGACGGTTGGACTGAGCGAACAAATGCTCAATCCAGAGGATATGGTTGAATACCCAAACCTTAGTGATGGTCCCGGCACCTACATTGCCATTGAGGTGTCAGATACCGGGTGTGGTATGAGCAAAGATGTGATTGAAAGAATTTTTGATCCATATTTTACGACCAAAGAAGAAGGTAAGGGAACCGGCCTTGGATTATCCACGGTCTATAGTATTATTAAATCCTGTCAAGGGGATATTAAGGTCACAAGCCGTTTGGGTAAAGGAACTGTTTTTACTATATTCTTACCTGTTAAAGATAGGCACGATACACAAGAAATAAGTGAAATCATTGCACCGATGAGTATTGTTGCATCAGGTGAAAGGCTTTTAGTGGTGGATGATGATAAAGATATTGCCGTGATGTGCAAAGATGGGTTTGAAAACATGGGATATAAAGTAGATATGTTTTCATCCAGTCTTGAGGCTCTTGAGTTTTTCAAGAAAAACCATTCGCACATTGATTTGGTGTTGACCGATCAAACCATGCCTGAAAAAACAGGGATCCAATTGGCAAAAGAGATGATCGCAATTGATAAAACAATTCCAATTATTCTGTGCTCAGGTTATTCTGGAACCATTACAAAATCCAAGATTAAAGACGTGGGGATAAGAAAATTTTTCATGAAGCCGATTACTATAGAAAAACTCTCAAAAGAGATTGTACAGATTTTAAAAAATAAAGATTGCAATTGATTTTTATCAGGAAAAATATAAATGGCAGCAGATTCTAAATTATTTTTGATTTTAGATGATGAAGAAAGTATTCGGCAGAGTATTGCCGCATATATGGAAGATCAAGGATATACTGTTTTCCAGGCCGGGAGTGGAGAAGAAGCACTTGGAATAGTGAAAAATAATGCTATTGACCAAGCAGTTGTAGATATTCGTCTGCCTGGAATGGACGGGAATAGCTTTATGATTGAAGCAAGAAAAATTATCCCCGATATTAAATTTGTCGTTCATACGGGTTCGGCTGATTATAAGCCTCCAGAGACGATTCAGGCTTTAGGGATCACACCCAAAAAAATATTGATCAAGCCGACATCGGACCTTGAAATGATTTACCGGGCTTTAAAAGAATAAACAAAGGATTTTTATCTTTCACCATGAATGAACCTTTTGCTAAAAAAATACTGGTAATTGATGATGAAGTCTATATCCGTGAAAGTGTGATCAGTTTTCTTGAGGATCATGAGTTTACGGTAATCAGTGCTGAAAATGGCAGAATAGGACTTGAACTGTTTGAGTCACAGCAACCAGACCTTATTTTGTGTGATCTTCGCATGCCGGAAATGGATGGTCTTGAAGTCCTTGAAAATGTGGTCAAAAAAAATTCAAAGATTCCTGTGATTATTGTTTCCGGAGCAGGAAATATTTCAGATACAGTGGAAGCATTAAGGCTTGGTGCGTGGGATTATATTATCAAACCCATTCAGGATATGAATGTCTTATACCATGCCGTGGATAAGGCATTTGAGCGGGCAAATTTCATTCGTGAAAAAAATCAATACCAGGAGGATCTCGAACAGGCCAACAAAGAATTGAATATTTCTTTGCAAACACTCGAAGACGCCCAGGACCAAATGGTGCAGTCAAGAAAAATGGCAGCCTTGGGAGAGTTAGTGGCAGGCGTGGCCCATGAGATAAATACACCTGTTGGGGTGGGAGTGACGGCAGCCTCCTTTCTCGATATTAAAACCACTGATATTATAAAATTATTTGATTCCCAAGAGCTTAAAAAGAGTGATCTGGAAAAATATTTTCAACTGGTAAACGAAGTGGCCAATTCAATCCTGATTAATATGGAACGGGCAGCCGAACTGATCTCAAGTTTCAAACAGGTTGCAGTGGACCAGTCCAGCCAAACTCGTCGCCAGTTCAACCTTAAAGAATATTTTGGTGATATTTTGCTCAGCCTCGGTCCTAAGTTAAAAAAAACCGGTCATACCATTACCGTGGATTGTGATGCTGATATTGAGCTTGATTCCTATCCTGGCGCATTCTCACAGATCGTGAACAATCTGATCATGAATTCTTTGATTCATGGGCTCGAACACATGCCCAATGGAAAGATCAACATGGATATTAAAAAAGAGGCTGATGGTTTTATCTTTGTTTACAAGGATAATGGAAAGGGCATGACGCCGGAGCAGCTGTCAAGGGCATTTGATCCCTTTTATACCACCCGTCGGGGGAAAGGCGGCACCGGACTTGGGATGTCCATTGTGTTTAATCTTGTTACCCAGACCTTAAACGGTAGTATTGTCTGTGAGAGTTCTCAAGGCAATGGTGTGAGTTTGACCATGCAGTTCCCCTTTTTAAAGGACAACAAATAGACCGTGCAGATTTTAAATCCTTCAAGATGGTATCTTCATCCAGTCTTTATTTTTGCATGTTCTATTTTTGCCCTGGCCACTTTTTTAGTTCTCACGGTTTCCTGGTATATGGAAATCACCTCTGCACTTGAGGCTATTATACTTAAATTCCATATTGATCCAAAATTGATTTTTCCATCTAAGACCGGCATGACCATCATGGTTTTAAGTGCATTGCTTGCCGTGGTTCTTATTGGTATCTTGCTGGCATTTATTTATTATCAGAAAACAGTGAACCTTTTCAGACTTCAACATAATTTTATCTATAATTTTACCCATGAATTAAAAACACCGGTTACTTCTTTGAGGATCTATCTTGAGACCTTTATCCGTCATCCATTGGAACCGGCTGATGTTAAAAAATATAGTGAAAATATGCTCGAAGATATCAATCGATTGACTGAAAATATTAATTCCATACTCAATCTTGCCCGAATAGAAAGTCAGAATTTTGGTTCTGAAGTGATTCGTGATAATCTGGTAGATCTGATCATCCGGTTTTGTAAAAAAAATGCGTCCTTGTTCAGGGAATTGGATATTAAAATTGAAAACCAGTCAAAAGACAATCTGGTTTATCCGGTCAATCTGTTCTTGTTTGAAATGTTATTGATGAATATTATTTCAAATGCCATAAAATATAACGAATCTGGTGCGCCCAAGCTGACCATACGGTTCAGACAATATCTGCAGAAGATCACCATAGAATTTATTGATAATGGTATTGGGGTGGAAAAACAAGAAGTCAAAAAGATATTCAGCAAATTTTATCAGGCAGACCGGGATACAAAAAACGACATGTCAGGCTCGGGTCTGGGCCTTTATCTTGTTTCAAGTATTGCTATGATTCACAACTGGCGAGTGTCGGTCTCAAGCAGGGGAAAGGGAAAAGGGGCCAACTTTAAAATAACTATTTCAAAGGCGAGTATCATTAATTTTGGGGAAAAAAATATATGGAAACGGTTGAAAAAAAGCGTATTCTGGTCATAGAGGATGAAGCCCATATTGCTGATGGCATTCGCTTGAACCTTTCCTTCCAGGGATATCAGGTCAACGTGGCGTCAGACGGTCTTGACGGTTTGGAAAAATGGCGATCCTGGCAACCGGATCTGATTGTTCTGGATATCATGCTGCCCATGATTGACGGGTTTTCCATTTTAAAAACCATTCGGCAGGAAGATGAAAAAATCCCTGTTCTGATCCTTTCAGCTCGTGGAGATACAATAGACAAGATTAAGGGATTGAGATACGGTGTGGATGACTATTTGTCAAAACCCTTTGACTTGGAAGAATTTTTGTTGCGGGTTGAGCGGTTGATTAAAAAAAAGACCTGGTATAAAGGCGACCTGGAAAAAAGATCTTCAGAATATAAGATATATGATGGAGATGAATACGATTTTGGCGATAACCATATTGATTTTATTTCGTTTAAAGCCAATTGCGCTGCCGGTGAAATTATCCTGACCGAGCAGGAAATTATCTTGCTTAAGATTTTTATTGCCAACAAAGGAAAACCATTGTCCCGGGAGATGTTGCTTGATTCCGGTTGGGGCTATTCAAAAGACACGTCCACCAGAACGGTTGACAATTTTATTGTCAGGTTTAGGAAATATTTTGAAAAATATCCTAAAAAACCGGTCTATTTTATCAGCAGACGATCTGTGGGGTATATTTTCGAGCATGATTGAAGCGTGCCCTTAATCCGAAACAAGAGAGAGAACATAATCTGTGCTGATGCGGGTGGAAAAAATATCCACATCTATCCTTTTTTGATGGTGATAGATGTGATCCTTGATGAATTCAACCTTGTGAAGACTTTCGTTAAATCCTTCTTTAATATATTTTAAATATGCTTCTTTGATGGTCCAGTGTTTAAAAATACTGGCAGCATCATCTTCCATATTCATGATTTCAATTTTTGTAAAAGCAGTATTCAAAAAAGCATGCCCCGGCTTTTTTGATATTTTTTCTATATCAATACCAAGGGTCTGGTCTGGGATAATTGAACAGGCTGCTGCGGTATAATCATGGCTATGTGATAAAGAAATAGGAATATCAGGATGATTTGTTACAAAGGGGGCACCATGGTTATGGTAGGAGAGATTGATTTTCTCAAGAGGCAGATCATTTAAAAAAACAGAGTGGATCATCTGTTTGATGATATATCGTCCGGCCATCCATTCCATCTGTTTTTTCAATGCTTTAAAACTGTTAATGGCTTTTATTTCAGACAGATTGAAGCAGGAAATATCAAAATCTTCTTTTTTAAATATTTCATTTACCATGGGTTGCAAGTTGTGATACTTACCAATAGTAATAAGTGAGCTGATGATCATTGGTATGTTTGAGTACCAGATGGTTACTCCCGGGTTTGCAGACAGGGTGTGGATGTTGATATTATTGTGAAAGCAAATTGTCATCCTAAAACTTATACCATCAAGCATTAGTTTTTTTCAATCTTTTATGGGGGATGTATGGACCTGGTCCAATATTATAAGCGGCACGGTTGGATTCGATCAGCAACGATGATTTCTCTGGTAGTATTATCCATACTGATTGCAGTGATCTGTATGGAGTATTTTTTTCAAAAACAGATGCACGATGAAAATATGGCCAATCGGTGTAAAGAAATTTCGGCCTCCATTGTTGGCGGGATGACGGATGCCTTGTCTACGGGAGATAATGATATTGTGCGGGACCAGTTTAAACGCCTGCATGAATTATTGCCTGAAATTGATGTGTTTGTATATGATTTTACATCCAAGATCAGTTTTTCCACCAATCAAAAGACCATTGGCTCTTCATTTAATGATTTTTTAGGTGATGCAAAGATTGTGGCTCAAAACAATCAGATGCTTTCAACAGGTGAAAATGGTGGGCTTTTAAAGAAACAAGTGGGAGAAAAGCTCTATTTTGGATCACTGATGCCCAGTTTAAACGAAGAAGAATGTTTCCAGTGCCATGGCAGTTCCCGGAAAATTATCGGTGGGATTGCGGTTTTAGTGGATAACTCTCAATCGGTTCAATCCATACAAAAGGCATTCAATGTCAGTATCCTGGTGGGGATTGTCGGTGTGGGAATCGTGGTTTTTTTAATCTGGTTTGTTTTTTCCACAATGGTGTCCCGATTGAATGTAACCATGGATGAAATCAGGGAGACGTCTGATTCAGTGGCAAAATTGTCAAAGCAGGCTCAAGATATCTCCAATCTGATTAATACTAATGCCGGAGAGGGTAATGAAATGGCTGCCCAGGCATTATCAGCAGCCACTGAAATTTTCGAGCGCATCACCAGCGTTGCATCGGCTGCCGAGCAAGTCAGTTCTCAGATAAATGATGTTAATTTAAATTCAGCAGATGTATCAAAAGAAATTATTTCCTCCCACGCTAATATTCAAGATGCTTCTACAAATATCGGATCTGTGGCAGCAGCAGCAGAGGAGATGTCGTTTTCCGTCAATACGGTTGCCACGGCCATGGAACAGATGTATGCCAGTCAAAGTGAAATCACAAAGAGTTCATCCAGGTGCGCTGCCATTACCAATGATGCCTCTATAACAGCTTCGCGAACCTTTGAAATGGTGACCAACCTTGACCAGGCAGCAGCCCAGATTGGTGATATCATCGACCTGATCGATGGGATTGCAGGAACAACGAATTTGCTGGCCCTTAACGCTGCCATTGAAGCAGCCGGTGCCGGAGAAGCAGGTAAAGGATTTGCAGTGGTTGCCAATGAGGTAAAAGAGCTGGCAAAGCAGACTGCCGGCGCTACCCTGGATATTCGCAAAAAAATCTTAGACATGCAGAGGAATACTAAAGAAACCATTGATGCCATCAAGGATATTACAAAGGTCATTACCGAAGTGGATACCATCATGAGTGCCATTGCCTCTTCGGTTGAAGAACAAACAGCCACAACCAATGAGGTGGCAAGAAATATATCAGAGTCTGCCCAATCAGCAGGAGCGGTTGCAAAAAATATCAATCTGGCTGCTTGTAAGGCTGAAGAAGTGGCCCAGAGCATGACCCATGTAAGAGAACTCGAAATTGGAGTTTCAGATAACTTGAGACAGACGGCTGTGGCTGTGGGGGAAATTGCCAGAGATGTTACAGCTTCTTCTGAAAGAGCTCAACTGGTTTCCGACAGCACAGAACGGCTTTCAAAACGGATGAAGCAGATTTTGGAAACCACGGGATCACAAAATGAACACACAGACCAATTGGCCAAGATTGCGGTGAAACTCAAACAATTGACAAAAACATTCAGGATTTAAATAGTTAAATTGGATGACCCAAAATTGGATAAAATTGACAACTTGAATCATAATGCCCGGTATATAACGTTTAAACTGGCGGATAACCTGATCGGGATAGATATCCTGGACATTCGGGAGATTGTCCCCGGGGTTAAAATAACCAAGGTTCAACAGGCACCCCAGGTGGTTCAAGGACTGATGAACCTGAGGGGGCGGATTTTGACGGTCCTGGATATTGGTGTTCTGCTGGGGCTTGAAAAGACCCGAATTAATAAAGATAATCGGGTTATTGTTTTCAAACACAAGGATGTTGGATTTCTTGTGGACCAGATCGGAGATGTGGTTGCCATAGATCAACAACAGATTGAACCTGTTCCTGCCAATATCGATATAGTCATTAAACGCTATCTGGATCACATCATTCATTTGGATGATCAAATTATAATGGCTTTAAATAGTCAGAAGATACTGGCCTATACCCCGAATGATCATCCAGGCGCCAAGGAATATGCATGAGTGAACAAGATTCTTTAGAGGAGATGTCATCAGAATTCATTGCTGAAATTAAAGATGATCTTGTCAGCCTGGAACCTGATCTTCTGGCCATGGAAGAAAAAGGTGCCAATGTTGATGATGAGCTAATCAATCATGCGTTTCGATCTATTCACAGTATCAAGGGAGGGGCTGGATTTATTAATTTTACAGCACTTTCCAGCTTGAGCCATGCCATGGAAAATGTGTTGATGCGGGTCAGAGAGAAAGAATTGGTCATCACATCGGAAATCGTAGATGCCCTGTTATCCGGCTTTGATCGCATGAAACTCATGGTGGAACTTATGGGTACGGATGAGTCTTGTGATTACAAAAAACAGGCGGCCGCGCTTCAAAAGATTCTTATACCCCAAACCGGGGAAAAAATTCAAAAAATAAGTAAAAAGTCGGTAAAACAGAGCAAAATCAAACCAGCCGATATTAAATCGACTGGTCAAAAAGACGACTCTGAAAAGATTAAAAAAATTATTGTAAAAAATAAATCCAAATCTTCTTTGAAAACAAAAGCATCGAGTCAAAAACCTTTAAAAAAAGTATATACCAAAAACCTATCAGATGAAAGACTCCTGGCATGCCAGGATACGGCTCTTCTTTTAAAACCCTTAAGTGACAGCCAACTCTTTAAAGACAGGGAGTTTGAAGTTGATAAAAAACGGTTTGAAAGGGCCAGGGAGAGTCAGAAATTTGTTTATGCGATTCATATTCGGTTTGAAGAGGATCTTGACGCCCAACAAAAAAAAATAAATCTTATTGTTGAAGATATTAAGAGTATTGGTGAAATTCTATATTCTGATCTTGACACAGGATCGATTGAACCATTAGATGGCGGCTTTTTTTGTGTGATTACAACAATCCTTGACCTGCCATTGCTTGCCCAGGTGCTTGAAATTACAAAAACCCAGATGTCTTTGGTAGAACGGAAAATCGTTGGTTATCAAGCAGTTGAACAACCTTTATCTTTGCCTGCAAACGCGCCAAAACCTGAAAAAACTATTTCTCCTGAAGTCTTTAATGAGATCGAAACCCGAGAAGAAATTATTCCCCAAATAGTTGGGCAACAAAGCATCACTTCCACCAACCAGACGATCCGGGTGAATGTAGATTTGATATCAAAGCTGATGAATCGTGCCAGAGAGCTGGTCCTTTCACGAAATCAATTGCGACCGGTAATTGAACGTCTTGCCGGTGAGCATCGTCAGGCGATAAGTATGATGCAGAATTTGGATATGGTGACCACGGATATCCAGGAAACCATCATGCAGATGAGAATGCAGCCGATTATCGATTTGATGGGAAAATACAAGCGGGTGGTCCGTGACATTGCCCGCAGAATGTCCAAAAAGGTCGAATTCACGCTGGATGGAGCCCAGGTTGAATTGGACAGGAATATCCTGGAGAAATTAGCCAACCCTCTGACCCATCTGATCAGAAATTGTATTGATCACGGGATTGAATCGCCTGATCAAAGACGGGCGCTCGGGAAGCCTGAAACAGGGACGATCCACGCTAAAGCGTTTCATCAGGGTGGCAATGTCCATATCATTATCAGTGATGACGGGGCAGGGATTGATCCTCAGTTGATTTTATCAAAAGCCTTTGAAAAAGGTCTGGTATCAGAAGACATGATGGGTTCAATGACGGATAAGCAAAAAATAGATCTGATTTTTTTACCCGGGTTTTCCACCTCTGAAGAGATTACCGATATATCTGGTCGCGGGGTGGGTATGGATGTGGTGAAAACCAATATTGAACGGTTAAGAGGACAAATTGAAATTAACTCGGTGAAAGGACAGGGGTCCAGCGTTAGTTTAATTATTCCTTTAACCCTTGCCATTGTTCCTTCGTTGATTATTGGTTCCGGAGATACCCGTTTTGCCATACCCCAGGTGAATATTAAAGAAGTGATCCATCTTGAATCCGGTGAAATCCATGACCGGGTTGAAAATATTGCCGGCTCGGAAGTCTTAAGACTTCGTGATGAGCTGTTCCCGGTATTAAGACTTCGAAATGTGTTGTCAATGAAGACCTATATCCACCAGCCAGACACGGGGAAACAACAGGAAGAAAAACGAAAGGCAATTGCCGATCGTAGAAATGAAACTAACGAACCCGAGAGGTCAGAGAAGAGATCCACCCAAGAGGATCGCCGTCAAAATCAATGGGATGCCACCTATGTGATTATATTAAAGCTTGGAGTGAATCTTTTTGGGCTTTGTGTGGATGAGCTCTATGATATTGAAGAAGTGGTTGTGGCGCCATTGAGTGATTATATCAAGCATTTAAAGTGTTTTGCCGGAACAACTATCCTGGGAGATGGGAGTGTGACCATGATCCTTGATGTGCCTGGGATAGCAGCTTTTTCACTATTGAGTTTTGATGTCATTCAAACAGAACTGCTCAAAAAAAACCTGGTCAAATTAAAACAAGAAAAGAATACAGCACAAACCCGGAATTTGATCATTTTCGGCAATGACAGAAAAGAGTATTTTGCTCTGCCCCTGGACAGTATTTCCAGGCTTGAGCCCATTTCATCTTCAGACATCCATCATACCGGTGACCAAAAATTTTTTGAATATAACAACCAGGCGGTCCTGCTGTACTCAATGGATGAGTTTTTATCGGCAAGTGTGTCTGATCTTGGGGATGAATTATTTTTAATTTTTCCAAAACATATCAAGGCGAATGTTGGTATTATTGCATCGGTTATTGTTGATACCATTGTAACCAATGAACAATTATCCAGGGACTTCACTTGCCCGGATATTGTCCTGGGTAAATTGTTTGTAGAAGACAGAATGGTTCAGGTGTTGGAACCGGTAGCGTTTTTTGATCAGGTTGAAAAACGAGCCACCAGTGAACAGGGAAAAGATAAGATCAGGTTATGAAAATTTTACTTGTTGATGATAAGGCCTCCATGAGATCGGCCATGAAAAAGATTCTGAACCAGCTTGGGTTCCATGATATTACACAAGCCATTGATGGTGAAGAGGCCTGGGATAAAATCAACGAGGCCTTTCAATATGATCAGGACCAGCCGTTTGATTTGATTGTATCAGATATGGAGATGCCCAGGATGTCGGGACTTGAATTGCTTGGCGCGGTCAGAAATGCGCAGGGCATCAACGAGACACCCTTTATCATGGCCACAACTGTAACTGCCAGGCAGATCATTTTGGAAACCATGCGTTTAGGGATTCAGGCGTATATTATCAAACCTTTTGATCAGCAAATGGTTGAGTTTAAATTAAAGCAGGCAGGTATTCTATAAAATGCCGACAGACAGGATGGATAATCTAAAAGTAATCATTGCTGATCCAGATCCTGGTTCAGCCGAACTTCTTGTTCAATTGTGCTATTCAATTAATGGTTTGAATTTTTCAGGGATTGCACGTTCTGAGCAGATGCTGGTGGCAAAAATTAGAAGCATTCATCCAGACCTGATTTTTTTGAGACTGACTCCTGACACGGGTGGTATTGCTGTAATTGATACTTTAAAAAAAATTAATCCAGATTTAAATGTGATTATTGTCTATCCTCATGAACATGATCCGGACAGCCTGGTCACCGCGTTGGAAGCAGGTGCATATGACTGTTTTGAGCAACCGCTTGAAACACAATCTCGTCAATTTAATGAATTTCGTCTTCATCTTTTAACCGCTACCGGACTATTAAGAAGTCGCAAACGATTTTTTAAACAAGGAGAGCCGGACCATAAAAATAAGTTTTTTAAGCCCAGGAAAAAAGAGAGTCGGCTCTTAGTTCCAATGCCACCCAAGGGGAGGGTTGAAGTTGTTGCTATTGCCGCGTCAACGGGTGGCCCTGAAATTCTAAGCCAGATTTTTTCAATTTTACCAAAAGGTTTGAATGTTCCCATCCTATTGGTTCAGCATATCCCGGCAGATATGACCCAGTTTTTTGCAAAAAGTTTAAATAAGAAATCCGAGCTCGATATTGCCCAGGCCAAAGCGGGTGACTTGATCCTGCCGTCAAGGGTCTATGTCGCACCGGGAGGGCAGCACATGGTTGTTTCAAAAGCAGATGATCAAGGCCAAAGAAGGATCCAATTGAACAACAAACCATTGGTTAATAGTGTCCGCCCTTCGGCAGATGTCCTTTTTGAATCTATCGCCCAATCCTATGATGGGAATGTTCTTGCCATTATTTTGACAGGTATGGGAGAGGATGGTCGACATGGTGTGGTCGCACTCAAGGAAAAAACAAGGTGTTTCTGTGTGTCCCAGGAAGCTGCGACCTGTGTGGTATACGGAATGCCAAGGGCGGTTGATGAGGCAGGTCTTTCAGATGAATGTCTGGACCCGTTGAGTATTACCCAGAAAATTGTTATGAGTGTGTGGTAGATCAATGGTTTTTTAGATTGTTGGACCAATAGTGGTGTGGTATAGTAGACAGAATGAAAGGTTATTTTTTTATCAGGAGGGTTGATGGATTCCATCAATGAGAAAAAATTAACAGAACCTTTCCCCTTTGATTCTCTTCGCCGACTCCAGAACCTGGTTCCATCTGATATTGACAAGACTGCTGGATATTCTGCCCGGTCATATGATAACCGGGGTAGAATTTCTGATGTTGCTGCAGCCTTGCAGTCAAAACTGGGTTATTTCCAAACCCGTCTGTCATCAAGCTCATTTTTGTCTGATACCTTTTCATGGCAGATTAATACAGCTAAAAGTGCTGATCCTTCAAGGCTTCTTGCAAAGGCTACATCCAGTGCCCAGACAAAGACGTATTCAATTGAGATTGATGCCTTGGCAACTGCCAGAACAGCAGTCAGTGATAAATTGGTCAGTGATGGCGTCTCTGACTTTCAGACCGGCACGTATTCGTATGCTTTGACGGTTGATTCAAAAACGTATTCCATCGATGTCGCTGTTGACAACCCATTAGGTGACCCTGCCACCAACCGATCTGTTTTAAGGGATGTTGAACGGTCCATCAACAGCCTTGGCGCTGGTGTTACAGCCAGTATGAAGGATACAAAAGCCCAGGATTACAACCCGTATCGAGAAAATGCCTATAAAGATATGTCTTATCTGACCATCACCAGCAATGTCACTGGAGATGAGATTGATTTTTCTCTTTCAGATACCAGCGGCAGTCTTATTGAGGATTTGAATCTGGACCGGGTCTCTCAGTTCGGGACCCAAAATCAATACAGGAGTGATGGCGATCTATTCGCTTTTGATTCAAATGATGTGATCATTGAATCCGGCAAGGTCGGCGCTTACCTTTTAGGCACAACAAATTCAGGCGAAAATATACAGGTGAGTGTAAAACAGGGGCGATCATCATTATCCACAGAGTTAACGCAGATTATCAACGACTATAATGAATTGATCGGCTGGATTGATGATAATGAGAGCGTGATTAGTCCAGGCTTGAAACAAGAACTTTTTAAAGGCCTTTCCAGTCTTGCCACCCAGAACAAAACACTGGAAAGAAAATCCTTTGAAGAAACCAAACATGTTAATAGTATGGGTTCCGCTTTTAGAACAAACTTGAACTTGGAAAATAAAAATTCCATTGATTCGGATCTTTTAGAGATCGGTCTGACGCTGAACATTGATGGAACCCTTGATATCAGCGAAAAATTCTCAGAATCGGTGAATGCCAATTTAAGGGACGTTTATGATACCCTGGCGGGTACAAACGGATTTTTCACCCATATTTCAGACAGTATTGATACTATTCACAGTAAAAGAGAAAGCAATTATGTCTATTCATTCAACAGCATCCTTTCCTATGATTCCCAAGGAACCAACCGCAATTCCATCTACAAGTCCAACAGCGTGTCCATCATCAGCCTTTTTGCCTGATTGTCATGGCCTTTATTTGTTAACTTAACCCCGTGATTGCCCTCGTGGTCATCATATCTGGATGCACTGATGTAAATATCAAGCAGACGGCCATCTTTGGTATAACGTCTGGTTGAAAAATTCCGGGATGAATGACCTTGTCAGATGAATCATTCCATCAAGAATGGGTTGAACACGGACCGGTATCAATTTGTGCTCGGATTGACGGCTGAAGGATAGAATCTGTTTGACAAGAGTACTGCCTCGCAATCCGGCTCTGAGTATCGTCCGGCATTTTTGTGTTGTTGACTGTTTTAGTGATTAGATTTACAAAGAAAAGAGGCACCAGCGCCATCACTGTCAAAGTAAGGATCAGTTTTGTACGCAGGCTGAATCCTGTTCGGTTTTTGGGCATTAGTTTTTCCATTATGTTCAAAAAACACTTCGATTATTCCATTGTTTTAGTTAATACAAATCTTCTCTAGAAGATAATTTTTATGAAATCCGGTTTTATAATATTTGCCTGAGCTTTTAAAAAGCAGAAATTATAAAATTATTGACAAACTCAATAATATCAGATAGTTATTGAACATGACCGGTCGGTATGTTTTTAATTTCCGACTGATTTTTGTATGGATAGAATCATTATTAAGGCCATTGAATATGAACAATCAATACCCTGTCTTGACGTCTTTGAACCCAAAGGTAGTGAGGGAAAACAATGAAAAAAATTATGACGGTATTATCTGATTCCTCGGTTTTTCAATCAATTGAAACAGCAGATGTTGAAAAAACAGCTGCATTATTTGAAAAAAGGGACGTTTTACCCGGCGAAGTGATTGCAACTGCTGGTGAGGCAGCCCAGAATTTTTTCCTTTTGGACAAAGGCACGGTTCTGTTGGGTATGAAAGACGGCAAAGAAGTTGTTTTGAATCAGACAGGTGATTTTATTGCCATGGAATTAATATCTGCCAAAGAGATATACAGAACCACTGCCACGGTTCTTGAAAAAGGATGCGTCTATGCAATTGCCAGAGATCAATTCTTAAATGTCATTCAAGAAGATACGCCAGTGGCGGAAAAGCTCATGCACGGCTGGCAGGACTATTTAAACCAGACAGCCCCGTTTGCTGCAAAACTTGAAAATTTGGATACAATTGAACGGTTTTAATATGGAGGAAGAAAATTGGAAGAGGTAATTAAAATATACGGGTTGGCGGCAATTGGCAAAAGTAATGGATGGGCCGTTTCTGGTGTGGGTATAAGCATTGTGTTTTCAGGCCTTATTTCACTGTCCTTTGTGATCTCGCAATTGCATAAACTATTGAATGTCTGGGAAGATCCGTCAAAACTGCAAAAAATGTTTCAGGCAAAAAAATCAGTATTCCCATCTTTGGAAGATGAATCTGTTAAAGCCGCCCGGGCAGCCCTGACAGTATCCCAAAAAGAGGTGATCAAACAATACGCCCTTCTGAGATTAAACCTGGAAGATCATTTTCCCCTGTCCAGGCTTTTATATCTTGGCATCATCAGCGGTTTAAAAGATCCTCATGAAAATTTGAACCAGCTTTTGAAAACCAAAATCATTCGGCCGGACAAAGAAGGTCTTTTTACCTGGGATAAAACAACCTTTGATCAAATCGTTTGATGGCAGTACCCATTTGCAAAAGAGACTGAAGAGGACATATATATGGATGCGTTATTTTTAGATTTTTTTCATAACACTGGTTTTTACCTGTGTGATTATAGAAACATCATCATGATCTGTATCGGACTTATTTTTCTCTATCTGGGTATTGTAAAAGATTATGAACCTTTGCTTCTGGTTCCCATTGGATTTGGTATGCTGGTTGGAAATATCCCCATATTCAAAGGATTGGGATTGGGCATCTATGAAAGTAACTCTGTATTGCATTATTTATATTTTGGAGTCACCCAGGGGATTTATCCACCGTTGATTTTCCTGGGGATCGGTGCCATGACCGATTTTTCAACCCTTTTGGCAAGGCCGGTGCTCATGTTATTGGGTGCGGCTGCCCAGGTCGGTGTTTTCATCACATTTTTAGGGGCTCTGGCCCTGGGATTTGATCCCAAGGAAGCATCTGCTATCGGCATTATTGGTGGTGCTGATGGCCCCACAGCCATTTTCCTTACCGCAAAACTGGCCCCCCACTTGATCGGTCCCATTGCTGTGGCCGCTTATTCCTATATGGCACTGGTTCCGGTGATCCAGCCACCCATCATGAAGTTGCTGACCACCAGAAAAGAACGTTTGATCCGCATGGAAGAACCCAGGGAAGTCCCCAAAAGAGAAAAGATCATTTTTCCCATTGTTGCATTTCTTCTTTGTTGTTTTCTGGCGCCTGCCGCACTGCCGTTGCTTGGGATGCTGTGTTTCGGGAACCTGCTGAAAGAGGCCGTGGTCACTGAAAGACTGGCTCAGACCGCCAGAACCTCTCTTATTGATACTGCCACCATACTTTTGGGCCTGACCGTTGGGGCCAGTACCCAGGGAGATGTGTTCCTGACAAAGGACTCTGTCTTTATTTTTATTTTGGGTGCAACTTCCTTCGGCGTTGCCACAGCAAGCGGTCTTGTTTTTGCAAAATTCATGAATTTGTTTTTGAAATCAAAAATCAATCCATTGCTGGGTGCTGCTGGCGTATCTGCTGTGCCGGATTCAGCCCGTGTGGTTCATGTCGTGGGGCTGAGAGAAGATCCCACCAATTTTTTGCTCATGCATGCCATGGCACCCAATGTATCCGGTGTTATCGGGTCAGCCATTGCTGCCGGTGTGCTCTGGAGCCTGATGAATTGATCATATGATGCAAACCAAAAGCAGAGCCTGACGGATTCGATTCAAGGAGGGAATAACCCTATTGGTTTTTCCTCTTTTTTTTTATGTGCAACCCGATTATTTTACGAATTAATGCCGGACAGGGAAACAACCATAAGGTGAATCTTGTCTAAAAGATAATTTTTCGAAATCCGGTTCATGTTATTGCCTGATATCTTAAGAAACAAAAAACCATAAAAATTGTTGACAAATCCAATAATATCAAATACTTACAAGACATGACCGGTCGGTATATTTTTATTTCCGGCTAACTTTATTTAATGGATAGAATCATTAACAGGGCTGCTGAATATGAACGATTATCTTCTTTATTTAAAAACCAGTTTGAAAACCAATAATATCAAGGCCGCTAAAAAACTGATATCTGAACTGAATTCAAAAGACAAACAAATCAAATTAAAAGCCTTTGATATGTTGAAGCATGCTTCAGATTCCACCACCTTTGAACTCTTATGCTTTTTAGCCTGCAAGGAACATAAAGATCCGGTTATTATTGACCAATTAATCCAACTGATCTCCAGGCCGTTTATTAATTTTGTTTTTACAATGCTCAAAAACGGCAATAGACAGACAATTAACCAATCGATTCCTTTGGTCAGGTATATTTTATACAAGAAAAAGGATAAACAAGATTTACAACAAATAATAAAACTCATCGGCATTATAAAAATGGATGACCTTGTTAATGATATTGCAGAATTTATCTTTTATGATGATAAACATCTTAAAGCTGAGGCAGTCAAGGCGCTTGAACGAATAAGCACTTCAAATGCCTACGCCCGGCTTATCCAGGCATCAAAAACAAAAAAATGCGATCAGGATATTTTAGATTCAATCCAGATGCTGTCAATCCGGAGAATGGCAAAAAAAATAGCATCGATTATTGAAAAAAAAGATCCCAGTCAAAATGATATTATAAGGTATTTTACAAAACTGGCATCCAAAGATTTTAAAAAACAATTTGAAGCCTTAACAACAATTTCACAAAATAGTTCCAGCTTTGCCGTATATTTTCCCCAGTATTTTGAAATAGACAATCATGATTTAAAAATCAATCTTCTTCAGCTGATCAAAAAGTCGATTCCGCTCTTCCCAGTTGATAGTGTTTTTGATATTATTCATCAAAAAAAGACAGAAAGCCTTGTAAAATTTGCTGCTTACAATGCACTTGAATCCTTTCCCGAGCTTAATCGGACAGAATCTATTGCCTGCGGGCTGTCTGAGTCTGCCCTTTGTGTCAGGATAGCCGCCATCCAGGTGTTGGAAAAAAATTTGTCTGAATCTGTTTTCTCACAGATTAAAAGCAAAATTGAATCCGGAACAAAAGAAGGACAAAAACTGGCTGAAAACATTTTGGATGCCCGGGCGGTACAAATCATTGACCGGCTTATGATTTCAGACACCTTCTGTTTTATCGCCTCAAATTATCTTGAACAGACCGCTTCTCTTCCCTTGTTGGACATTTTCATCAGCGTATTGGAAAAGAAAAATCTAAAAGCAACCGCCCAAAAATATATTGATATAAGAAAAAACAAAATGGATCAAAAGAAAAAGACAGTGATCGTGATCAGTTCCTGTGAAGCAAATTTAAACACTTACAATAAGCAGATCTCAGCCTGCGGATTTTTTCCACAAATGTTTGAGCAGCCCCAGGATGTATTTGAATCCATTGCATTGGAAAAACCAGCGGCGATTATTTGCGATCTGTTTTTAAATGAAAACACAGGGTTTGATATTGCCCGGGAAATCCGGGTACGCTACATAAAAGAAGACGTCCCCTTTATCATCTCGAGCTATCAAAAAAACCTGGATGAAATCCTGTTACATGAAGAAATGGAAAGTGCCGGAGTAAACGAAATCTGCAGGTTTCCTGCTAAAACAAGTCAGATTAAGTCCTGGGTAAATAAAAGGTTATGATATAAAGCGCTTAAACAAAATAAATGATTTAGACGGACAATAGATTTGGTAAAATAAAGAGAAGCCACATAAATTTTAATCATCATTTCAAGGCTATGATCAAGGATAATAACAGATGAAACCTATTAAAAAAATACAACTGCCCGAACTCAATAATCATTTCAATACCAATGACCATTCAGATAAACAAGCGTGTCAAAAATGGCTGTTGCCGAATATAACCGGATTCTGTCAACAGGCGAATCACTGTATTGCCTCTGAGAAGCTTGGAAAGTTGATCATCCGTGAAAAATTATATTCTAAATTGCACAGCAAAGAGAAAGATTTTATCTCAGGCCGCCTTTCCAGTAACAGATACTAAAATGCCTATTTATTGTTTTCATTGGTCTGTTCATATTATTTTTTTAATTAATCTTGAGGATATTTGAAAAATATTTGGGGAAAAAACAGATGATTCAACAAAAAAAGACTGATCTTATCCGACAACCAATAGAATTATTGCTTGTTGAAGACAGCCACAGTGTAGGACAATTGGTGGACAGAAAACTGAAAACCGAATTAAACGCACATGTCACCTGGACAAAAACGTTCAAAGAAACACTTCAGGTGTTGGATTCTTCTGATTCTAATCAATTTTTTTCTGCAGTCCTGGATTTTTCCCTGCCCGATGCCATGGATGGTGAAATCATTGACCTAGTCACCCAAAAAAAAATTCCTTCTATTGTATTTACAAGTCATATTACCCAAAAGATCAGGGAAATTGTTTGGAGTAAAAAAGTGGTTGATTATATTCTAAAAGACACGCCCCAAAGCCTGAATTCAATTGTGAATATTATAAAAAACCTTATTTTAAATCAGGAAATCAAAATTCTTCTGGTGGACGACTCTCCCTTTTTTATTAAAGCCATATCAGAATTATTGAAAATCCGTAAATACCAGATTATTTCAGCGTCTAATGCCTATGATGCCTTAACCGAACTGGATCAGCATACTGATATCAAGCTTGCCATCATCGATTTTGAAATGCCGGAAATGAACGGGCATGAATTGTGTAATAAAATCCGGGAAACTCACAACAGAGAAGATCTGGCCATTATCGGGATATCATCTGAGGGTGACAAAACAATGGCAGCTCGTTTCATTAAAAGCGGGGCCAATGATTTTCTTGTCAAACAATCATTTATTATGGAAGAATTCTATTGCAGGATCAATCAATGTGTGGAAACCATCTATTTATTTCACCAGATAAAACAAGCTGCTATCATAGATTATTTAACAGGCCTTTATAATCGTCGGTATTTTTTTGATCAGGGTAACAAAGCCTTTGAAAAAGCAAAAAAAGAGGGATTGCCAATGGCTTGTGTCATGCTGGATATTGATCATTTCAAACAGGTTAATGACACCCACGGTCATGATACTGGAGATTTGGTGCTCCAGCATTTATCAAACATCCTTAAAGCATCGGTTGGTGAATCAGATATCGTTGTCAGGTTGGGTGGAGAAGAGTTTTGTATCCTGGTGAATGATCTCAGCAAAGAAACCCTTGGCCGCCGTTCGATTCAGGATTTTCTTGAAAAACAATTCAACGCTCTTAGAAACCAAATAGAAAATTCTTATATAAAAATAAATGGTGGGGATCAAAAGATTAATATCACGGTCAGTATGGGGATCAGCACCAATGTTTATGATAGCTTTTCTAATATGCTTAAAACAGCAGATGAGCTTCTTTATCATGCAAAACAATACGGTCGAAATCAGGTTTTTATGTGAGCGCTATCAATTTAATTAATAATCGTACTTCCTTAGAAACATTTCCGATCCGTTGAAAAGGACACAAGCCCTGATTAAAAGACATATGTGTGATTATATAGGCTCTGAAGTTTTTAAAGGCGGCTGTTGTTTTATTGATTCTTTAAAAAAATAATTCCTCTGAAAATTCTCCCTCCCCTCAATTTTCTTTTAACGATTTGTGGTTTCATAAAGAGCATTCACAGGGCTCTCTATGTATTTTTTCTTTGCCAAATTTAAATCCATATCTTTTATAAAATCTATTGTAATTTTTTGAGATATTCAAACGAGAGATAAACAAAAAAAAATTGACAAATCTAATAAAATCAGTTACTTATGAGTCATGACCGGTCGGTATTTTTTAATATTGTCCATTTTTTCTGATCAAAAAAGTGGACGGTAAAAGTTAAAAGCAGGATTTTTTTTTAAACTTAAATTTGGAGACTTAAATAAACGTCACCAGAAAAATTTATAGGAGCTAACTATGTATATCAATGTAAGACGTTATGAAACGCATCCGGACAAAACAGATCAAATAATTGGGAAAATAAAGAAAGGATTTCTTCCCATTTTGAAAGCGCAGCCAGGATTTGTCAGCTATGAAATATTTGTTGCAGGCAAAGGAGTGATTGTAACAATGTCGAAATTTCAAGACGAGTCAGGGGCAAAAGCATCCAGAGAAAAGGCAGCCGAATGGGTCCAGGCAAACGTTAAAGATGATTTTCCAAACAGGCCCATTATTCTGGCAGGTGAGATCAAATTAAGTACGTAAAATCCATTTACCCCACCCCTTGACTTTTATTTAAGAGGAATGAGTGGAATATTGGATTTTTACAGCAGGTGATAGGAGTCTGGATCTTGATATCCCGGAAATATTAAATAACGTATTATTTAAAAATCAAATTAAGAGGAGTTTAGTTATGGGAAATTATGTCGATGTACGAGTGTACACTTTTAACTCAGAAGAAAGTACAACCCGAACGGAAGGTCATTTTGTTGGTATCTTTGGCCCTATGGCACTGGAAGCCGGTGCAAGCGGATATTTTAACGTCGGTCATGATGATGGCGTTGAAAAAAAAGTGGCAACTGTTACTTTCTCTCCTAGTAAGGAAGTGCTGGAAAGAGTAAGAGAAATTGCGGCAGAGTATGTACTTAGAGAGGATTATCTGCCTAGAAATCCTCTGTCTGTTGGCGGTGTGGTGGTTGCGTGCGGAAATGTGTCCATGGCGCAATGTGTTGATATACGAGTCTACACGCTTCCTGAAACAAGCAGTGTATCGCGGGTTAACGGTCATGCTGCATCCAATTTTGGTCCCCAAGCACTGTCGATAGGCGCTTCTGGGTATATCATCACCGGCGAAACCTTGAAAAACGGCGAGAAAAGGATTGCTTCTCTAACTTTTTGTCCCAGCATGTCGGTTCTTGCTAATGTTAGAACCATGGCTAAAAGTTATGTGGGCACACAGGATTTTCTGCCTAAAAATCCAATATCTGTTGGTGGAACTATAATAAAGTGCGGAACCGGTTTCTAAGTTTCGAACATTTAAATCTTGTTTTGGAGTGTTTGAATAAATTACTATAATAATATCTTAGCCAATACGTTATAAAAGCCAGGATGTGGCAGCTGCCTCGTCCTGGCTTTTATAACATTATTTTGGTGATGATGATTAAAATGCATCCATTCGGATTGAAAGGATATTGGTTTTTTGCGTTTTGATCATAGAGGCTGCGGACTGGTTCTCAAGTTGTTTGTGCCGCTGAAATCAGATAGTGCCTGAGCCATTCAAGGGCTGATATGGCAAATATTTTTTTATTTTTATCCCTGTCCTCTATATTAAAAACAATAAAACCTGTTTACGCGTGACCTGTAGGTTATATCCCTTTTAATAACCTTTTGCCCCATCCCAATAAGAACACAACATGCTGTGTTCTTATTGGAAAGAATGTATTTTTAATATATCAATGTAAAAAGTTGACAAACCTTATGATTTCAGCTATTTAAAAAATAAGACCGGTCGGTTTTTAATAATCGAGATCTGTTTTCAAAGAGTGGAAAAACTTTTTGTGGGAGCGAAATAAAGTGTAAAATGATGAGGCAAAAGCATGGTGAAACAAAAAAAAGGTGATTTGACGCGGGCTAACATTATTAGAAAATCTTTACCATTATTTTCTGTAAAGGGTTATTTTAACACGTCTGTAAATGATATTCTAAAAGTAACCGAGCTTACAAAGGGTGGCCTTTATGCACACTTCGACAGTAAAGAGAGTATCTGGTATGCAGTCTATGACAAGGCTGTGGTTATCTGGAGGTATATTTTATTTAATAATCTTAGAAGCATTTCCGATCCATTGAAAAGGATACAAGCCCTGATTGAAAGGCATATGCGTGATTATATAGGCTCTGAAGTTTTTAAAGGCGGCTGTTTTTTTGTTAATTCGCTGATTGAAGTATCTGGCCAGTCAGAATCCATGACCAATTGTATTTTGAAAGGATTCGAAAGTTATGAAAACTTGATAACATCCTGGATACAAGAGGCAAGAGAAAAAAATATATTAGTAGAAAATATAAATCCACAAGCTATAGGAAACTTTATTGTAACCTGCCTTTATGGTTCTGCGGCACTCTACTCTGGCAGCAGAAAATCTGAAATTTGGGAAAACAGCATTCTTCAATTAAATTTTTTTATTGATTCTTTAAAAAAATAATTCGCTCCAAAGATTCCTCCCTCCTCCTCAATTTTTTTAACGGTTTTTTTTATGGTTGCTAAGATTCAAATAGTGTAACTGTTTTTGCCTCCTAATATTTTTCAATTAATGAATAAATTTCATATAAATCAAGTAGATTAAAAAGAAATAGAAAAATAAACACATTTAAAAAATAATGTAAAACAATTAAAAAATAAAAAATAATAAAAATGAATAAAATAGAATATAAATAATGATCAAAATTCATCAAAAATAATAATAAAATATAAAAATTTTCTTATAACAAA
>JBDRQO010000084.1:0-2871 GCA_043826275.1 Pseudomonadota bacterium
CCTTAACCATCGCTTCCACCACGGCTCCTTTGGCTCTAATGTTTTCATATACGCCGCCCACGCCTCACGGATCAGGCCAATCCTGCGGACCCTGCGATGCTTGAAAATCTCATGTTCTAATCTTTCCAGTTCTGGTGTCATGCGTCCCCCCATAGTTTTGACGGTTTATATTTTGGCCGTTCTTCCATTGCGCTTTCAACGGGTAACTTCTTGTAATATTTATCAATCATCTTTTTCATCTGGCAATCGCCGTGTTTATTTATCAAGATGTCCATCGCCCGTTTTAACTCGCCGTTTCCTTTGTTGTGCTGGCTGTAATTAAACTCCATCTGCACCAGCGCAATAGGACACCCGGCCTCCGGGTCTTCGTGGATACACTCGGCGCATTGCTCGTCAAGATATTCCCCTGCTGTTCCGTTTGGAAAGTAGGCCACTTATTCCCCCTTCGCCTCTCGGCCCTCAAATCTTTAATAATTCAATGAAAAATCGGTAAACAAGCTCATAGGTGTCTGTTGATTGTAATTCTTTGTTTTTAGAACCAAACCCGATAAGCTGAATCATCTGTGGTTTTAAAACCTTGTACCAAAACTTGTTTCTTGCAATCTCGCCCTTTCCCAAATCTTCTTTAAATTCATAGGCTTGATGAATAACTCCTATTAATCTCGGTTCTTTTAATAATATTTCATCGAAAGTTAGCATTTTATTCCTCCCTTCGTTTGTCTACTTCAAAAAACCTCGTGACCTTCTCGTTCCACTTTAAATTTATAACACCTGTCGGACCATTACGTTGTTTTGAAATACTTATTTCTGTTTGGCCTTCATATTCTTCTTCTTCTTTGTATTGTGCAGGACGATAAATAAACATAACGACATCAGCATCTTGTTCAATGTTCCCGCTGTCCCTTAAATCTGATATAACAGGCCGTTTTTCTGACCGTCCATCAACCTTACGGCTTAATTGAGAAAGCAATATTACAGGAATTTTCAATTCTTTAGCGGTCGCCTTCAGTCCTGCTGTGATAGAACCAATCTCCCTGTCCCTGGTAGCTGCCTTGTCACCTCTTACAAGTTGAAGATGATCGACAAATATGGCTTTTATTCCATGTTTCTTTTTAAGTTGCCAGGCTCTTCGATGTATTTCCCGGTAGTGAAGAGCCGCTGAATCATCAATAAAAACAGGCCATTCGTAAATCTTTGATTGTACCGCTTGAATTTTAGGCCAATCTTCCTTTTCAAACTTGCCGGACCTGAACTTCTGGCTATTTACGCCAGACTCGCCCGCTGTTTGCCGGTCAATCAACTGCTCCTTTGACATTTCAAGGCTGAATATCGCAACGGGATCACCGGCTTTACCCATATTACCAGCCATATTTAAAGCCAATGCGGTTTTCCCCATACTCGGCTTTGCTGCAAGAATAATCAAATCAGATGGTTGAAATCCACAAAGGATATAATCAATCATAAAATATCCGCTTGATAGTCCCGTTATCGTCCCAGGTCGCTTTGAAAGTTCCTCATACCTATCCGTAGCTTCTTCAACCAATACACGATATGAAAAAGAACTGTCACCCTTTGACTCGATAGCCCTGTTTGAAATTAAACCTACCCGCCTTTGTGCTTCGTCAACTATCTTTTCAATGTCTGGCTCGTCAAAACATAGTTTTGTGATTTCATTACACTCTTTAATCAAATCCCGCTGAATTGCCTTGTCTCTAACCTTTCCACAAAAATGTGTGATATTGTGCGCAATGGGAACATCCAGAAGGCTTGCAAGATAGGTGGCCCCGCCACAGACCTCAAGGCATTTAGCGTCAGTCAGTTTGTCCACAACCGAAACAAGGTTTATATCAACGCCTTTTTTGTTAAGATCGCATATCGCCTGAAATATATTTAAATGCGCCGTCCGGTAAAAGTCGCTCGGAGATAAAATATCAACGATCTCGGCAGCATCACCATGAAAGCACGACGATAAAACCGATTCTTCATAGTCTGTTGATTGCGGTAGAGGTTTAGTTGTCATATAAATTTCCAATATTTTCAGGGGTTATTATTTTTGGTTTTTCTGATTCTATTTTTATTTCAATTTCATCATTCCACCGCTCGGCATTGAGCCATGTTGACGGATAAGGAATAAATTGCCCGTTAGACTTTTTCCAGTTTTCCGTTTTTTTCTGCTTTTCAAGTATTTCTAAAATTACATTCAGGGGTGGGTGTTTTTTAGTTTTCCATTTTTGTTCAGCTTCTCTCTTATTTACTTTTCTTGGATAGGCTTTCCAAAAAATATCGAAGCTATCCTTTTCAGCATTTATATTATCTTTACTTATCTTTACTTTACTTGGCAAACAAAACTCTGTAATAACTCCGGAGTTACTCACGAGTGATTCTTCTGTAAGTGTTGGTATGTCGGGGAGTCCTTCACGAGCAGGGTTTAAATATGGTTGTTTTTCTAAGAAATCAGGATAGTTAAGATATATCTCACCATTTATCTGGTATCTTATTATTAATCCTTTGTCCGATAATTCATCTAATGCGGAAGCAATAACTTTTACAGAATGACCAAGGCGGGTAAAAACAAGGTTGTTCACCATAACGGGGTCTGCATAAAAATTACCGTTTACATCTAAATGTGGCAACATCCAAGTATAAAGAAGCCTGACGGTATCGTTTGAAAGGCCAGCCATTTTTTTACTTTTAGAAATTCTATTTTGGAGCATCCTTCCTTTAGCCATAATACACCTCAGCAACACAAAAGCCGCTTTTAGCGTGGACGCTGCTGAAGGGGTTACGGCCCCTGCCTGGTCTTACCGGCTCATCCAAACTAAAAACGGCTTTTCTATCGTTGAAGTATATCCGTAACTTTATCAGCATACC
>JBDRQO010000085.1:0-2552 GCA_043826275.1 Pseudomonadota bacterium
ACAATCTATTCATCGCCCTAAAATTCGAAAAAGAGATCGGCTGTTCTGGGTTGTACTTTCCCGATTTTGGCGAGATTGGAAAAATTTATTAATTGTTGTCCAGCCTGAAACCGTCATTCAATGGCATAGAAAGGGATTTAAACTATATTGGGCGTTCAAATCAAAAAAATGATAAAGGAAAATCCACTTTGGGGAGCTCCGATATTGCATGGTGAACTCATTAAGCTGGGCATTGAGATTTCTGAACGAACGGTATCAAATATGATCAGAAGATATAAAGTTGGAAAACCTCCATCCCAGACTTGGCGAACCTTTTTAAAAAATCATATGCACAATACCTATGCTGTAGATTTTTTCACAGTGCCAACTATTGATTTCAAAATCCTATATGTCTTCATAGTGCTTTGGCATGAACAGCGAAAAGTTATTCACTTCAATGTTACCATGAATCCCACAGCTCAATGGACATCCCAGCAAATAATAGAAGCCTGTCCCTGGAATAAAGTACCGAAATACTTATTGCGAGATCGTGATGGGATTTATGGAAAAGTGTTCCAGGACCGGATAAAAAATATGGGAATAGAACAAGTAAAAACAGCACCCCACAGCCCCTGGCAAAATCCATATTGTGAAAGAGTTATCGGTAGCATCCGCCGTGATTGCCTAAACCATATAATTGTGCTTAGCAAGGAACATTTGAAAAGCATTTTGTCAGATTATTTCGAGTATTACCACCGTGACAGGACGCATCTTGGTCTTTCAAAAGATACCCCATATAAGCGCCAAATACAGATTGAACCGGAAAATGGAAAACTGATAGCTCTTTCCCGAGTTGGAGGACTTCACCATCGATATGCATGGAAGGAGGCTGCTTAATTCCATCAAATACGTTTTTTACAAAGAGGCCTGAATTGCCTATAATTTTAAATAGTATAGATTAATGCGAGGGACAGGGATGTTCAACTCTTCCTATGCTTATTTTGTCAAGTATTTTCCGGAAAATACTTGACAAAATAATGTTAACACCCTATCGTTTCAGTCAAGTCTTTTGATCGGGTAAAAATATGAGAATATCAAAAAAAATAAAAGAAACTATAAATAAGCTGCCGGCAGGTACAACCTTCAAATATCGAGATCTTAACATTTCAAATAGTGAGTATGGTGCCGCCACCAAAACAATAGAAAGGCTGATTGCAGAGAAAATAATCAAAAGGATATCAACCGGCGTTTTTTATAAACCCCAAAAAACGGTATTTGGTGAATTGAAACCAGGCGAAGAGAATCTGCTTCGTCCTTATCTATTTATCGGGAACAATAGGATTGCTTATATAACAGGCACAGCATTGTATAACAGGATGGGGTTGACCTCTCAAGTTCCCAAAGATATAAAAGTTGCAAGCAAGGTCAAAGAAATCCGAACCCGGATCGGAAATATAAACGTCAGACGGGTCAAAAGTTATATTGACGTTACAACTCTGAATTACCACCTATTGGAAATCCTTGATGCTTTAAAAGATTTTAAACTGATACCGGATCTGGATAGAAAGGCTGCAATAAAATTATTGATTGCGGCTATTGCATCATTAAAAAAGAAGGAACTTCTACGACTTCTTCAATATGTAAACGAATATCCGCCCCGGACACGGGCATTTTTAGGGGCATTACTGGAAAAAATTAACATGGATTTGAACCTGGACTATTTAAAACAAAGCTTGAATCCGCTGACGGAATATAAATTGGGAATACTACCGGATATTCTGTCAACGGCAGAGAAATGGAATATAAAATAATGGGACTGCACCAGAACAAAGACCTTTTCAGGGATGCAGTTTTAGCGGCCTCCCAGCGGTTTGGCATTCCAGAAATTTATATTGAAAAAGATTATTGGGTCACTTTGGTGTTAAATAAAATATTCCATTCAGATATGGCAGATCAAATCGTTTTCAAAGGAGGAACCTGCCTTTCAAAGTGTCATCAAATGATTCAAAGATTTTCAGAAAATATTGATCTGGTTATATTACGAAATGAAGATGAAAACGACAATCAGCTGAAAAAGAAAATTCGGCAGATCAGTATAATAGTTGAAGAAATATTACCTGAAATCCCTGTGGAAGGTTTAACCAATAAAAAGGGAAATATCAGGAAAACAGTTCATCAATACGACAAGTGTTTTGACGGTAATTTTGGGCAGGCAAGAGAACAATTGATACTTGAGACCACTTGGCTTGGGAATTATGAACCTTTTACAATTGAAAACGTTGGCAGTTATATTCTGGATCTTATGCACCAGACAGGACAGGAAGCATTGATCCAGGAATATGGGCTTCAACCATTTAAAGTTCAGTCGCTAAGCATCGAACGGACATTTTGTGAAAAAATAATGAGCCTGGTCCGCTTCTCACGAATGGATGAGCCATATCCAGCCCTATCAGATAAAATCAGGCATATATACGATCTTGATCAAATGTTAAAGAATGAATCAGTAATTTCATTCTTCAAAAGTGGTAATTTTTCTAAAATGCTGCAAAAGGTTGGTGAAGACGATTTCATCA
>JBDRQO010000086.1:0-61588 GCA_043826275.1 Pseudomonadota bacterium
GGATGAAAAAAAACCAGACCAAAGCAATTTGATTCAAGATTATCCAGTTGATTTTTTTGCAGGTGTTCAAGTGCTGGAAGCCGGTATTATCATCCCAAAGCCTGAATTGCAATTGCGGCTTTTAAAGGTTCTAACAGCGGACACCTACAAACAATTGCATAACCCTGATTATTCCGTCATTGCAAATCCATTTACCCTTGAATTGCAAAATTGTACTGAACATACCTTGGATGTTTTATTTGCAGCCATATATCAATTAAATGATATACAAAAAATCAAGGCAAATGAAAAAGCCTATTTTGATCCCCAGCCAGTCAATGTAAATCCACTTAAACTTCTTTTGGGCTCAATGCTTTCTTCTGATGTTTCGATTTCGGATCATCATGATTCGCCGGTTACAGCAACCTTTACAACAATCGGCAATTTTCTTGAAAAATATGATTTGGTCTCAAAAAGATATGTTATTAGAGAGTCGAAAGATTTATGATCTTTTAAATCAGGCGTGCCCCATTCTGCCTGAATTGCCTGGAAGACATCTTATTCGGCACAACCGCCGGAATAGCACCATCAGTGCTGGTTTTTTTTCACATACATCGGGATTTGTTCGGCACGTAGTGAAGCTCTGCGTTCATAGTATCCATAGTGTCTGACAGTCTGTTCATACCGGCTGGGAATATGGGTGGCCAGCCTGGCCAGCCAGTCAAGAGTGTTAAATATTTTCCTGGGTTTTTAAAATGAGAGGGTCATGGTCAAGGAGCCGATGATCTGGCCCTGTTTCTGGTTGTCAAATTGTTTGGTTCTGAAAAGATGCCGGTACGTCAGTTTGAGCATATCGTAGTTGCATGCAAAGCCCACGGAAACGTCTGCCACCATCAGTTTTTTATCAACACTCGGGCTGTCCTGCCATGTGTTGCCGTCCAGAAAGATGTCATGAAGGACGGCTTCAATCTGAGAACTGGCAAATACATGCGCGCCAATTGATTTTTTCCCGGAGGTTGCGCGGATATTATAAGGAGCGCTGACGCCTGCGCCTGGCCGAATTACATCTGATCCGAAATCCTTTGGAATCTTATACCCGAACCGGATTTCACCGCCTGTGCCCATGGATATTCTCACGTTCCCCAGGGTTGTCCCGGCATTGGTAATCAGATCATAGTCCAGAAGTTCCCATAACTTATTGCTGTGCAGCCGCCATTTGCGTTGCCAGGAGAATCTGACTGCCGGTTCATTGTGGAGCTGGTTGTCCCACCCCTTTGCCGTGGGGATGTCCCTTAGGTCATGGACAGTGTTCTGGGCTGCTTCGCCTTTGGCGGCAGGACCCACAACCCCCAGGACGATTTCAAGTGTGTCAAGGATGGTGGCGGTTTTGCTGTGCAGGGCCAGTCCGCCGTATAGAAATCCTGCATACGGACGGTCTGTTTCAACCAGAGATGTGGTCTGGATATCAGAAGGGGTATAGATCTGCTGTCCCAGCAGAAGACCCACATTGTGGGCACTTACCGTGTCACCTGAAAAAGGGATGGCTTTGATGATCGGTATGGACCATTCCGGCAGGCGAACGTCATCCTTGTACCGGTCAAGATCCTTGGAAAGCCATGTGATCTGGATGGCATTGGTGTAGTATTTGTCAGTATCCCCGAAAAGGTCATTTTCAAAAAAGATTTTAACGGTCTGAAGTTGGGAAGGGGCTTTAGCAAATGCGCTGACCGGGAAAAGCAAAAGGTAAAAAAAGGATGCATATGCACCCATAGCGACCAACAATATTCATTAGAAACAAAACACACACCCCTGAATAGATAGCTTGCTTTTTGTCAGCCAAACCATAAAAGTCTTTCAAAATTTAAATTATTATCTACAACCTGTTGTGCCTGTATCAGGTTTCCCCAAGTTAATATAATAAAAATATATAGCTTAAAATTTTAAACAAAAGCAATTTTTTATTTACTAATCGCTATAAGCGGGGGGCCTGTCTGAAATTTGTCCCCAATGTTTATGGTTATCTTTGATAGATTTCTCATCGGATAAATGGTATAAGAAGTTGAAATTTTTGATATTTGGGACAGGTTAATGCTTGATTCCAAAATTTAAGGCTGTTGGATGTTTATCAGAGGAAATAGATGCTAATTAAAAAACAAAAACCAATGATTAAATAATTTTTAATTTTATTGACAAAAAATATCTTCCCATCCTATTTTGTTCTGGCAATGCAGTGACTGGGTGAATTTTAGTTAAAATATCGACTATATTTATATCCTGAACATGGTGGGGTATTAAGGGAAAATGAAATATGAGTGTTCAAGCTTTGATTTTGTGTGGGGGCAAAGGGAAACGTCTTCGTCCATTGACGGAAAACATCCCCAAACCGCTAGCCAAAATTAAAAAAAAAACAATCTTGGGTCATATTATCGAACATATCATTACCTATGGTATCAAAGATTTGATTTTTGCCACTGGCTATCAATCCGAAAAGGTCAAAGAGTACCTTGAAACGTCTTGCCATGATTGTAATTATTCTATCATAGATTCCGGAGATGTAGACATTGTTCAAAGAATTAAAGATGCTGTGCCTTATATTACGGGTGATTTGATCTTACTTTACGGAGATACTTTGTCTGATGTCGACATTAATGATTTGATCAAATTTCATCACTCACACAGCGGTAAAGCGACAATGACTGTCTGGCCGCTTAGAAGCCCATTCGGTGTTTTAGAAGTTGATCAGGAGGGAATGATCTCGTCTTATCAAGAGAAGCCGATCTTGGATAAGTGGATTAATATCGGTTATTTCTATCTTGAACCGGAAGCCCTGCAATTGTTAGCCGGTTGTGACAGTTTCGAAAACTACTTGACCCGTGTAATTGAGAAGAGAGAAATGAATGGTTACAAACATAGAGGTGCACATATTACAGTTAATACACTTGAAGAACTTCAAGCTGCAGAAGATAATATTGATAAAATATATGGTTACAATATCCTAGGTAAAAATAATGACTGAAAAAAGCGAATGGGTTGATAAGAACGTTTTTATTACTGGAATTAATGGATTTATTGGTGGAAATCTTGCTAAAAGATTGGTTGCTCTTGGGGCCAATGTTTTTGGTTTGATTAGAAATATAAATAAAAGAACCTTTCTTTATTACGAGGGAATTGCGGATAAAGTAACACTTATTAAAGGTGATTTAACAGACAAAGATTTGCTCTTGAGAATTATTTGTGAAGAGCAGATCAATTATGTTTACCACCTTGCTGCTCAAGTGGAAGTTGGTGTTGGTATGATCAATCCATTTGATACTTTTGAAGTGAATGTAAAAGGAACCTATTCTCTGCTCGAAGCTGTAAGGCTGTGCCCAAAAAAAATAAAGGCAGTGATAGTCGCCTCGACCGATAAATCGTATGGCCAGTATGGTATTGATCAGATGCCCTACAAAGAAGATTATCCTCTTATCCCTATTTATCCATATGATGTTTCAAAAGCATGCGCGGATATGATCGCTAGAAGCTATGCTTCAGATGTTTATAATCTTCCAATTGTTGTCACTCGGTTTTGTAATATTTATGGACCGGGTCAGCTCAATTTTTCTGCTCTTCTTCCAGATGCAATTCGCTCTGCTCTAAGATATACAACGTTTATTCCTCGTGGTAGTGGTGAACAGATAAGAGATTTTATCTATGTTGATGATGTTGCTGAACTGTATACTGTGATTGGTGAAAAGATAGCTATGGATCCCTCAAAGTATGTGGGTGAAGTTTTTAATGCAGGTACGAATTCTCCTATTTCCGTCAAGAGTGTCATTGAAGAGATTTATAATTCCGTATCCAATGAGAAAGACTTACACAAGGTGATTGAGCAGATGGAAGGAAAGAAGACCGTCGGTGAAATTGAACAGCAATACATGGACTTTGAGAAGGTGAATCAGTATTTTGGTTGGAAACCCAAACACTCATTGAAACAAGGTATGGCCAAAACGATTGAATGGTTTAAAGGCTATCTCGCCGACAATTATAATAGGAAATAATATTGGCTGGTTAGGGGTTGAGATGTTTATTATAGGAACCTGTCAGAGAATGCCGTTTTTTCTAACTCTCCGTTATTTTAAAAAGATAATACAGTGATTCACCATTTTTATTTTCTATTCTAAAAGGAAAAACAGATGAAAGATCTTAGACCAATTGCCCTGATTCCTGCGTTCAAACCTGATGCTGTCCTTGTGGATATTACTTTAGAGCTTGTTCGGTCGGATCAGTTCCAGAAGGTTGTAGTAGTCAACAACGGCAATGGCCCGGAGTTTGAAGCTATTTTTAAAGCATTGGAAGAAACTGATGGGGTAGAGGTGCTTAGGCTTTATGTGAATATAGGTAAGGGCGCTGGTCTGAAAGCTGGAATCAACCACGTTGTTTGCCGATTTCCTGGTGCGGTAGGTGTCGTAACAATGGACGCCGATGGTCAGCACCTTGTCGAGGATGTGCTTAAGGTGGCTGCCAAGCTCATAGACAAACCCAACGACTTGATTATGGGCAGTCGGGAATTCCAAAGTGATGTGCCTCTGAGATGCCGTTTCGGCAACTTGATGAGCCGTGGAGTGATGCGCATTGTGGGCGGGTTGAACCTGCGAGATACGATGTCGGGCCTTCGGGGTATTCCCATGATGTTTTTTGATCCCCTTCTGAGACTGAAGACACAGGGCTATGAATTCGAATTGGACATGCTGCTCAAGGCAAAGGCAGATGGGCGTGTTATCATTGAGGTGCCGATTCAGACGGTCTATATTAATGAGAACCAGTCCTCTCACTTCAACCCCTTTAAAGATTCATTGAAGATTTATTGGGTGTTTATTCGGTTCTTTCTTTTTAAATTTTTTTAAGACTAGCTAAGTTGTTGATTCCTGTTTCTTGTTTTGCCAATGAAAGGGGAATCTTTGCTCAAATATTGACTAATGGCTTGTTTCCTTATACTTTCTTTTTAAATGAAATCACTTAATATTATACATCGATATATCTTTAAAGAATTGCTGTCTCCCTTTGTCATCAGCTTGTTTTTTTTAACCTTTGTTTTTTTAATGACCCGGATACCGGAAATCACCAATATGGTGGTTAATTATAATGCTGATCTTTCAACGGTATTTTTATTAATCATTTATACTCTCCCGCGGTTTTTGGAGTTTACCATTCCCATGTCTGTCATGATATCTGTTCTGCTGACCTTTATGCGTATGTCAGGCGAAAATGAAATTGTTGCATTGAAAGGGGCAGGAGTCTCTTTATATAAATTGTTGTTACCCGTGTTGGCCTTTTGTCTGGTTGGTGTATTCTTGACCTTGTGGGTAACGGTTTTCGGAGTTTCCTGGGGAAAATTGTCCATCAAAGAAAAGAGCGTTGAAATGGCACGATCAAGCATTGAAGCAGCCTTACAGGAACGTCAGTTTAATTCTGAACTTGAAGATATAATGATTTATATCTCCCATGTGGATATGAAAACAAAGGCTTTAAAGGATGTATTTATTGAGGATCGAAGAACAAAGGGCGTTGTCAGCATTTCCGTTGCACCTTCAGGGGATTTAATTCGTCATGATGCACAACAATTTTATACCATACGGCTTTATGACGGTGTGATCAACCAGGTGGATATATCTGGAAAATCTGTAAACAATATCCAGTTTAGCGTGTATGATATCAATATTGATCTTGGAATGATCAACAATACGGGAAAAGAGATTACAAAAGAATTAGACGAGCAAAATTTTGCAGACCTTGTTAGGCTTATCCGATCCGGTATCAATAATAAACTTGAGTTAAATGCTGCCTTGATGGAACTGCATGAAAAATTGTCAATTCCACTTGCCTGTCTGACATTAGGGCTGTTGGCATTTCCTTTGGGGATTCAGGCATCTTCTTTGAGACGGTCGTCAGGGTTTGGTATGGGGATCTTTTTTTTTCTATTGTATTATTTTCTTTTGGCCGCAGGCTGGTCAGCAGGAGAAGCAGGATCGTTCTCACCTGTTTTAAGCATGTGGCTGCCCAATGTTATCATGGGGTCAATCGGTATATTTTTTTTGATCCGAAATGCAAAGGAGCAACCCGTTCCCTTTCCTATAGTTTTTGAAAAATCCATAGATTTTATAAAAAAACAAATCATGAGAAAAGCTTAAGATGATCTCTTGTCTGCATAAATACTGGCTAAAAGAATTTGCAAAGTTTTTTTGCATTATCCAGATGATCATCCTGGTGCTTTTTGTCATTATTGATTATCTGTCCCGAATGGATAAATTTTTAAAGTCTGATCTCTCGATGATAGGGGCGTTTGGCTATGTCCTTTTAAAAGTGCCTTTCATGTTTATTCAATTGACACCGGCCAGTATTCTGCTGGCCTGTATCACGGTTTTTTCTTTAATGAACAGGAACAATGAACTGCTGGCCATTCGTTCCAGTGGTATCAGTATCTATTATTTAATCCGACCGGCGATTATTTGTGGGACAGGACTGGCCATGTTCATGTTTTTTTTAGGTGAGACCATTGTTCCGGTTTCTATGAGTAAAGCTAATTATATCAATTTTTACGTGTTAAAAAAAAATAAGCGGCAATATTTTACAGGCAGAAAAGATATCTGGATAAAATCTGACAACAGGCTGGTTCATATCAATTTTTTTGATCCAGTCCAGAAAACGGTTTCCGGTATCACTATCAGCACAATGGGGAAAGATTTTCATCTGGATGAACGCATTGATGCCCGGAAAGGAGATTACAAAGATGGAGATTGGATACTGACCGATGTTATCGAACAGACCCATTCCAAGGATTCATCTGATTATGATGTAAAGCAATATAAAACAAAAAAAATTGTTTCAATATTTAAGGCCCAAGACCTTGAGGATATTGTTAAAAAATCCAATGAGATGAGTTTTTATGAGCTCAAAAGTTATGTGACAAAGGTGCAGGAGGAAGGATACAATGCCGTGACCTATAAGGTTGATCTGAACGGGAAAGTTGCTTTCCCCTTTATCTGTATCATCATGGTCCTGACCGGTGCAGCAACAGGCATGCGATCCTTTGCCAAAGAGAATCTGCCATCTGCAATTGCCATTGGTGTTGTGATTGCATTTGTTTATTGGTTCATGTACGGATTTTGCCTTTCTCTGGGATATGGCAGTATTCTGCCGCCAGCGGTCAGTGCATGGGCAACCAACCTTTTTTTCTCGTGTTTTGGTATTTTATATCTGATCAATACTGAATAAGAAATAAATAAGAATAGTAAAGAGTTGCAGGTAAAACCAATGATAGTTTTATACAAAATATTGACAGCCTTTGTTTTTATTCTTGTTCTCCCGATATTGCCGCTGCTTTATTTGTTCTCAAAAAAAAGAAGAGCATCTTTAGCACCCCGGTTGGGATTTTCAACAGGTTTGTTACCCGGGATAAAAACTAAAAAAAGAATCTGGATACATGCGCTTTCTGTGGGTGAAGTAAAATCAGCTGTTCCATTGGTAAAGGCCTTAAAAGAAACAAAAAAAAACGTTGAAATTATTTTTACTGCATCAACACAGACAGGTTTTGAAATGGCAACCACTCTTTTTTTGAACGAGAGCCTTGTTGATCAAGTGGCTTATTTCCCATTTGATTTAGGGTTTTCAATAAGAAGAATCCATCAACGAATCAATGCTGATGCCGTCGTTATTGTTGAAACAGATGTATGGCCCAATTTTTTATATGAAATGAACAAAATAAATATTCCAGTGGTTTTAATCAATGCCCGGCTTTCCAAACGATCGCTCAATGGTTACTTGAAGTTTAAACCGTTCGTGCACCTGTTTTTTTCATTTTTAACCCGGATCATGGCCCAGACGGCTTTGGATAAAGAGCGGTATCAAAAATTGGGTATTGACCATAAAAAGATTGTGGTAACAGGCAATATCAAGTTTGATCAATTGTTTGAAAAAATGGATTCAATTGCGATTCAAAAACTTAAACAGCAATTGGGCATCAGGAAAAAGGATGAGGTGGTTTTGGCCGGCAGTACCCATGAGGGGGAAGAAAAAATATTGTTAAGCTGGTTTAAAAAAGTCAGCCAAAGAACAGACACTGTCAAATTGGTCATTGCCCCTAGAAATCCCCAAAGAAGCATGATGTTAAATAAGACATTTTTGTCAGAGAAAATTTTATCCGCCCTTATGTCTGAGCCAGATCTCACCGAAACCCATCCCAAGGTGATTTTTGTTGACAAGATGGGCGAGCTTTCAAGACTTTACGCGATTTGTGATCTTGCGTTTGTTGGTGGGTCTTTAGTGGATGAGGGCGGGCATAATCCTTTGGAACCTGCCGTGTATGCCAAACCCGTTCTGATAGGGCCGGATATGTCGGATTTCACAGAAATTTCAAAGTTATTGATAAATGGCGGTGGTACGATCATGGTGGATTCTGACAAAAGATTGGAAGAACAATTGAATATTTTGCTTAACAACCGTGAACGAAGAGAACAAATGGGGGCTGAAAATTTTAAGATTTTTAGCGCCCATTCCGGCGCGGTTAAAAAAATAGTATCTCATATGGAGCAATTGTCTATTGTTTGAGAAAAGATTAAAACAATTTGAAAAAAGAATTGAGCAAGGATTAGATACAAAGAAACCAGCCCTGGTTTTTTCTTTTGAATGGTTCCTCCTGGGGTTTTCCCACCTTTATGGCCTGGGCGTAAGGATCAGGTTGTATCTGTATAAAATAAAAATATTCAAATCTGAACGTCTTCCATGTTTTGTTATTTCAGTGGGCAATATGGTGGTGGGTGGTGCCGGGAAAACACCCATGGCTATTTATCTGGCCCAGACTCTAATAAAGCTGGGTAAAAAACCTGTGGTGGTCAGCAGAGGGTATAAAGGGGAATATAAAGATTCCTGCCTGATTGTCTCAGATGGCAAGACTCTTTTCTGCACGGCCAAAACCTGTGGAGATGAACCCTTTATGATGGCCAAAAGAAAATTATTTCCTGTGGTGGTTGGCAAAAACAGAGTTGAGGCTGGCCGTTTGGCAATTAAAAATTTTGATTGTGACGTGATTGTTCTTGATGATGGATTTGGGCATTTAAAGCTTGAACGCAATTTGGATTTACTTCTCATGGATTGGGAGAATCCATTAGGAAATAATCGGTTTCTTCCGGCCGGGCGGTTAAGAGAAACCGCTGATATGGCTATTCCAAGAGCGGATGCCATTATCTTAACACGATGTCCTCAAAAACAGGAAATATCTGAACCAGCAATCGACGATGTGGATGCTGCCGGATCTTGTTTGAGGTTTGTCACCAGCCACTCCCCTTTTATCCTAAAAAAAATAAAAGACAATATTGAAGAAAAAATATTGTCAGAAGAAATAACCAAGCTCAAAGGACAAAAGGCATTCCTTTTTTCAGGCATTGCCCGGAACAAATCATTTTACAAGACCATCAAAGAGGCAGGGATTAATATTTTGGGCCACCTTGAATTTAAAGACCATTACAGGTATAAAGACTCTGACATTAAACAGATTAACCTTATGGCAAAACAAAAGGGCGCAGACCTGATTTTAACCACTGAAAAAGACTGGGCAAAACTGGATTCATCCAGGGACTGGCAAACTGACATGTATATAATTGGCATTAATATCAGTTTTCATGATCCAGACGGTTTTCAAATGTTTTTGAAACAAAGACTGCAATAGTTAATGAAAGATATCCTGATTTACAAAATTATTAAAAGCCTGGCCATGGTTATTGGAAAACTTCCCATGCCCGTTCTAATGTTTTTTGCTGATGCTTTGGGGCTGATCTGGTTCAAGATTGATAAGCGCCACAGAACAGTGGTATTCAACAATATAAAAAATGCCTACCCAGGAAAGTATTCCGATTCTCAAGCCTGGATATTTACCAAAAAGAATTTTCAATATACTGCTGGTATTTTTTTTGAGGTTTGCTGGTCATTTGCTTCAAAAAAAGAGGATCTTCTGTCACATTTTACAATTAAGGGAAAAGAACACTTTGATGCTGCCTTGAAAAAGGGTGGTGTTGTGCTTTTAACCGGCCACATTGGCAACTTTGAACTGATGGTGCCGTCCTTTGCAAAAGCAGGTATCCATCTTCATGTCCTTTATCGCAAGCTTGATTTTAATCCTCTGGAGCGATTGATGCTTGAGATGCGAAAACGTTTTGGTATCAATATGATCCCTTTGAGAAAAGCCACTCAAAAAATAATCAAAGCCCTTGATAAAGGAGAGGTGGTTGGAACCGCTTTAGATCAGAATGTGGACTGGTACAAGGGAGCGTTTGTTAATTATTTCGGCCGTCCTGCCTGTACCAATAATGGATTGGCAAAGTTGCTCCTGCGGTCTAAGGCAGCTGTGGTTCCCATGTTTATCATGAAAAAGGATGGTCAATATGTTCATGAATTTTTCCCTGAAATTCCGATTACAATCACCAATGATCCCATAAAAGACGTTGAAAATAATACCCAGGCCTTTGTTTCTGCCATAGAATCTATGGTCAGGCAATGTCCTGAACAATATTTCTGGGTGCATAACCGGTGGAAGACCAAACCGTATTGCATGCTTAATCAGGATTAAACAGGGCAGATGGATTGAATATGGGATTGATACACCTGACAGATTCTGTTGACGCAAAAATAATGATCCGGGCAGCCAACTGGGTAGGGGATGCCATCATGACCACACCAGTGGTCCGGGCAATCAGAAAAAATTACCCCAAAGCGCAGATCACGGTTCTGGCAAAACCCTGGGTGATTCCTGTCTATGAAAATAATCCCCATATTGACAAGATTATGATCTACCAGGCCAATGACCGACATAAAAAAGGTTGGGGAACCTTTACACTGTCAAAAGATTTAAGAGCGTGCCGATTTGATCTGGCCATACTCATGCAGAATGCTTTTGAAGCCGGTCTGATCTCTTTTTTAGGCAGGATCAAAGAGCGGGTGGGGTACAATACAGATGCCAGGGGCTTTTTGCTGAATCGATCCATAAAAATGGATCGAGCATTAAAAAAGAGGCATTTGATTGAATATTATATCGGAATTTTAAAAGGGGCAGGGCTTGAAGATGATGGCCGGCGAATGGATCTTTTTCTTTCTCAACCAGATCGAGAATATGCTGATAACCTATTAAAACAAAATAAAATAGCGCCTTTAAAGCCGGTTATCGGAATTAATCCCGGGGCGACCGGCGGGACAGCCAAGCGATGGTTTCCTGAAAGATACGCAAAATTGTGTGAAAAACTGGCCCACCAATACCGGACCAAAATTTTGATTTTCGGGGGACCGTCAGAGGCCCCTCTTGGGGATTACATTGCAGGGCTCACTGATGAAAATTGTATTAACATTGCTGGAAAAACCAGCCTGGGGCAAGCGTTTGCGCTTATTGAAAAATGTAATTTGTTTGTCACCAATGATTCAGGCCTGATGCATGCTGCGGCAGCACTGAATATCAATCAGGTGGCGGTGATGGGGTCTACCGACTATATAGCCACCTGTCCTGCCAGCAAAAAGGCTGTCATGGTCAGGGTGCCGGTTCATTGCAGCCCCTGTTTAAAGGATGTCTGTCCCACAGAGCATGAATGTATGGATCAGATCAGTGTTGACATGGTTATGGAAACTTGCCGGTCTCTTTTGAAACAAAATTGGTCATAACAAGGATATTATTTGTTTGAGAACATAAAAAATATTTTGATCGTCAAACCCAGTGCGCTTGGGGATATTGTCCATACACTGCCTTTTCTGGCAAAGGTAAAGGCGCAATTTCCCGAAGCCAGGATTGACTGGGTGGTGGGCCATGGGCTTCATAGGTTTTTACAAGATCATCCCTTGATCGATACACTCTGGGTGATTAAAAAAGATCAGTGGAAAAAATTAAACCGTTTATCCACAACATTAAAAGAGATCAATCAACTCGCAAAAGATCTGAAGGCCAGAAAGTATGATGTCTGCATTGATCTGTCCGGATTGTTGCGGTCCGGTTTAATCTCCTGGGCGTCCAGGGCAAAAGTTAAACTCGGGTTTAAAGAGTCTGATGAAGGCAGCCCTTTTTTTTATACCCATAAAATTCATGGCAGCATGAACATCCATGCCATTGATCGATATCTTGAAATTGCAAAATTCATGGGTTGTTCTGTTGACAAGATACAATATCCGTTTGCCCCATATGATGATCATCCGCCGATTCTGAATGACTTGCCACATGAGTATTGTGTTATGAGCCCATCTGCCGGCAAATCAGCCAATCGATGGCAGGCTCAAAAGTTCGGGCAGCTTGCATCAAAACTGGATCTGCCAACAATTGTGATCGCCAGTGGTGCTGAAGCAGATATTGCCCGGAAAATGGTGGAATCTTCAAAAGGAAAGGCCATCTCAATGGCTGGAAAAACCAGCTTAAAAGAGCTGGTTGCCCTGATTGCCAAAGCCTCATTCTTTGTCTGCAATGATACCGGACCCATGCATATTGCCGCAGCATTGAACATACCTGTTTTTGCCATTTTCGGCCCGGCTAATCCTATTCGTACCGGTCCCTATGGAGATATCCATACAGTGATTCAAAAAGACCTGGATTGTTCCCCCTGCTATAGGCAAAAACCCTGTTCCAATTTTCGATGTATGGATGAAATCTCTGCTGATATGGTTTTCGATCAAATTCAAAAAAAGACAGGTCTGGTATGAAGATATCTATAATTGTCAGTACGTATAATCGCCCGGATACGCTTGTAAAGGTGCTGGACGGTCTGCTTCACCAGACCTGTTTGCCCGATGAAATCATTGTTGCAGATGATGGCTCCACCCCTGACACCCTGCATGCCATTGAATCCTATCTTTCTGAATCACAACCCCGCTGTATTCATGTGTGGCATGAGGATGAAGGCTTCAGGCTGGCCAAAATAAGAAACGAGGCCATTAAGGCCTCGAGTGCTGACTATCTTGTTTTTCTGGATGGGGACTGCATCCCCCAGCGTCATTTTGTTGAAGATCATCTGGCACTGGCACACAAGGGGTTTTTTTTTCAAGGCAAGCGGGTGATTGTCAGTCAAACCGCAAGCCCTGATTTTTCATTTAATGATACTGATTCTTTTTTTTGTTTGTTCAAGCATCTGATCATGTCACGGATTTCAAATGGTCATCACATTGTTCGGATGCCATTTTTACCTGTCTACACCACATCAAAACTATCCGGTATCAGAGGGTGTAACATGGGGTTTTTCAAACAAGACCTTTTGGCAGTCAACGGGTTTAACCAGGCATTTCAAGGGTGGGGCAGAGAAGATTCGGAAATCGTTGCAAGGCTTTATAAATATGGTGTTAAAAGAAACGAGCATCCTTTCAGGGCCATTTGTTATCATTTGTGGCACAAAGAGAATACAAGGGATGGTATTGATGAAAATGACGGCCTTCTTGAAAAAACATTGGTTTCAGATGATCATTATTGCAAGTTTGGAATTAAAGATGCTTAATGGTATAAAAAAGCATGCCAGGAGAACACAACCCAATGGATAAACTATCTGTTTATATTATTGCATTTAATGAAGAAGATAAAATCGAGCAGGCGCTTAAAAGCGTTCAATGGGCTGATGAGATCATTGTGGCAGATTCTTCAAGCACAGACAATACTGTCGCCATTGCCGGATCATATGGTGCTACAGTGATCCAGATCCCTTTTGCAGGCTTTGGCAGCTTGAGAAATGATGCGATCAATGCCTGCAGCCATGATTGGATTTTCAGTCTGGATTCGGATGAACGGTGCACCCATGCAGCTAAAAATGAAATCCAGGATATTATTAAATCAAAAGACAGTTTAGATGCCTATTATGTTCCGCGCCGAAATTATTTTATGGGAAAATGGATTAAACATGGGGGTTTTTATCCTGATTTCAGACAGCCTCAATTGTTTAGAAAAGGAGCATTAAAGTTTAAGAATGATGCGGTTCACGAACGGTATGAGGTCATCAGTGATAAAAAATGCGGGACCATGACTGCGTTTATTAACCAGGTACCGTTTAAAAATCTTGAAGAAATGATTCATAAAGCCAATAGATATTCCACCCTGGGTGCACAAAAATTACAGGAATCAGGGAAGAAATCCGGCATTATTACAGCTTTTTTGCATGGATTCTGGGCAGCCTTCACCCTCTATGTTTTAAAATTAGGCTTTCTGGATGGATGGCCTGGATTTATTATTGCCTTTGCAAATTTTGAGGGAACTTTTTATAAATATACTAAATTATATTTAAAGACCAAGGGACTGGACTCTTTTTCTAATATTAAGTTTCCGGACAGGTAGCAGATAAGTATGATCACAACAAGTCTGACAATTGTCTGGTTTTTTGGTTTTGTTTATGCCTCAAACCGCTGGCTGAAGATCGAACTGTGCCATGCCCCGTTGTTTTCTATCTCTTTGGTAGGGATCATTTTATTTATTTTTGGGATATCAAACGCGCTGAAATCCGGAACGCATTTTGTATTGTTCACAGGTTTTTTTCTTTTTTCAATAGGAACAACAGACTATTGGAAAAATCGACAAAAACAAGATTTTTCTGAATCTATCCGGATGATGTGGATAATAGCCGGCTTAATCCTTGTCTCGTTTGTGTTGACCATTGGTATGAAACTCAAAATTGATGATGACTATGTGTATTGGGGTATTATTGGTAAGTACCTTAACTTTTATCATCACCTGCCTGATCAGGAAACCACCATTATCCGGCAACACCTGGCCTACACACCCGGCACCTCTATTGTGCATTATCTGGTTTATCAACTTGCCGGACAATATAACCCGGCATTGTCTTATTTTGCCCAGAACCTGTTTTTGATCAGTGCTCTTTGTGTTGTTTTCTTTCGACAGACCATTAAAAAAGGCGGTCTGCTGCTTTTTCTTCTTATTGTATTAATGACTATTTTTTCAGGTTCTGTTTTTACCCGGCTGCCGGTGGATCACCTGCTATCCATCTATTTTTTTGCGGTCCTGTGGATTATTCTTAAAGAAAAGCCAACCTCCCGGACACTGTTTAGTATCAGCCTGCCCTGCTGTTTTTTGTTTCTGATTAAAGAAATTGGATTGGTTATGGGGATCGTGCTCTTGCTTGTCTTTTTGATTGATCTTGCCTTTTACAAAAAAATAGAAGTTAAAGCAAAGCTTAGAACAATGATGGTTTTTTGTTTGTGCGCAGGATTGTTGTTTGCTCTGAAACAGGCCTGGACAGAACATTGTCTGGCCATGGGGTTCTCACAGTTCAGCAATGGGGTAAACTGGGAAAGCATTCAAAAAGCCTTACATGTTTTTTCCAATGAGGGTACTCAAAGAGGGTTTTTATTGTTTATTAAAGAACTTTTTATAGGATCTTCAGACCGGTTGAATCTTCCATATATCTGCTGGTACATGGCCTTGATTTTTCTGTTTATGCAAATTCAAACCATGCAAGAACAGATAATCAAAAAAAGATTTGTCCGAATAGTCATGGTTTTTCTTTTTGCTTTGTTGATCTATCTTGTCATGCTCTATTGTTTACAGATTATTGTCTTTGGAGTGGGCGTATCAAATGATCATATTATCGGCTTTGCCCGATACATGAATATTTTGTTTTCTCCCATGGTATTCTTTTTTGTTCTTTTATATGCAGATAAGAAATTATCAGATAAAACAATTTCTAATAAATTTATTTTTTCCTCTCTCATAGCGGTCCTTTTGCTTTTGGGTTTTTCCAGAGTAGAAACCTCTCTTCGCAGAGAAAAACATTATCAAGAGGCCCAGGTTCTTGCGGAAAAAATTGAAACAAGTATTGATATCAGTCAAACCACTCGGATTGGTGTGATCCCGGGAACAGGTGACAATGATTTGTGGATCAGGCTGCTTTATCATCTTTTGCCTGCCAGGATAAACCAGGGAAGATTTCCAGCAGACAATCAGGAGATGTTGCTGAAAAATATAAACCAATATGACTACCTGCTGTTTTATCATCCCGGTCAGAAGATCATAGATTGGGTGAACCCGCTTTTAAATGACGGTTTTAAAAACCAGGGGCTTTACAGGGTTGAGCAAAAAGATGATTTTCAAAATTCAGATAATAAAAACAGACTGGATAATAAAGATAGACCCGATAGTAATAAACCTGATAAGCATAAACCTGATAAATATAAAACAGATACAAAAACACAATTAATAAAATTGTTTTAATATAAGAGAGCCAATGAAACCTGTTATTTTAATTCCAGCATACCGACCAGACAAAGAGGTCTTATCAAATATTATTGAGCAGATAATCAGCTTTGATGTAGAAAAAATTATTATAGTGGATGACGGCAGCGGCTCAAACTTCCAATCCGTGTTTGATCATGTCAGAACATTTGAAAAAACAGTTGTTTTGCATCATAAGTCCAATATGGGAAAAGGCGCTGCCCTTCGAACCGGTTTTAAACATGTGCTTACCTTCCGGATTAATTGTTCCAATGTGATTACCGTGAATGCAGACGGGCAGCATCTGCCACAGGATGTGGAAAAAATTATTCAGGCTGCAAAGGATTTTCCTGATGCTCTGGTTTTAGGTGTGAGACGCTTTAATGGCAAAATCCCATTGAAAAATTTATTGGGCAACAAAATTACTTACCTGATGTTCCGGGGATTTGCCGGTCAGAAAATAAGTGATACCCAGACAGGGCTTCGGGCGATTCCCCATCCTTTTTTAAAACAGATGCTTGAGCTTTCATCAGATCGATACGCCTATGAATTTGAGATGCTTTTGACAATGGTTCACAATAAAGTTCCCATTAAAGAGGTGGGCATTACTACGGTGTATGAGAACAATAATTTTGTTTCAAGTTTTAATCCCATATCTGATTCCATCCTGGTGTGTAAAACGCTTTTTCACTGGTGGTTTTCTTTTAAATTCAAGCAATTGTTAAAATATTCTCTTTCCGGAATATTTGCCACTATCGCTGACTTTGGCATGTATGTTCTTTTAATTGATTTTTCATTTGGTTTTGTTATAGCGTCCATACTGGCCCGGATTCTATCCGTGATCATTCATTTTTGTGCGAACAAATATTTTACGTTCTCATATAAAGATGCACCCTGTATTAGTGAGATAATCAAATACCTGATGGTGGTTGCATTTAATTTATCGTCTTCAATTGTGTTGATTTATCTTTTCATGCGATATTTTTATGCTGGGGAAGTGGTGGCAAAGATGGCGGCTCAGATGATTCTTTTTCTTTCTACTTATGTCCTGTTAAACGGTTTTGTTTTCTTAAAATTAAAAAAATAAAGGAGACAGGCCCAAATATTATGTTGAATAAGAACAAATATTTATGGAGTTGATATGACCAAAGAGAAAACAAGCTTGTTTAACCCCGGTGATATTGAATATTATGTGGCCCGGTATATTCGAGAGAATGAGCAATTGTTTCGCAATAAAGTATGTATTGATGCACCCGCAGGGCAGGGCGTAACCTCCAGGGTTTTACTGGAAGTCGGTGCCGATGTTGCGGCTTTTGACCTTTTCCCTGAATATTTCAAACTGGATAAGGTGACCTGCAAAAAAGCAGACCTGACAAAGAATATTCCATTGGAAGATAATCATGCTGACTGGTTTATCTGCCAGGAAGGGTTTGAACATATCAGTGATCAGCTTGCTGTTTTTAAAGAGATAAACAGGGTTTTGAAACCAGGGGGGAATCTATTGGTGACTGTCCCTAATTATTCCAATTTGAAATCAAAACTGGGTTTTCTTTTTTTTGAGACCGAATGTTATGGCCGGGATATGCCGCCCAATGAACTGGATACTGTATGGCATGCAGATAATAATAAAAAGGCTAAGGACATATATTTTGGGCATGCTTTTTTATCCGGTATCCAGAAATTGATGTTTTTAGCGAAAATGAATGGATTTTCCCTGAAAGAGAGTAACAGGACAAAGATCAACAAAACATCTTTGTTTTTTTTCCCTTTTCTGTATCCTTTGATTGCATTTGTATCTTTCAGAACCTATGTGTATGCATGTAAAAAAAAACACAAGGCCGGGGCAACAGGTTTTAAAGAGATTTATAAACCATTATTGAAAATTAATTTGAACCCAAAGACATTGGTCTGTAAAAATCTTTTTCTCAAATTTCAAAAAGTTGGCTCCTTTGAAGAAACTAAAAAAAGTTTGTTTACAGGAAAAGAATTGTCACCCTGGGAGACTATCAGCAGTAACCAGAAAAATTATTAACAAATCAAAATGCCCTTTTTTATTGGAACAGGCAAGGAAACAATTATATTGTTTTCAAGAAAAAAATTACAGGGTGTTATTCTCAAGCTTGATCTGGTGAAGTCGAAATATTCTCAAAACATTTCTGCCCATGACATCAATTGTATGCTTTTTGTTTACCATTTCATGGGCTTTGGCAACCCGCTGTTCCGTGGCCTTTTTATCCATAACGGTTTGAATGACTTTATCGGATAGATCTTTTGGGTCATCAGCATCAAAAAGAAGGCCTGTTTTTTCATGCTCAATGATATCAGGAATTCCTCCGCTTTTTGACCCGACCACAGGGCAATAACAGAACATGGCTTCCATAATGGACTGGGGCACTCCTTCGAACGGAATTCCGCCGATATTCTGGGATGCCAGGATCGTACAGTCAAAAGAAGGATAATACGGCCACACATTTTCTTTAAAACCGGTAAAATGGACTTTGTTTTCAATCATTAATTTTTTAGCCAGGTGTTTAAGCGAGTCTACATATTTGTCCAACCCAAGCCCGACAATAACGAGGTGGTGGTCCTTTAATTGTGTCTGTATTTTTTGAAAGGCTTTTAAGGTCATAGAGATTCCCTTATCTTCGGATAATCTTCCCACAAAACCGATAAGTCTGGCCTCCTGATCAAGACCCAGTTCATTTATAATCTCCTGCCTGGCCGCTTTTTTGGTGGGTAACTCATCAGGCGGGGTTGTCCCGCTTGGAATGGTAAATATATGGGTGTTTTTGATTTTAAATTTTTCTTGCAGATGCTTTGTTGTGTATTCAGCTGTTGTGAAAATGTAATGGGAAAATTTTTTATACAGCAGGCGGTTAAACAGGGAATTTCTTACATGGACACTGATGTGCCTGGATAAAATTCTACAGGGGACCTTAGTTCGATACGCAGCTACCAGGGCGATTTTTGAATCATAGTTTCCATGAGTGTTGACAATGTCAGGTTTTTCATTCTTAAAAATCGTCTTTAAAAAATTGTAGTCCTTAATGATTCCAAGTCTCTTGAATTCAACATCAAAAACTTTAAACCCGTATGCTTTTGCTTTTATGAAAAGAGGGGTGTCTTTTGGAGCCACAATAATAACAGTATGGCCTTTTTTATCCATCCAGACCGATTCATTGTAAATTCTTTTTTCAAGCCCGCCCCAAAGGGTATGGCAGGTCGTATGGATAATTTTATATTTTGAATGTATGTTTATATTTTGAATGATAATTTTTCCTCAATACCAATTTTTGTTTCAATACGTTGGATATCTTCGGGCAGATCGATTTCAGGAGAATCATATTCAGTGATGACCACTTTAATCTTATATCCGAATTCAAGGACCCGTAACTGCTCTAATTTTTCAACCTGCTCGCAAACGCCGGTTGGTAAAGTGACCAGTTTATCTAAAAATTGTTTGGTATATGCGTAGAACCCTAAATGTTTGTAATAATCGACATGGGTATCTTTATCCCTTGGAAAAGGGATCTGGGCCCGTGAAAAATAAAGGGCGAATCCATTGTTATCAAAAGTAACCTTCACATCTTTGGGATCAATGATCTCCCGCTCATCCTGTATCTTAAATGCAAGGGTGGACATGGCCAGATCTTTGTTAACGGCAAAGGGTTGAATCAATTCATCAATGGTCAGAGGATTAAAAATGGGTTGATCTCCCTGAATATTGACAATAATTTCATCCGGGCCAAGGCCTAAAATATTTGCCGTCTGGGCCACCCGGTCTGTTCCTGAACGACAGTCGTCAGAGGTCATCACAGCTTTGCCGCCAAACGCTTGTACGGCTGTGATAATCCGTTCATCATCCGTGGCCACAATGGTTTGTGAAACAGCCCTGGATTTCTGGGCCTGTTCATAGACCCTCTGGATCATGGATTTTCCGGAAATAAGCGCCAGGGGTTTGCCTTCAAGTCTGCTGGAGGCGTATCGGGCCGGGATTACAGCAATGGTCATGACGATCTCATTTACATTCGCAGGAATAAGGATTTTGCCTTATCCCGTGTCATTATATTTTTCCAGTCTTTGCCCAGGCAATTTTCCCATAATGGCTCAAGGCCAAGGGCAACCGTGATCATTGTTTCAATTTTTTCCGGTTCAAGATTTTTGACCAGGTTTCGGGGCAGGTTGATATCCCACTTTTTCATCATCTGCCTGAATTCTTTGACCCCGTCTGAATAGAATTCATCAAGATAGTCAAATACGATACAGCAGCCAATTCCATGATGGGTGCCAAGCACATAGGAAAGCCCATAGGAAAGGGCATGGCAGGCCCCAACCTGGGAATAGGCAATACTCATGCCGCCGAAAAATGAGGCCATCATCAATTTGTCGTCACTGTCTTTGTGGTCATCTAAAAAAACCTGTCTACACAGATCTATAGATTTTTCACCATAGGATTTTGAAAATTCGTTCAGGTACGTCCCCTGCAGGGATTCAATACAATGAATATAACAATCCATGCCTGTATAAAACCTTTGATCTTTAGGAACATCTTTGATGAGTTCAGGGTCTAGCACAATCTGATCAAATACAGTATAATCAGAGTTAAGGCCCAGTTTTTTTTCAGGGCCTGTAAGAACAGCTGTTCTTGAAACTTCAGCCCCTGTTCCAGATAGTGTGGGGACGGCCATGTGATAGACAGCAGGATTTTTAATTAAATCCCATCCCTGGTATTGGGTGGAAGAGCCTTCATTTGTCAGCATCAGAGAAATGGATTTGGCAAGATCCATACTGCTTCCCCCGCCCATACCAATGACAGCACTGGGAAGAGTGGATCGAAAGGCTTTAACATCAAGGGTCAGCTTGTCCACAACACCGGTTTTGGGCTCATCATCCACATTAACCCATAAAAGCATGTCATTGTCATGCAAAGGGATCCTTTTTTCAAGGGTCTTGCCTTTAAATACATCATCGACAACAAAAACCACCCAGGAGTTTTTATCTTGTCTCTGGCTGGCAATGATTTAATCGAGCTGATTAAAGCAGCCACTTCCAAATATAACATTGGGAACCAGCTTAAAATTTCTAAACATTTTTTATTCCTTAAATGATTTCATGATTGCGGCAATTTTGTTTTCAATATCTTGTTTTTTCCAGGAGAGCATGATCTGCATGGAAAGGGTTCGTTTCATGATTTTATCTGATTCTTCCATTGCGATATTCTTATAATCCGGTAAATTATCGCAAAGCTCTACGGCCAGCTTTGCCGATCGTTTTAATTGTTTTAAATGGTGCCATTTTTTATAATAATGCCAGTTGTTGTCATACCAGTATGGACAGCCCACACCGTTTTCACTTAATTTTTTAGCAATCTCCCTGGTTCGGTTTTCCGTGGGCAGAAAAAAGCTTAAAAAAGTGGCTGAATCTCCACTTGCATCCGGGATATACCGGAACGTGACTTCTGGTATATCTGCCATTGCATCTTTGATGGCATGCTTGTTTTTTCTCTGGGTTTCAAGGATGAGATCGAGTTTGTCTAACTGGGCCACTCCCACGGCTGCATTGAGCTCACTGATTCTGTAATTGGTTCCTATAATGGGATGATCATCAGCTCCTCGATCGGGTCCACCCAGATGGTCGTGACCATGATCAGCAAACTGGTCTGCGCGTTCATAAACATCCCGGCTGTCGGTGATAATACCACCGCCTTCACCACAGGTAATTGTTTTAACCGCATCAAAGGAAAAACATCCAGCCAAACCAAAGGTTCCAATGGCTTTTCCATTCAAGGTTGATCCGATTGACTGGCAGGCATCTTCCAATAGGATAAGGCCCTTTGCATCGCAAATGGTTTTGATTTCATTGATCCTTGCCATGGCACCACACATGTGAACCGGCAACACAGCTTTGGTTCTGGACGTGATCACATCTTTAAGCCGATCCGGGTCAAGACACAGGGTTTCATCAATTTCGCCAAAGATCGGGATGGCTCCGGCATTCAGAACGGCTTCAAATGTGGCCACAAAGGTAAACGGGGGAACAATGACTTCATCTCCGGCACCAATGCCGCAGGCTGCCAGTGCCGTGCTTAACGCAGCAGTTCCACTGGAGCACAGATGAGAAAAACCAGACCCTGTAATTTCACATAATTTTTTTTCAAATTCAAGGGCTTTGAAATGTCCATTTCTGGCTCCTTCAAATCCGTATCTGAAAAGGACACCGGTATCCAGAACATCGGTGACACTTTTTTTTTCCTCAATTCCAAATATTTCAAAACCAGGCATGCACCCTCCTCATAAAAAAAGCATTATCAAGTCATGGATAAGTACCACATCAGATGGTCAAGTTTCAAGGTTAGACACAATTATTTACCTTAAAAATTCGGCTGAGTTTAAACCGGCTTGCGTAATGTCTTGTCCTATTTAACAGCCAAGTAACTTTATTATTAGAATGATTATAGGTTTCGGGTTTCAAAACAATATGTCGTGTTTGTTGTTTCCCCAAGAAAACACAGACGTTATAATCGTCGCTGCCATCCAATTCAGAATCCTGAGCTTTTCTTTTGGAAGTCATCGCCCATTATCAATTTTTCATAGTTACTATTGATACCATCATTGAACAGTTCCATATTACTGGTTTGTTTATCTAATCTTGGTTTAACTAGTCTATTCATCTCGCTATCGTTAATAAGCTAATTGGTGTGAAATTTCGGCTTTATAAAGAAACAAGAAGAAGCCGACGGGGATATTTATTTTTTGTATGGGTGTAACATAATTCAGTGTCCCGCCGAATATTAAATCATAGCGGGGTATATCTTATGCCATGTCTGTCTTATGGGAAGATAACCCCATTTGGACGTTTAATTCGGGCATTTGATTAGGAAAGCGGTTTATATTCCAACTGATTTTTGTAATGAAAAATAAATACGCAAAGCGTTCAAAAATTTCAGAGGCCAAATTCCGCCAACTTATAAAGCTTTTTGCCCATGATTTGGATGCCCAGACAATTGCATCATTGAATAACCTGAATCGGAATACGATAAATCGTTACCTCCTACTTATTCGGCAAAGGGTTGCAGAATTCTGTGAAAAGCAACAGCCGATGCAAGGTGAAATCGAAGTAGAAGTCGAAAAACCATACTTTGGTTTACGAGGGGTAAAAGGGAAACGTGGCAGAGGAGCCTACAATAAAATGACAGTGCTTGCTATATCCAATCGAGACGGCATGGTATATACCGAGGTCATCTCTGATTGTAATAAAGGCTGGCTGCAAGACATTATGCGTAAACGAGTGGTTCCATCAAGCGCTCTTTATATATATGGATCACGATACTACTACGGTCTTTTGGGTCTAAGATTTAGAAAGCACTACCGTGTTAAGTGCGGACGAAATCAATTTACAAAGTCCCAGATTCAAACTAATGGTATCGACTCTTTTGGATCCTACGCAAAGCGGCGCTTGACTAAGTTTCATGGTATCGCTGAATCAACCTTCCATCTGCATTTAAAAGAATGTGAGTTTCGGTTTAACAATAGGAATCAAAATATCCACTCGCTCTTACTGAAAATTCTCAGAGAAAAACCACTATTTTAGACAAAAAAAATTTTATGTATGTGATAATATTGTTAGATGTAAAGACTTATCATCAAAGAAGAATACCGTTGTCAATCCTTGCGATGGGGATTCAAATTATGGAGGGGCCGGTATGAAAAACCGGCCCCTCCTCCTGTTGAGAGCATTTTAGGCAAACAGGTTATAACGCTTCGTTGCTGCACTGGTGTCTGAAAATAGGTTTGTCATCTGATTTTGATACTCTTGTATTTTCAGCTGAAAACCTGCCCTGGCTTCTCCTTCATCAACAACACCATCGCCATTTGTATCCAGTGATTCTTTAATACTGGAGGCCTTCTCATCATCGGATTGGTTCAAAGTATCCAGGAAGCTTTGGGTATTCATCCCCGGCATCCCCACATTACCACCCATCATATTGCGCATCATACCCATCATGGCGGGAGGGGGTCCTTCTGGCCGGTTTTCCTCAAACTCTGCCTGACTGATTTGACCGTCACCATCCGAATCGAACTTTGACATAATCTGTTCAGTATCGACAGAAAGGCCGGTCTTTTCCGAAATTTTATCAACCATCTTACCAATTTCGGATTGATCTACTGCACCATCTCCATTGCTATCTATTTTTTGGAACGGATTACCCATTTGGCCACGCATTGTAGACATCGGAGAAAATCCGGAGAAACTGCTCACGCTGCTAATCATATTTTCACCTCCTTTCGGTTAAAATTTAGAAAATAATAACGCAAATTTTAAGCCACATTCTAAAGGATGATTGAAAAAACAGGCTGCTTGACTATATGATAGCTTAAATAAAATTCTAAGTTGCTGTTATAAAGACAAAAAAAACATGTAAAATGTGAAGGAATTTAAGATTTGGTCTATAGGCGTTTATACAGGATTTCTTCTTTGAGTTTGGACCAGTTATTATAGTCATGCTTCCAATATTTATCTTTGAAGTTATCGATTTACGGAGCGGAATATTTTTCCTATATATTGTAAAAATTGCCTATTCTTCTGTTGGAGCTAACTAATCAATAATGTTCTGAATTAGGAGGACCCTAAAATGACCAGCAGAAAAAGTGGTGAATATGATTTTTTTTTGTATGGGTGTAACATACTTCAGTATCCCGACGAATATTTAATCAAGCCTGGATGAAAACTATCCGCCACCATTAATTGAAATTGAAGGTAACCAGTGAAAAACAAGAACAAAAAAGAGTTGTGAGATATAAATTCCGAAGACAATATTGATAAACTTATGGCAATCAAAACACATAACAAAGAAGACGCCAATATTGTCCAATGCATCCTTGAAGGACAAACCAAGGCCTTTGAAATTCTTCTCCACCGTTACCAAAAGATCGTTTTCAAAATTGTTTCCGGGCGTCTGCCTTCAGATGTAGTGGCGGAAATCTCACATGTTATTTTCATTGAAGCATACCAATCGCTTCCCAAGTACAATATGCACAAATCTTTTAAAAATTGGCTCACAGGTATCGCCGTCAATATTTGTGCAGACTACTGGAGAAAGCATTACCGCAGTTTGGAGATCCGTATGAGTGATCTCGGGGATGATCACCGACAATGGCTGGACCAAATAGAATCAAGTCAGGCAAAAGAGGCGTTTGATAGCACCGAGTCAGACAGGGAAGCAAAAGAACTATTGAACTGGGCTATGGCCGATCTTTCACACAAAGACCGCATGGTACTCATGCTGGTCCACTTGGATGGCTATGCTATAAAAGAGGCGGCCGAGATTCTTGGCTGGACATCTATAAATGTGAGGGTACGTGCGTATCGGGCACGCAAACGGCTTCGAAAAAAGATTGAATATATATTAGCAGGAGGTTTAGGACATGAAACAGATTAAACATCGCGTCCAGAATATCGAAAACGCCCTATTGGCAGCTTATCATCGGCGACCGGGCATCGTTCCCCCAAAGGACTGGGCAGATTCCATCATGACTCAGGTATATGCCCAAACGCTGAATTACCAGAATCAGCAATTAGCATTTCTTGCAAACTTGCGCGTAGTGTGGCGTTTCTCCGCAGTAACCTGCACACTTGCAATAGCGTTGTCTTTTTATGCTTTTGGTCATATTAGCCCACTTGATCCACTGACCATACTCTCCTTGAGTGAAGACCCAATACCCTTGATGGTCATGGAACTACTGGTTCCTTGAGGAGACCATGATTTGGTCAGACAGTGACATCACCGATTATGATTGAATTGAATTAAGGAGGGAAAAATGAAAAAATGGAAACTGTGGACGGGTATGCTTCTGATCTTCATCGCCGGCGGTGTTGTTGGGGCGATCGGAACGAGCCTGGTCGTCCGCCATAAAATCGTATCCGTTATTGATGAGGGACCACCTGCATTTGAAAGGCTTGCCGTCCAATTCTTCAGCCGCCGCCTTGACCTCTCGACTGAGCAGAAATCTCAAACGGCACGCATTGTTCACGATACCCAGGAGAATTTAGCAACCATCCGCCTTCGGGTCCGACCGGAGGCGATTGAGATTATCTCTGCCGGTATGGAGGACATCAGGGTATTGCTGGATTCCGATCAGCAGGAAAGGTTTGATCAGCTTTACACCATGATGAAGCGTCGGTGGTCAAAAGGAGAAGACATGCCGGACACACGAAGACACTCCCAGTGAAGTGTTAGAAAAAGACCGTTATTTGTTCAATCTGTGAAGCCAAGTTGCCTATTAAAAGAATGGAGAGGGACCAATTAATCATATCAGGTTAAACCCATGAAAATTATAAAAAAACTATTGATTATCATTCCCATTATTTGCGGAATTGTACTTTTTGCCGTGATGACGATGAATAAAAAAAAGCCGGTCCGCCTTGGGAATATGGAACGTGTTCAGGTTGTCCGGGTTATCTCTCTGGAAAAGATGGCGGTTGTGCCAAAAATTGTCTTCTATGGAGGACACAGCATAAATAATTTATCCCAAAAAATGGCTACTGTATAACAAAAAGATAACCAGACAAGTTGCTTATTTTCTTGTTAAAGCACCTGATTTGGGAAATGTCCTACACCCAATGAAAATTTTCCTAAGCAGAACTATTATATTGGATTTTTTTGTACAAAATATCTGCTGTATCCTTGATATCTTTTGTCCAGAATAAAGTAAATTTCCAGTAAAATGTTGTAGTAAATAGAACCCCCATAATGTGTCTATTTACCGTCACTGGAAAAATTCAACTCAAGGCGTTGACTTCCTTTGGTAATGCTGCCTGAAAAAAATACATTCGCCTAAGACTTGTATTCAATATGCACTTTATTTCTCAATCCCCTCTTAGTCTATATGTTGGAGTTAAAACCAAATCTCATTCGTGGAGGAAAATATATCTTTTCAAATCGCAAACAGCCCTTATCTTTGAAATAGGTTTGATAAAGATAACCTTTCTGATGGGAGAAGCTGTCATGAAACAAAATGTTCATAATATTGAGAGGATTATTCGTGTTGTTTTGGGACTAATTATTTTATCACTGGTTTTTGTAGGACCAAAATCCTTATGGGGTCTGGTAGGTATTTTGCCAATTATGACGGGTCTGATTGGCTGGTGCCCACCGTACCAACTATTGGGCATCTCTACCTGTAAGAAATGATGGTGATTTTAAATCCAACCAGTGAGCAGATGTTTTCATAGAGCGAGAAACTGAATGACAGTTCAGACTTTTGCAGCACTTTTTATTATAACAACACTAACTATGAGGAGAATTAAATTATGCAAGTCGATGAAGCGATACGCGCACGGCGCGCAATCAAGTGGTATGACCCTGAACATCAAATGCCGGAGGAAACCTTTCTTAAGCTGATTGAGCATGCCATTCTTGCACCAACAGCTTTCAATATTCAAAACTGGCGCTTGGTGCGTGTCTCTGACCCGGAGCACCGCAAGGCGATTCGTGCTGTGGCCTGGGATCAGGCACAGGTCACCGACGCATCCGAGTTGCTGGTGTTGTGCTTCGACAACAAGTCCTGGCAACGTGACCCGCAACGATACTGGCGCAATGCACCAAAGGAGGTACAGGATTTCTTGGTACCTGCGATCGATGTCTATTACCGTGACAAACCACAGGTTGAGCGTGACGAGGGCATGCGCTCCTGTGGGCTGATCGGGCAGACAATCATGTTAATGGCCCTGGAACTGGGTTACCAGAGCTGCCCAATGGATGGCTTCGATTACAATGCGGTAGCTAAAATCATCAATCTGCCCGAAGACCACAGCATTGCTTTCATGATTGCAATTGGCAAAGGTATCAAGGACTCATGGCCGAAACCCGGTCAACTATCGCTGGATGAAGTTATGGTAAGCAACCGCTTTGATTAAATAGTGTATTATTCTTGTCAGAGTGAACCTTCCTTAGTTTAAGAGACACTTTTAATCAAAGACAGAAGTCTCTCAGAGGAGAGATCAGCAGGGGGTCGGGCCTTACAATTTTCATTCGCCTATCGCCATCAATGTTATCCTCCCTGATTATGGTAAGCGTCCTTCCTTTAATCAGAATTAATCGCGGTTCCTGTTCGATGCCCTGCCGTCAGAATTTTTCCCTGGTGGGTTGTCCGGGCGAAGTACGAGCCGGTCGCCTTGTTGTTCACAAGTACCTGTTACTGTATTTCCATGAGGACTTATGAAGCCTGCTGCATCCCCGGCGGTTTTACCTTCACAGGCGGTATACGCCTCTGGAGGTGGACCGTGATGTCCACCCTTGGGCCGACGGTTTTCGGTGTCTGATCCAAATGTAATTGTTGTGCATATGCCGAGAATAACAATGACGGCAATGGTGAATTTGTTCATGGTTTTCATCAATTAATCTCCCTTTGTTGGTTAAAATATTTAAGTTTTTATTTTCAGGAAGGCCGGTTGGAAAAAGACTGCTTTCAAGTTTCATTTCAGCATTACCACAGAAATTTTTGGCAATTCAATATCCTGACAATATTTTGCTGTTGCCTTGCCTGCAACAGCTGCCTGCACAGCCGATGCAGCCGTTTATAATACTTATAACCATGATTGGCTTGTTTTATTCGTTTCTGTGGGCCATTGTTCCTGTGACCTTTTTATATACAAGGAAAGATCAGCACCTTTTCGACGTCTGTCAAAACCACTGCGTCTTTCCGGTGAATATTCAGCATAACTGAATTGACGCCTGTCCAATCCAACTTTTAATTGCCGTTTGTTGACCCTGGATATTATTTCAATTGTCTGTTTCATCTCTAATACTCCTAATTCTTTTTATTCATTGAACTTGATGGTAAGATAACATTCAATTGTTTGTACCTGATGATCAAAATGTGTGGACAAATAGAGGACTTATAAATGACCTTGAAACCGGCTTGTTTTTAATTGATAATGGATTGAAAAACTATTGATAGTAATCATCAGGAGAATGCTCGTTCGATGAAGCTCAAGTATAAATTTTTTATTGCATTTATTATTACGTCATTTTTGATATTATTTCTGGTTGTCGGAGTGACCCGGATCACTGTCCGGAAAAACTTTGTTCGATTCGTGAATAACTCAGAGTTTGATAAGTTGACAAAACTGGAGACTCTTCTTAAACAACAGTATCAGTTAAGGGGAGGGTGGCATGGTTTCTACAATAACCGGGCTGAATGGGAAAATCTTTTATTTCAATCTCGGCCGGACAACCCGGATCATGAGTTTTTTCGTCCCGGGCCCAAGGATCATGACCAGAACCATAAACCTCCTCCGCATTTAAACCCCCCGCATTTGAACAGAATGGCCGGTCCGCCTTCTCAAGACATTCTAAAACCCAATGATCCGTTTACACTTCACCATCGCCTGTGCCTTTTTGATGCGGACAAGCAATATGTGGCAGGGAAGTATCATCCCCGGGATCAATTCAATTATCGGGCCATTGTTCTTTCCAATCAAACCATTGGATGGTTGGGGCTGAAAAACCGATCTGAAATGATCAGGCCCCTTGAGATGGATTTTTTTAAGCGACAGACATATTCTTTTTTAATAATTGTTATAGGCATATTTATTCTGGCGATCATTATCTCTTATATCATGTCAAAACATCTTCTGTCCCCAATTCAGGAGCTTGCCATGAGTGCAAGGGCCATGCGCAATTTTGATTTCAATACAAGAATTAATGTTCATTCAACAGATGAACTCGGCAGGCTGGCACATGATTTTAATCTCATGGCTCAAACCCTTAAACAATACGAGACATTGAGAAAAAATTGGATTTCAGATATTTCTCATGAATTACGGACGCCGGTTGCGGTCATCAGAAGTAAGATCGAAGCACTCCAGGATGGTATCCGTGAGATGACACCGGCGCTGTTGGACTCATTGCACAACGATGTGATGGGCCTGGGGAAGCTGGTCAATGATTTGCACCTGATTTCTCTGGCTGATTCAAGAAATCTGCTGGTAAATCTGGAATCCATCAATTTCTTTGAGCTTATTGATCACTGCCTTGAAGCCGTTTTTATCCGTCTTGAGCAGCAACAGATAACCCTTCAAACCGACTGGGAAAAACACGACCGACTGGAAATCAGAGCAGATGCGAACCTGTTACGCCGTGTGTTCAGCAACCTGTTTGAAAATACACTGCGATATACGGATTCGCCCGGTAAATTGCTCATTTCCCATGGAATTAAAGATAACCGCTTAATCCTGGTTATCGAAGATTCTTCACCCGGCGTTCCGGATAATTGTCTGAACGATATTTTTGATCGCCTTTATCGGGTGGAACAGTCAAGGAACCGGTCTCTGGGTGGCAGTGGACTGGGATTGAGTATTGCCAGACAGATTATCGCCAAACATGAGGGTACTATTGAGGCCTCTTGTTCTGCTTTAGGTGGTTTAAAAATAACGATTGAGCTACCCATATTGGGTTAATGAAATGATGAGTTAATCATTTAAGGGTGAAATATGTCCAATGAACATTTGCTGATTGTAGAAGATGAACCGGATATTGCCCAGATTCTGAGAGATTATCTTGTCCGGGAAGGGTATATCGTTTCTTTGCTGGACAGGGGGGATCGAGTGGTTGCTTTTGTTAAAAAAGAAAATCCCGCACTGCTTCTTCTGGATATCATGATTCCCTATGTGGACGGCAAAACCATTTGTCGGGAGATTAGAAAATTTTCAGATGTTCCCATCATCATGATCACCGCACGAGTGGAGGAAGTTGACCGGATTATCGGCTTTGAGCTGGGCGCAGATGATTATATCTGTAAACCCTTCAGCCCCAGAGAAGTGGTTGCCCGGGTGAATGCTGTGCTGAGGCGAATGCTTAAACACTCTGTTGACGATGTGTTATCAGGAGGGGCCATATGCGTTAACAAAACCGCCCGTATCACATCGGTGAAAGGAAATGAAGTGAGCCTGACGCCCAGTGAATTTGAAATACTATCGGTTTTAATGGGAAGTCCCAATCGTGTTTTTACCCGGGCACAGCTGATTGAAACGGTCCAGGGATATAGTTTTGACGGGTATGAACGGACCATTGATTTCCATATAAAAAATTTAAGGAAAAAAATTGGGGTTCATCTTCCCGGAGAACAGATCATACAATCGGCGTATGGGTTCGGGTACAAGATTGTTTTATAGAATACCCCCTGTCATTTTTGTGTATAACCGGAGATTTCTGACAAGTGATCCGGTTATCGGGTATTTCAATTATTTTTAAGCTGTTATATCCAGGTCACTTATCCGTGTTTCCAGGTAGGCTAATAATTGTGCCAGAAGATCATCGTCATCTATTTGCAAGAAGGTATCCTCTCCTGATTGTGCTTCATAAGCGGAAATGACCTGCTGGGGGGGAGGCGGTGGTGGCGCAAACCCAGCCGCATCCATAACAGATCGCAGTTCAGAACCATTTAATACGCCATCTCCATCCGTATCAAAATCAAGAAAACTGCTGTTCAACTCAGTGCCGGTTACTTCCAGTATGCCTTGTGTCAGTGTATTGAATTCAGATTCGGATATGGCGCCGTCAGAATTTGAATCAACCGTAGCAAATACGCCAAGCGGATCTTCAGATGATCCGGTTGAACTGTCCGGTGGAGGCGGTGGCGGAAACCCACCAGCTCCCTTCATTCCTTGTGAAGCCATTCCACTTTGTTGGTAACTTAACGAAATCATACTGATAAGATTGCTTGTGCTTCCAATACTGCCAACCATGATCAATCTCCTTTATGTTTTGATATGAAAAGAGCATTCAACTAGAAGGGCAAACCCATTCCATGATGGATATAAAATACGAAATAATTGAGTGTGTATGGTGATGGAATTGTGTGGACAAATAGAGTTTTTATCATAAAAATAATTTGGAAAAAAATTATAGACGATTGTTTAATCAGCCGATTATAATCTTATTTACGGAACGACTCCATGCCTGATTGACTTAGGCTTTCGAATGGTTAGATTGTTTGTAATCAACGAAATTAAAAGAAGACAAAAAATAAAGGGTAAAGCTTGTATTATGGAAAAGAAAACAAAAGACCAATATAAAGGGTTTGAGCAGGGGCCGATTCGTCCGCCCAGCGAAGCATACAGTCTTTTACTCCGGGTGACGCGAAATTGTCCATGGAACCAGTGTACCTTTTGCAGGATTTATAAAAAAACAAAATTTTCAGTGAGGCCGGTTGAGAATGTGATCAAAGATATTGATCTGCTGCATACCTATATCCGGAGAATCGGGCAAATCATCAAACCGGGTGGATTTTCCGATAATGAGGTCATCTCTACTCTTTATAACAGTTTTGAAGAAAAAGATCGGCAGGCTTTTAATGCAGCAATGAATTGGTACGCCTCAGGCATGAAGTCGATTTTTTTACAGGATGCCAATTCCTTGATCATGAAGCCTATGGACCTGATTCGTGTTCTGGCTCATATTCGTGATTGTTTCCCAGAGGTTGAAAGAATCACCTCCTATGCCAGAAGTCATACCATTGTCCGCATTAAAGCAAATGAGCTCAAGCAGATGGCAGATACCGGGTTAAACCGAATTCATGTGGGTATGGAATCAGGGTCGGATAAAGTATTAAAAAAAATCAGAAAAGGGGTGGATAAAGCCACCCAGATCAAGGCTGGTTTGAAGGTTAAAGCGGCAGGCATTGAATTGTCAGAATATATCATGCCGGGACTTGGCGGGATTGACTATTCCATTGAGCATGCCATTGAAAGTGCATCTGCTTTGAACAGCATCAACCCTGATTTTATCCGGATTCGGACCCTTGCTGTTACCAATGGGACAGCCCTTGATATAGAGGCAAAAACAGGGGAGTTTGAAAAACCGTCTGATATCATTATGGCCAAAGAATTAAGGCTGTTTATAGAAACCCTGGATGGAATTGATTCAACAATTAAAAGCGACCATATTTTGAACCTGTTTGAGACCATTGACGGGAAATTGCCGGAAGATAAGGAAAAATTAATCAACATTATTGATGGTTTTTTTGAATTATCCCCGGAAAAACAGGTGATTTATCAGGTGGGTCGGCGAATGGGATTTTTCAGGGGACCTGAACAGATGGAAACAAGTCCTCATCTTGAAAGGGTTAAGCAGGCATGCCGGCAATATGATGTCAGGCCTGATAATGTTGATACTATTATCAATGAACTGATGGGACGTTTTGTCTGATCCTGTTGCCCTATATATTCATATTCCGTTTTGTGTTAAAAAATGTATCTATTGTGATTTTTATTCAGACACAGATCTTTCACTTATTCCTGCTTATTTACAGGCATTAAAAAAAGAGATTAAAGCCGGCCCTGGTTCTGATAAAACCATTGAAACACTCTATTTTGGAGGAGGAACACCGTCTGTTTTAGCGGCTTATGAGATTGAACAGATTTTGCTGACTGTTCAAGAAAAATTTAATCTGTCCTCACGTGTTGAAATCACATTTGAAATCAATCCTGGAACGATTGACCTGACAAAATTAACAGACTATTTCTCTTTAGGAATTAATCGCTTAAGTGTGGGAGTGCAGTCTTTTAACGATGAAAAACTTTTATTTTTAAACAGGATTCATACGGCTGGCCAAGCCATTGATAGCATAGAAGATGCCACAAAAGCGGGATTTGAAAATATGGGTCTGGATTTGATATATGGCCTGCCGTTTGAATCCAGCGATTTGTGGCAGGATGATTTGAATTATGCCATAAATAAAAGTCCATCTCATCTATCGTGTTACATGTTGACCATTGAACCGTTCACACCTCTATACGATCGTGTAGCAACCGGCGTTATAACTCCGTTAATATCTGAAAAACAATCAGATATGTTTCAACAGACCGCTCTTTTTTTGACCCAAAAAGGATATGAACATTATGAGATATCCAACTTCGCTAAAGGGATGGGAACTCGGTCCCGTCATAATTCTGCCTATTGGCAGTTAAAATCCTATCGCGGATTTGGAGCTGCAGCCCATTCTTTTGATGGAACGCATCGGTTTTGGAACCATTCTGATATTAAAAAATATATCAATGATATCCAATTTAAACGATTGCCAATTGAAAACAAAGAAGAACTGACCCAACAACAACAGATGACAGAAACCATTATGCTGGGACTTCGCACCCTGGATGGGATTGATACATCAGGTTTCGAACAAGTGTTTAAGGTTTCTTTTTCATCAATGTTTGAAAAGGTGATAGATAATATTTGTGACAACCGCTTGGGTGGATTTCAGCACGAAAGGTTCTCTCTTAATCTTGACGGTAAGATGAGACTGAACAATATTGTGGAAGCCTTTGTGGAATACATTGTATAATTTAATTTTTAAGTGAGCCCTTGGAGGCCAACAATGATTGATTTTTTACAACAATTTAATCCGGTTACCCAGGCACTATTTGCAACTCTCTTTACCTGGGGGATAACTGCTGCTGGTGCGTCGCTGGTGCTCTTTTCAAAAACAATTAATCAAAAATTTATGGATTCAATGTTGGGGTTTGCAGCAGGGGTAATGATTGCTGCAAGTTTCTGGTCGCTTCTTGCCCCCGGGATAGAGATGGCTGAACAATTGGGGCAAATCCCCTGGCTGAGTGCAGCCATTGGATTTATGGGCGGCGGTATCTTTATGCGATTGATAGATAAATTTTTACCGCATCTTCATCCGGGTTTAAGTGTTGATAAAACCGAGGGGATTAAAACATCTTGGCAGCGAAGCACATTGCTTGTTCTTGCCATAACCCTTCATAATATACCTGAAGGATTGGCAGTAGGTGTTGCTTTCGGCGCTGTGGGGGCCAATCTTCCGTCTGCCACCATTGGCGGAGCCATTGCATTGGCAATTGGTATCGGCATTCAGAATTTCCCTGAGGGGACAGCGGTTTCAATGCCGTTGAGACGGGAAGGCATGTCCAAATGGAAAAGCTTTTTAATGGGACAGGCCTCAGGTATAGTAGAACCCATTGCAGGCGTTATTGGCGCACTGTTTGTCATGAAAATGCAAAGTGTTTTACCCTATGCACTGTGCTTTGCCGCCGGCGCAATGATATTTGTGGTGGTAGAAGAACTCATACCGGAATCTCAAAGAAAATATGAAAATATCGATACCGTAACCATGGCAACAATGGCTGGCTTTTCAGTCATGATGATTCTTGACGTGGGCCTGGGATAGATTGGCAATCCTTTCTTTTTCTAAAAAAAGACACTGCTGCTAGCAGGCATGTGAAGAATCAGTGGGAACCACCACAAAAGCATATTCACCATATTTTTCATGATCTTCCAGGCCGATAAAATGTTTATTCTGTGTCTGCAAAAGGTCATAATTAACGTCAATGATATGGATTGGCAAATCAATTAAAAGTTCACCATGAGGCTTTAAAATAAAACTCAAGTGTTCAAGATATTTTTCTGTATGGGAATGGATTTTAAACAGGTCGCTGTTAAATTGATGTCTTTTAAAATATTCCACCATATCATATTTCTGATTGTTTGAATCTGGAAGAAAAAGATAATACAGCCCGGCAATGCTGTAAATTAAATCAATCTTTTCGTCCTTAAAATACAGTGGCAGGTGATCAGCCACATCCAGGATAAATGTGATATTTTCAGCAGCATATTTCCAGTCAGGGTGGATCTGGTTGGCAAATCCGTACAATTTAACGTCAAATATTTTTTGTTCGTCCAGCCATTTGCTCAATTGATTCAGGGTATGACCTGAACCGCATCCCCAGTCGAGGATCACAAAGGGGATATCCCATTTTTTTTTATGTTTATTTAAGGCAATAATCCGCTCTTTTATACGAATCAGATCATTGAAAACATGCAGATCAGTATGGGTGTCATTGTAATCTTGCCACATTGAATCAAGCACTTCAATGCGATTGTCAAATCCTTTGTTAAGCCGGCCTTTGCCTGTTTTCTCAAAACTTGTGATCAGTTCTTTTGTGGCATCCGGATCCATTGAGGTGAGCATCTTTGCCCCGGATTCAAAGGTTGTCAGGCTGGCTCTGAAAAAATCATTCCCAGGATAAAAAGCAGCTTCTTTTTGAAATCTTGTTTCTAGTTGGTTCATTTTTACACCTCACAGGTTAAATGGTTTAAACATATATGATGATCTAAAATTTGGAGCCAGTGCAAAGACTGGCGGCAAATTGTAAAGTCGCGAAAACAGAGGAATGAACAAATTGTAATCTTAAGATTTCAGATGATTCGCGCTGTGCTTGAAATCCAATTTTTTATATAAATGAAACTATAATTATATAGGGTAAACACCCGGATTTGCCGGAACGACTCTAATCTTTTCGTCGCAGCTGCCGGGTATCTCCCACTCGAATCGTCCGGTTGATGGAGTCAAAGTATTCAATCAAGGGGATGACATACTTTCTGGAGATATTGGTCATTTCCTTGAATTCAGGCGTGGTAATGGTTTCTTTTTCTTTTAAAAAGGCAATCAGTTTTTGTTCAAGCTGATTGATGACCTCTTTATTAAAATAAAGGTCATCTTTTGTTTTGATAATGGATTGTTCATTGACCAGCATATGGAGAACATCAGTTCCGGTTTGTTTGTCAATCTCAAGATCCTGGCACACGGTCCTGAAAAAAGGCGGTGTCAGTCCGGATATCTGGTAAATATTTTTTATTTTTTCTTTGATTTCATGCTGATCCACCTGGAGCGCCACTTTATGCGTGATCAGTTTGATAATACTTTGATCCTGAATGATGAGCTGTTCTTTGGCCAGTTTTGAAAATAAAATATTAAAAAACCGGGCATCATCAATATAATTAAATTTGCTTTTCAGTTCCTGGGTAGGCATGCCTTCTTTTAATGGATTGTTGGCATGATAAATTTCAAGCTGCTGGATGATTTTTTCCCTGAAAGTATTGAAAAAACTACCACTGACATAAATCTGTTTTTCTTTGTCCGTTAAAATCACATCCTGTTTTGCCAGTAGCTTTTGAAGACTTGCTGCTAATTTTTTATCCGGGATATTGGTCATCACCCTCATCTGGGAGAGAGACAAGCCTTGAAAGCTTTTTAAAGATAAAAAGAATAAAAGGGTTTGTTCATTCTCTTCAAGCAATAGATTTTCAAGCCCCTGGATAATGGTTTTGTCAAAGAGCTTATATTTTTGAGAGGCAGGGTTCAGTATGTCTCCGCCACCAATGGTTTTAACCGGGGAATAACTTCGAACCACATATCGGTCATCTTTGATTAAACATACCGGTGCTTCAAGGCGGAATTGAACAAAGGCTTCTTCGCCGGGCAGGAGTTCTTTTTTATCTAAAAGGATCAGGTACCCCAGGATCTCACTGGTGCCGGAGTGAAATCGGATTTTTGTCCGGCCTTTAAGGGGCTTTGTATTGCCTTTTAAATACAGAAAATGGGCATCTACCATATAGCTTTCAATCAGGGTATCCGGGGTTGAAAGGATATCACCGCGGTTGACAGACGATTTATCCAGTCCCTGAAAATTGATGGCCGTCCGGGTACCTGGACCCGCGTTACCCACACTTGAGCTATGAACCTGGATTCCCCTGACCTTGGAGACAATCTTTTTGGGGTAGACCATGATATCGCTGCCCACATCAATACTTCCGGACATCAGCGTACCGGTGATCACAGTGCCAAAGCCTTTCATGGAAAAGACTCGATCTACCGGTAATCTGAAAATAGATGAATATTTTCGTTGGGGAAGTTTAGAGCAGATCGTTTCCAGGATGGATATAAAATTATCCAGGCCCTGACGCGTGACTGAAGAAACAGGAACTATCGGCTTTCCTTCCAGGAAAGTATCTTGTACAAAATCATTGATATCATCCAGTGCAAGTTCTAACAGATCTTCATCCACCATGTCTGTCTTGGTCATGGCAATCATTCCGTGGCGGATTCCCATGAGATTACAGATTTCCATGTGTTCCCGGGTTTGGGGCATTACCCCTTCATCAGCTGCAATGACCATGACCACCACATCAATACCGCTTGATCCGGCCACCATGTTTTTTACAAATTTTTCATGGCCGGGCATATCCACTATACCGATGTGCTGCCCATTGGGAAGGTCGAGCGAGGCAAAGCCTAATTCAATGGTGATCCCCCGTTCTTTTTCTTCTTTGAGTCGGTCGGTTTCAATCCCGGTCAATGCTTTGACAAGACTGGTCTTGCCATGATCAATATGCCCGGCAGTTCCTAAGATGATATTTTTTTCCAAATCTACACATGCTCCGGATAATGCTTTTAGAATTTTTTATTTCTAAAAAAGGTCATGCCATAGGCCAGGGCCACCAGGATGAGACCTATTAATGCACCCTGGTATACCGGCCAGTCCGGCTTGAACAGGCGGGTGAGAAGAATTCCAAAAACAAGGCCCAGAATGAGCCTGACTACAAATATTAAAAAAGCATTCATTAACCTGTCCTTTATCTGGATATTAATTGTAATGGATAATAGTCAAACAAGTCTTTAAGGTCAATGTAAAATATCTGAATAATAAACCGTGGGGTATTAAATAAAGGTTGTAAAATAGGCTCAGTTTTGATATTTTGAACAAGTTTTTTTTATGGTGGGTGTAGCTCAGTTGGCAGAGCACTAGGTTGTGGTCCTGGTTGTCGCGGGTTCGACCCCCGTCACTCACCCCATTTTATAATTGTTCATTCACACCCGAGACTCAAGTTAATAGAGCATCGGGTTTTTTTGATTATAGCGTATTTCATACCGATTATTGGAGATCCTTAAATGATCCAGACTAAAAGAATCGTTATCATTGGTTTTTCATTATTATTATTTCTTATTCCCTGCCTGATAATTGCCCAGGAACTTGAGCCCGGACTTTACGCTCAGCTTGATACCAGCAAGGGACAGGTGACTCTTGTTCTCCACTACCAGAAGACACCATTAACGGTTATTAATTTTGTCGGGCTTGCCCAGGGAACCATTGATTCAAACTATATTGATTCAAATCGGGAAAAAACAAAAAATGGAAAAACAAAGAAATTTTATGATGGGCTGACGTTTCATCGCGTCATCCCCAATTTTATGGTTCAAGGTGGTGACCCGGCAGGAAACGGCAGTGGCGGACCAGGTTACAAGTTTCCAGATGAATTTGTGGAAGAATTAAAACATGATTCTGCCGGTATTCTTTCAATGGCCAATTCCGGCCCTGGAACCAATGGCAGTCAATTTTTCATCACTCATGTTGCCACACCCTGGCTGGACAATAAACACACAGTTTTTGGAAAAGTGGTCCAAGGTCTTGATGTGATCAACAAAATTGAACAAGGCGATATCATAAACACTGTCAAAATTTTAAGGATAGGTGAATCAGCAAAAGCGTTTAAAGCCGATCAGCAAAGCTTTAAGGCTTTGCTGGAGATAATAGAAGCTAAACAACAAGCCGATCAGCAAGATCAGCAGGCCTTGTTGATGGTTGAAAGAAAAAACTATCAGGCCAGATTTGAAACTGAAATGGCGCTGACATACCCCAAATCGGTAAAATTGGAATCCGGCCTGATGCATGTTCAAATGCAGGAAGGCAAAGGCATAAGTCCTGTTGCCGGAACAAAAGTGATGGCCCATGTTACAACCATGTTTAAAGATGGCCGGGTGCTTAGTACATCCACTGAAGGTGAACCCTATGAAATCATTGTTAAGAAAGGGGAAATGGTTGCCGAAGCATTGCTCACCATGAAAAAGGGAGAAATAAGACGGTTATTGATTCCATATATGCTTGCATTTGGAGAAAATGGATATAAAAGTATTCCACCTAAGAGTGATTTGATGATGGATGTAGAACTGGTCGATTTTAAATAGTACTAAATAGGATTAAGGCTTATATAAGCGGCATTTTTTTCAGGACGTCCATGATTTGCATTTGCCGCTTTTTTACGAAAGCGCTGGGATTTTGTACGGACCATTTGTGAGGGTTGGGTAAAACAGCTGTCATCAATGCTGCCTGGGCTGCTGTCAGATCACGGGCACTTGTTGAAAAGTATTTTTGGGAGGCAGCTTCTGCACCGGTTACATTGGTTCCCCAGTCCACTGTATTCAAATATATCTCTAAAATTCGTTGTTTATCCCAGATCAGTTCGATCAGGATGGTATAGTAGAATTCTGCTGCTTTTCGGGCCAGACTTCTGCTGGACAGCAGGAAAACACTTCTGGCTGTCTGCATACTGATGGTACTGGCGCCCCGCAGTTTTTTTTGATGAATTAATGTTTTTAAAGCCTGTTTGATTTCATTTAAATCAAACCCGCTGTGCAAGGCAAATCGCTGATCTTCTCCGGCAAGAACAGCTTTTCTCAGATGGGGAGAAATAAGGCTGATATCTTTCCACAGATAGACGGGTCGTTTGTCTGGATTTTTTGTGTAGATTGATTCTGCCCATTCCCATGCCACATTTGGGGTGAACAACGGATTGATAAATTTTAAGGCAATCACTTGGGACAGGGTAAAAAGCAAAATAAAACAAAAAATTTTTAAAATCGTCTTCCAGAGCCGGACGAATATTCTTTTGTGTGTCTTCTTTGTCATCTATTTTTTGGATTCTATTGTGGATACAAGTACTTGTTAATATTTTATCACAAAAGAGATCGGCAAAGGAACTGGATTATGGCGGGCACAGGTTTAAAAAGATTTTCCAAAGGAACAGGCCGGGAAGGTACACGTGGCGCAATCCAGGCAAAGTCCGCCATGGGCCAGTCTTGCCAGATCCCTGTTATCTGGTTTTTCTCCTGCAAGCAATCGTGGCAGTACCAGATCAAAAACAGTGGTTTCATGGTACAGTCCGCAGGCCGGGATGCCCACAATGGGTATTATTCCTTTGTAGGCCAGCTGGAACATGGCGCCCGGTAATACAGCAGCACTGTAGAAAAGCTCGTCCACCCCGGCATCTTTAATGGCAAACCGGGTTACATCATCCGGGTCCACAGACATTCCACCTGTGGTAATAATCAGGTCTGTATCTTTTGATAAATAGTCAATCAACGTTTTTGCAATAAGTTTTCGGTCGTCAGGCAGAACAATGCTTTCAACCAGTTCTGATCCAATGGCTGTCATCTTTTTTCTGACAATGGGCTCAAATTTATCTTGAATCAGACCATTGAACACTTCACTGCCGGTGACGATCAGTCTGGCCCGGGCTTTTTTAAACGGTTTAACTTGAAAAACAGGGGTGTGAGTTTGTGCAATTTTTATGGCCTGGTCCAGGACGGATCGGTCGACCACCAGGGGGATAGCGCGGGTGCCGGCCAATTTGCTTCCTTTTTTTACCGGGGTATTGGTGTGGATGGAAGCGCACATGACATCCGGGTTCATATTAAATTCAATCAAGGCTTCAACATTGATTTTCAACAGTCCGTCATGGGCTGCCAAAAGCTCAAGTTTTCCCTCTTTGGGGGTGGTATTGAACACCACACCGTCACCGGCCAGGGCTTTAACAATTTCCAAAACAGCCTGGTCTTCATGGACTTTGGTTTCATCTAAATCCAGGATGTACAGATGTCGTTTGCCAAGTTTCATCAAATGGCAGATATCTTTTTCCTTGACCGTGTATCCCCTGGGAAAAGCAACTCCCTTGAACTCATCTTTTCTGATTTCAGTAATGTCATGGGCAAGGCTTAATCCCACTGCATCTTCAACCCTGATTTTTTTATACACTCGATTGTTTTCAGCCATGAGTCCTCCGGCATAAACGGTTTTTAAAATTAAAGTTTAATACCATTGACTAATGGTTTTCCTCATATTCTTTTTCAATGATTAATGCCGGCTTTAACAGCATGGTCACTACAAACATACCCAGTCCCACAACACCGGCAGTGATGAGCAGTTCGACATTGCTGGGTGAGTAGCTGATGATCTCTCCCATGGGAGACGGAACCAGGCCCGGTACAATCAGGCCGATTCCTTTTTCAATCCAGATGCCTACAATCAGCAGGACCAATGCCGGCAGCAGAAATATCTGCCGCTCCTTGAACGGATTAAATGCCAGGATAAGGGTTCCAATAAGATTTATGGATATTGCCGTCCATATCCAGGGTACCAGGGAATTGTGGCCTTCAAGCCCGAAAAACAAATACATGGCTGACTGGCTGTGATGGGTGGGGAAATAAAATTCTTTAAAAATTTCTGAGAAAAGCATCAGAAGATTAATGGTAGCAGCAGACACGATAATGATTCTGAGCTTGTTGAAAATCTTGTTCTCAATTTTATAATCGGTTGCTGAATTCACTACATGAAGAACCAGTGCTATAATGGCAGGGCCTGCTGCAAATGCAGAGGCTAAAAACCGAGGCCCCATGAGCGGATTATTCCAGAAGGGCCGTGCCGGAAGGCCCTGGTACAGAAAAGCGGTTACCATATGGATGGCAACAGCCCAACCGATGGAAATAAAAATAAAGGGCTTATAGTATTTTCCAACAGGTTTACGGCCCTGATAATGGCAATAGACAATGTACGCCGGGATCAGGGCATTGAGTGCCAGATATCCGTTAAGGACAATGATATCCCAGGCCAGAAGTGAGGACGGGAAATTGAGCTGGCCGATACCAGGTATCAGATGCCAGAACTGCATGGGTCTGCCCAGATCAACAAACACAAAGGTCATGCACATGACCAATGTTCCGACCGCCACAACTTCACCGATGATCACAACCTTATGCAGGTCTTTATCATTGAATACGTATGAGGGTAAAATCAGCATTACCGCGGCAGCAGCAACCCCCACAAGAAAGGTGAAGTTGGAAATATAAAATCCCCAGGACACAATATCGGACATGTCTGTGGCAGCAAGTCCCATCCTGAACTGAAGAACAAAACCATATACGCCGGTCAGCATCAGACAGATCAGGATGCACAGATAAATCTGGTATCCGATGGAGCCGGAAAGGTTCCATGAAATTGTATCTTTTATAAATGAAAGCAAATTTCTTGAACTTGTATCTTTTTTCATATGACATCCTTGGACCCAAAAAAAATTTAAATCAAATTAATCGATAAAATACCAGAACTTGGGATCCGTACCCAGGTCTTCCTTGAGCCTGTATACTTTTTTGTTTTCCAGCACAAACCGTATTTCACTGTCTGGATCCAATAGATTTCCAAAAACCCTGGCGCCGGTGGGACAGGCCTCAACACAGGCTGTTAATTTGCCCTTGCGACTTCTCTGAATACAAAAAGTGCATTTTTCCATCATGCCCCTGGCCCGTTTCCGATTGCCCAGATAATGCTGGTTTCTGGTGATTTCTTCTTTGGGCACCTCAGGTTCATTCCAATTAAACCGTCTTCCCATGTACGGACATGCAGCCATGCAGTACCGGCATCCAATGCACCAGTCATAATCCACCACCACAATACCGTCGGGTTCCTTCCAGGTGGCTTTGGTGGGACAAGCTTTTACGCAGGGCGGGTTATCACAATGGTAACATTGTACACCCATATAAAAACGGCCTTCCACTGGAACCTCGTGGAAAAATTTAGAATCTCCCTGGTCCGGTGTCATCTGACCATGTTCCATCTCGAAAATCTGGATATACTGGGTGTTGGATTTGCGATCCAGGTTATTTTCCTTAATACACGCCTGGATGCATTCCATATATCCTTCGCACCGGGTGACATTGAAGCCATAACCGTACAGAACATTTTGGGCAGGCCCTGTTGTATCAATGTTGACAGCGATATCTTGTTTGAGCTTTGCAAGACGTTCCAGCCGGGCAACCGTCTGCTCCCGTTCATCCTGGGTCATCAGGCGGTAGTATTTTTTAAAGTATTCGGCAAATTCCAGGGCAAAGGCTTCTGAACTTCCCAGAAGGCCCTTGCCCTTACAGCCAACCGTTACAGCTGCCGTGCCGGCAATGGCTGCAGACGCAGTTCCCTTAAGAAATGTTCTGCGGTTTATTTTTTTTGTTTTATCAGAATCCATTATTCATCCTAATCTATTTAAGCGGAACAGAATATGTTTTGGGCCATCTCTTTGCAAACCGCGGAGAATGAGGGTTATGGCATGATGTACAATTTTTAATCACCCGAACTCCTGCCCAGTAGGTCACCCGTTTTCCGTGGGCGCCTCCGATCCAGTCTTTTTTCTGCCTGAAATGACACTGGCCACACATATCATACACATGATCCAGATCGATTTCAGATCCCTTGCCGGTGACAAGAAAATCCCGATCATCTGTACTATGACAGGTATTACAGGCAAGGGGGGTATTTTTGTCCCCATGATTGATTTTAATATCAGCATGGGAAATATCAGCTGCATTCAGGATGGATATTTTTTTATCATTGTGGCAGGAACTGCATTTGTAGCGTTTGATTTCATTTTTTCGTGCTTCTGTGAAAAATATTCCACCCTGATATGGCATGGTCGCCTGAACGATATTTTTGGGTACAGGTATGATTGTTTGAATCTGTTCTGCTGTATTTGTTTTCTGGTCGGCTTTTTTAATTTTGGATGCCATCCCGTCCTGGCTTGAAAAAGCGGGTAATGCAGAGAAAAAAACGAGAACTCCCGGGATGAAACAAAACAGCATAATATAAAAAAGGCTTTTTTTGATTGTTGGTTTTTTCATATCACCTCTTGTTTGTTCATCACTTAGGATTTCCGATAGGATTTTCGGTAGGATTCCTGGTAAAGAGCTTTTTGGTTTCCTCGGGCATATGGCATTGCCGGCAATTACCTCTCATGGGGTGCTCCACACGGATGGGAACCACGGTTCCAGGACCCACATGACACGCAATGCAGTTTTCTCTCATTTGAAGCGCATGGGCAATGGGCGGCGGTGATCCGGCCAGAGCGGATCTTCCCAGTCTTGGTGGCTGGACACTGACCCAGTCGTTCTCCTTGAAAAGTTCATCCGTCACCGTCTTCATATGACATTGTCCGCAATAGGTGTGCTGGGGATGTGGGGTCACAGGAGTGAACCGGTTCATGCTCTGTGTAAATCCACCTCGTTCATGGCAGGAAAGACATGCTTGTTCAACACCCTTTTCAACCACAAGATCATGGGGGACAAAAGGGGGAGAACCCGGGTATTGGCGCAAGGAATAATAATAATTTAAGGTGCGGGATGTGGACGACCCTTCCATATAAGCAGGGGTTGTCCCGGTATAGGTCTTGAAAAGTTGCCTGGCCTGATGATCAAAATCAGACAGCGGTGCATTGTTTACCTGTGCAACCGCCTCTCCCGTATTTATGGAGAATGCCTTGAAAATAATGATTGGCAAGGCAATGACACCCGTTAGTGCAAACAATAGAAACAATTTTCCAATCTTATGTTTTGGCTTATGTTTTGGCTTATGTTTTGGCTTATACCTTGGTTTTTCTTCTGAATTTTCCATTAGACTTTCTCCAGTTTTACCGCACATTTTTTATAATCCGGTTGCTTGGATATGGGGCAGAACGCATCCAATGTTAAATCGTTGATCAGGTAATTCTCATCAAAGAACGGCACAAACACCATACCCATGGGCGGATTTCCCCGGCCGTTGATACTGGCTTTCATGACCATTGATCCTCGCCTGGAGGTTATTTTAATTTTGCTGCCATTGACAACGCCCATGTTTTTGGCATCACCCTCATTGATTTCCACATAAGATTCAGGAACAGCTTTGTGGAGGATAGGAATCCTTCGGGTCATGGATCCTGTGTGCCAATGCTCCAGAACTCTTCCGGTATTGAGCCAGAACGGATATTCCCTGTCCGGAGATTCAGCAGGCGGCTCATAGGGTCGCAGCCAGATCCAGGCTTTGTGATCGGGTTTGCCGTAAAAATCCCAGGTGTCAGCCTTGCAGGCCGGATCATATTTGCCATTGTACCGCCAGCGGGTCTCTTTTCCATTGACATAGGGCCACTGGACTCCGGACCGCTCTTTTAGAACGTTATAGGGTGCCATGCGGTGCTTGGGACTATCGTGAAATTTTGTGTATTCATTCCAGATGTCTTCTATATAGGTTTCCTGGCTCCAGGGAAATTGTTTTTCAAACCCCATACGGCGTGCAACCTGGATAAGCTGCCAGGTATTACACATGGCCTCTCCGGGTTTGGGTATCAATTGGGCATTATGCTGGGTCCGTCTTTCAGAATTTCCAAAAAAACCTTCTCTTTCCACCCACAGGGCGGATGGCAGGATGACATCTGCCACATCAGAGGTGGGGGTGGGGTAAATTTCAGAGACCACAATAAACCGGCCGTCTTTTTTAGCACCATCGCGATACCGTTTGAGGTTGGGCATTGTCACCATGGGGTTGGTGACCTGAATCCACATAAAATTGATGTCGCCCCGGTCCAGGGCCCTGAACATCTCAACGGTATGGTAGGTGGGTTTGGGGTCGATATTGCTGACCGGAACGCCCCATATTTCAGCAGCCATTTTGCGGTGTTCTTCATTCATGACCACACCATGGGGAAGCTTATGAGTCAGGGTTCCTACTTCTCTTACCGTACCACAGGCACTGGGCTGGCCGGTCAGAGAAAAAGGACTGTTGCCGGGTGTGGAAATCTTGCCGGTTAAAAGGTGAATATTATAGACCAGATTATTAATCCATGTGCCCCTGGTGTGCTGGTTCATACCCATGGTCCAGAAGGAGGTTACTTTTTTATCCGGATCACCGTAAAGGGCGGCCAGGTATTTTATATCCTCAGCAGACACACCTGAAATTTTTTCTGCAATTTCAGGTGTATAGTCAGCAAGAAAAGTCTTATAGGCTTCAAAATCGACATCTTCTGCTTTATCAGAAAAGGCAAAGTGATCTTCTGTGCCATAGCCTATATTGGTTTTGCCTTTATGGAACGAGGTATGGTTGGTGACAAAATCCTGGTTCACCCAGTTGTTCTTAATTATTTCGTGGCAGATGGCATTGGCAATGGCCAGATCGGATTGGGGATTGAACATGATGGATTTATCTGCGGCCAGGCTGGATCTTGTGGAACGGGTGGTCAGATCGATGATCTGTACGTCAGTCTTTGATTTCCGATTGGCCAGCATTCTGGAAAACAGAACCGGATGCATTTCAGCCATGTTGTTTCCCCAGGTGATAAATACATCGGCATTGTCAATGTCTTCATAGCACCCCATGGGTTCGTCCAGGCCAAAAGTGGTCAGACAGCCGGTAACCGCACTGGCCATGCAGAGTCTGGCATTGGCCTCAACATTGTTGGTTCCGATACATCCTTTGAAAAATTTGGAGGCAGCATACCCGTCTGGAATCGACCATTGCCCTGACCCGTAAATGGCCACAGAATCTTTTCCTGTTTTATCAATAGAATCTTTCATCTGGCGGGCAACCAGGTCCAGTGCTTCTTCAATGGGGGTGGGAACCAGCGTGCCATTTTTCCTGACATAAGCGGTCTTAAACCGGTCTTTACCGTACAGAATCTGTACGCAATGGTATCCTTTGACACAGCACAGACCCTTATTGACGGAACAATTGGGGTCTCCTTTTACAGCAACAGCCCGTTCTCCTGAAACGCCCACAAGAAGACCACATCCGGTTCCACAGAAACGACAGGGGGTTTTGCTCCAAAGGATGGAGTCAGCAGGAAGGTCGGTTGGTGTCCACCCTGCAAAAATGATTCCCGGAAACATGGCTGTTGCAGCGACTGCTGCACTTTTCAAAGCCATGGCCCTGATAAAATCTCTTCTGGTCATCGTCATGTGCCACTCCTTTTGTTGATTATGAATATGTTTTTATGAATCTATATGTCCAAAGGTCATGCTCAAGGATTGCAATGATTTTAAATCCTTGATGGTATCAATTAAATCTTTGTTGGTCTCTTCATCAGGTGTATCTGTTAAAAGAATGAGAACATCTTTATTCTCAGAAGCTTTTACCTCACAATATTGCATCTGAGACAGGGTATTTATCAACTCATCCTTCATGTTTGTTTCAGGGTAAGCCAGAAAACTGAATATCGGCATGGTTCTCCTTTGTAAAAGAGTATTGGTTCAGCCTTAAAGGCTTTTTTATATAAGGTGGAGCTTATTATCGGTACCACAAAATGATATATGCCGCAAATAATACTTTATCTAACCTTGTTTATCAAGCACAATTGTCTTTAAGTCCTTAAAATTAAAACAAAAATTTAAATGTAAAAGTTGTTACGATTTTGTGACACGCTTGTTACGAAAAATATGGGCAGGATGCTTTAAATTGTCACTGGTTTGATGTTCGAGTAGTAAGCTGTTCCTGCACAAGCATGACACAGTCGTCTGTTTTGTGTCATTACTTCTTTTGCATCCCGGATAATAATGCCACAGCCCTCACATGCTGTTTTATATCCAGCAGGGCCAGGCATATCAGCACGATCAATGTCCACTTGAACCTGGGTGACTTCAAACAATTGATCAAGGGGCATGATTTTATAGGCCTCAAGCTGCCGGGCATGGGGGTTCTCAATATCAGGGGCATATTGAGCGGCAAGTGAGCGTGAATTTTCAGTGGATAGAATTCTGAACGCTTTTTGGGTTTCAAGGTTGATAAATGTGGCAGCCATGATGCCATAGTCTTTGAATTTTAAGGATCGTCTGCCCAGTTTAACGCCGGTAACAAAAGAGATGGCATCTGTGGCACACCGGTCGATTTCAACATAGACGATAATTTTTTTAATATCACGGGTTTCTTTTGGATTTTCAAGACCGATAAGATCAAGGCCCAGCAGCGCCATTCGTACCCCAATGACCTGTCCTGGGCACAGATGACCATGCTCTTTTGCAGAGCCTTCCAAAAGCGATTGAAAGTCCATTATTTTCCGTCTTTCCCCTATGGGAATTATTTGCCTGCCAGGGCTTGTTTCTTTCGGTCTTCGAAAAAATTAAGCACAAAATTGATGTGTTTGTTCATAACAGTATAGGCTTTATCCGGATCCCTGGCCTTGATGGCGGCCAGGATATTTCTATGCTGCCTAAGGATTTCCTGGATGTTTTCAGGGTCTTCATAGAGGCAGGCCAGATTCTCTCCTATCCCCAGGAAAAGATAATCATAAAAATTGCGCATGATCAGGATGTGCAAGGGGTTCTTTGCGGCATAGGCAATGGCCATATGAAAAGCAGTGTCTGCCTCGGTACCCAGTCGTCCTGATTCAATTTCCGTCTGCATCTCGTCAATTGCCTGGGTCATGGCCGTGATATCGGCTTCATCTGCCCGTTTGGCAGCCAGGGAAGCGGCATTGCACTCCAGGCCCATCCGGACTTCCAGCAGATCTTCCAGGGAGGCATTCTGGGCCTCCATAGCCTTGGCCAGGGGATTTTCAAGGTTGACATCCACTTGTTTGACAAAGGTTCCCTGGCCTTGTCTCTGGACAATCATTCCCATGGCCACCAGCCGCTGGATGGCATCACGAATGGTGGTTCGGCTGACAGTCATTGCAAGGGCCAGTTCCCGTTCGGTCATCAGTCGTTCACCGGGCTTCAGGGTTCCCCTGAAAATAAGCTCCCGGATCTGGTCAAAGACCTGGTCTGAAATACGTTTGGGTTTTATGGGCTTTATGGGTATGGTCATAATCTTAAAATTCTTACCTGTTCCAGGGTTCAGGACCTGTTTTCATTATAAATATCAAGTCATAGTGTATAACTATTCAGGGAGGAGATATCAAGTTTTTTTTAATATGTCAGGACCATCCCTTCATCAAACAGAAGATCCCAACCGACCAGGTATTTTGAAAACCTGGAAAAACCAAAGAGAAACAAATTGCCCACTTCAATGGGAGTCATCTCCTTGACCCCGGACGGGCAGTTGGCTGCACGGAAACCGCACAAAAGGCATCTGTGAGTCAAGGATGGCTGCATCGTATGAATAGGTGAGCATGTCCTCTTTTTCCGTGAGCAGATGCTCAGGTCCGACAACCTTTTTTAATTCGCTGAGAATAGACTGACTGATCATATTGGCCTCTTTTGTATATGGTAGTACCAATTATAGAGCTTGGCATGGCTTGTTGCTTTCAGTATGGCGGCTTCAGGGTATTTCTCGTTGGCATCTTTATGTCACCAAAAACAGAACTAACTGAATTTACTTATTAAATAGATAGATAACAAACTTTAAAATAAAAAACAAATAATTTATTTTTTTTCTTGACAAAACTATTTTCAGGTATTAATTAATGGTCATACCATAGAAGAAACATGTTTTTTTTATGCTTTATTAAAAATTGGTTTGCTGGAAAACCCTTGCAAAAGGGTCCGGGAAAGGAGGGGGAGACAGATTGGAGGCAACGACTTTAAATTGTCATATCGTTCAAGTTTTTAAACATAATTTTTACCCTTTAGGCAAATAATAAGAATGGAGGAAAAAATGAAAAATTTTTTAACCGTAATGGTAACATGCCTGATGGCATTCTTCTTTATCTGTGGCACTTCCTATGCCGGCAAACGTGAAAAATTTGGAGAAGATCTCCGCCACAAAGATGCACAACGCGTCACCTTCAAAACATCTCAAGAGAAGATCAAGTGGAAAATGGTCATGCCCTGGTCCAAAGGGCTTTTGTTCTATGATATTGCCGTGCATTTTGCAGACAGTGTCCGCCTGGCATCCGCCGGCAGACTGGACATTAAACCCTTTTCCGCAGGAGAGCTGGTTCCGGCCATGCAGAGTTTTGATGCCGTAAGCCAGGGAGCTGCCCAGGTGGGACATGACTGGCCCGGATACTGGAAGGGTAAAAATGAAGCATTTGTTGCGTTTGGCGATGTCCCATTCGGGCTGGATGCAGAAGGGTATAATATATGGCTATATGAACGGGGCGGCCTGGAAATGATGCAGGAAATTTATGCAAAATTTAACCTTTTTGCATTGCCAGGCGGTCAAACCGGCCAGGACATGGGTCTTTTTTCCAATAAGAGAGCCACTAAAATGGAAGATTTTAAAGGATTAAGAATCCGGACACCAGGCTGGTACATGGATATTATGAACAGTTTGGGTGCCTCGGTAAGTCCACTTCCAGGTGGAGAAGTCTACCTTGCTCTTGAGCGTGGTGTCATTGATGCTGCCGAATTTTCAGCCCCGGCCATGAATTATCCCATGGGATTTGATGATATTACAAAATATGCCATCCAGCCAGGTGTGCACCAGCCCGGGGGACAATGCGGACTGTTTTTTAATATGGATGCCTGGAACAAACTTCCCGAAGATTTAAAGCAGATTGCAATAATTTGTGCAAAAGAGACCCAGCTATGGAGCCTGAACTGGATCAACAACTTGAATGCAAAGGCCATGGAAAAGTTTAAAGAAAAAGTTGAAATTGTTCAAATGGATAAGGAAACACTGATTGAGTTCAGAAAAATAACCAAGACCTATCTTGACACAGTAAAGGCAAAATACCCGGATGTAAAAAAGATACTCGAGTCCCAGGAAGCATTTAAAAAAGATTATGCGGTTTGGCGAAAGGCAAAGAGCGGTGTGACACCATGGCCCTATGAAGACTATATCAAAGGTCAGATTACAGAATAAAATGTGAATTAGGGTGCTGCCATCTTTTTGCAGCACTCTCTCACACTGCCCGGAGATAGACTGCCCGGCTGTCATTTGTTTTAATTTTTTCAATATGACAGGCAGCCGGGCTCCGACCTTTGCAATAAACTTCCAATAAAGGAAATGACATGTTGGAATCAGTATCTAATTATTTAGAACGTATCACCCGAAAAGAAGGGGAAATAGCCTCTTTTCTCATTTACCCCCTGCTGGCCATCGTGGTCTTTGAAGTGTTCATGCGCTATGCCTTTAATTCCCCGACCATCTGGGCATTTGAGGCCACTACCTTTGTATATGGGCTCCACTATATGTTCGGGCTTGCCTATACCGATGTCTATGACGGCCACGTCCGGGTAGATATCTTTACGGCATTGACCTCAACAAAAGTTCAGGCCTGGATCAAAGTGATGACCAACCTGGCTTTTTTCATGCCGGTGATGAGCTTCATGACCCTCTGGTCTTTTAAGTTCGGTTATGTGTCCTTCCAGGGCCTTGAGGTGAATTCCACCTCCTGGGCCCCGCCTATCTGGCCCCTGAAAATCCTGATGGCTCTGTGTTTTCTCTTTCTGTTTCTCCAGGGCATTGCAAATTTAATCAAAGATATCAACTCACTTAAACAATAAGGAAGGTTTTTTCCATGAGTATCGAATTCCTGACAGTGGCCATGTTTGCCACCCTTATCCTGGCAATCACCCTGGGGCATCCCCTGGCATATACCCTGGCCGCTGTTGCAACGCTCTTTGGTTTAATTGACAATGGATTCTCTTTTCCCATGCTCTTTGAGATGTTTGTCAACAACTCCTGGGGATTGATGAACAATTATACCCTGGTGGCCATTCCCCTGTTTATCCTCATGGCCCAGGTTCTGGATCGATCCAAGGTCTCCGATGCCCTGTTTGAAGCCCTCTACGTTGTACTGGGCGGCATTAAGGGGGGCCTGGGGCTAGCAGTGGTCGTGGTCTGTACGGTTTTTGCCGCCACCACCGGTATCATCGGCGCATCGGTTGTTGCCATGGGGCTTCTGGCCACCCCCACCCTGATGAAAAAAGGGTACCAAAAAGAGTTGACCGCAGGGATTATCTGCGCCGCGGGAACCCTGGGCATTCTGATTCCCCCTTCCATCATGATGGTGGTTTACGGCGGGCTTACGGGAATGAAGGAAACCTCTGTGGGAAACCTGTTTGCCGGCGCTATTTTTCCTGGCCTGATCCTGGCAGGGTTTTATTTTGTGTATATTCTGATCCGGTGTAATCTCAACCCCACCCTGGGTCCTCCCATTTCAAAGGATGAGGCTTTAACCTATACGGCGGGTCAAAAATGGGCCATGACCTTAAAGTCTCTGGTGCCGCCCATGATGCTGATTCTGTCCGTCATGGGAACCATCCTGGCCGGAGTTGCCACTCCTACGGAAGCTGCCGGCCTGGGCGCTTTGGGTTCCATGATACTGGCATTTTTGAACAAAAAACTGAATTTTAAGGTGTTAAAAGAATCTGCCTATGCCACCTTGAAAACCACTTCAATGGTGATGATGCTCTTCATCGGCGGTAAATTGTTTTCCACGGTCTTTTTAAGCATGGGCGGCGGGGATGTGGTGGCGGACCTTCTCATCGGCTCGGGCATGAACCGCTGGCTCGTCCTGGGGGTGATGATGTTCATCGTCTTTATCATGGGAATGTTCATTGACTGGGCCGCCATCCTTCTGGTGACCGTGCCGATTTTTCTGCCCATTGCCATGGAACTGAATTTTGATCCCCTGTGGTTCTCTTTGCTCATGTGCGTTAATCTCCAGACCTCATTTTTGACCCCGCCCTTTGGATACGCGCTCTTCTATTTCAAAGGCGTGGCGCCGGAGGGCTTTACAATGGGACATATTTACAGGGGGATTTTGCCCTTTGTTTTGCTCCAGATTTTTAGTATGGTAATCCTATGCCTGTTCCCATCAATCGTGACCTGGTTGCCGAACCTGTTTTTCGGGTCTTAATAAACAGGCCCGGCAGAGTTCTGATACCGGCTATTTATAGAAAAAGTTGTTAAAAAAAAGTACAACCGATGGTCTAATAAAGGAGTGATACCATGAACGTCACCATGAATGAGAATACCCGGAAATTTATTGAAATGGCATCCCTTGTATCTGCCCAGGTTTACCGGGTCAAGGATGTAGCATCTGCTCTGGATAAGGCCCTTGAACTCTGCAAATCAAAATTGCCCTGCGAATCCCAGATGCTTGATGCCAGGGTCACCCCAGATTCAATTTTCAATAAAAGTTCCCGGGTTATTGCAGCTCCCAATCTGGATGAAGATAATTTCACATGGTTTTCCAAAGAGTGTCAGGAAGCCGGGGACATCCTTCTTATCCGGGAGAACCTGAGAGCGTATCCCGGCGGCATTGACATGGGAGTCACCCTGGTGGATTTTGGTATTGCCGAAACCGGAACCCTGGTCTTGAATTCCGATTCCGAAGAGACACGCCTTTCCACCATGCTTTGCGAAACCCATGTGGCCATTTTGGAGGAATCAATGATTCGACAAACAGCCCTTTCCATGGCAGATGAACTCAATGACCTGGTTAAACACCCCTCTTCTTATACCGCATTTATCACCGGTGCCAGCCGGACCGCCGATATTGAACGGGTGTTGGCACTGGGGGTTCACGGACCCCTGGAACTTGTAATCCTGCTGGTGGAGGCCTCATCATGATAAAAGAAAAACAAGAAAGTTTAAAAGCCTATAAAGATAGGCTTGATACAGCCCTGGGAAATAAATTTTTACGCACGGCCATGGATAATTTTGCCGTGGCTTACAGAATTTCCCGGGAAAAGGCCTTCGCCGGCATGGACGTGGATGCCATGATTCAGGAAGTGGCGGAGATTAAAGCCCATGCCATTAAAAATAATGGGGCCCTTTTAGAAGAATTTACGAAAAAAGCTGAAACAAACGGCATCCATGTGCACTTGGCAGATACGGCAGAGGATGCCAATCGCATCATCGGCGGGATTGCCCAAAAAACAGGATCCAAACGGATTGTCAAATCCAAGTCCATGACCGCCGAAGAGATTCATTTGAATCCGTGGCTGGAAAATATGGGGCTTGAGGTAACAGAGACCGATCTGGGGGAATGGATTGTTCAACTGCGAAAGGAAGGCCCTTCCCACATGGTCATGCCGGCCATCCATTTGTCCCGATTCCAGGTGGCAGATCTGTTTTCCGATGTGACGGGAACAGAGCAGGATGCGCAAATAGAACGGCTGGTCAAGGTGGCCAGACGACAATTGCGGGAAAAATATATCCAGGCGGACATGGGGATCACCGGTGCCAACTATGCCGTGGCCCAAACCGGCACCATCGGCATTGTCACCAATGAGGGCAATGCCCGTCTGGTCTCTACCCTGCCCAAGGTCCATGTGGCATTGATCGGCATTGACAAGCTGTTGCCCACCATTAAAGAGGCCTTGTCCATTAACCGGGTATTGCCCAAAAATGCCACGGGACAGGCCATTACCTCCTATGTGACTTGGATCACAGGACCCAGTGAATGCAAACCAGCGGTCAAGGGCAAACGGGAGATGCATATTGTCTTTCTGGACAATGGCCGGAAAAAAATTGCCGCTGACCCTGTCTTTGCCCAGGTGCTCCAATGCGTGCGCTGCGGGGCCTGTGCCAACGTCTGCCCTGTCTACCGGATGGTGGGGGGGCACCAGTTGGGTTATGTCTATATCGGGGCCATTGGTCTCATCACCACCTATTTTTTCCATGGCCGGGAACATGCCCGGAATCTGGTCCGGAACTGCACCAATTGCGGGGCCTGCAAGGCGGTCTGTGCCGGTGGCATAGAGTTGCCAAAACTCATCAAGGAAATCCATTCCAAGATCCAGGATGAGGAAGGCCACCCCTTAAAAAGTCTGTTATTGGGCAAGGTTTTAAAAAATCGGAAGCTTTTCCATACCTTGCTGCGCACGGCCAGACTGGCCCAGAAACCGGTAACAGGCGGTACCCCCTATCTGCGTCATCTGCCCATGATTTTTTCCAAGGAACATAATTTCAGGGTATTGCCGGCCATTGCTAAAATTCCGTTCAGGGACCGGTTTGAACGGTTGAATCCGACCCTTAAAAATCCCTCCCATAAAATTGCCCTGTTTTCAGGCTGTGTTCAGGATTTTGTCTATCCAGAACAGCTGGAAGCGGCCATGAAAAGTTTTGCTGCGGCCAATGTCAGTGTCAGTTTTCCCATGGGTCAGTCCTGCTGCGGCCTGCCTGCCCAGATGATGGGGGAAAAAGAGGCAGCCCGTGATGTGGCCCTCCAGAACCTTGCGGCCTTTGAAAATGAGGAGGTGGACTATATTGTCACCCTCTGCGCCTCCTGCGGGTCCCATTTGAAGAACAGCCTGCCCGATCTGGTAAGGGAGTATGCCCCCAAAAAGGCGGCCCAGTTTGCCAAAAAAATTATCCCCTTCAGCCAGTTCATGAACACGGTGGTGGGGGTCGAGCCTGTGGAAGGTGCGGGACGAAAAATCGCCTTTCATTCACCCTGTCATCTCTGTCGGGGGCTTGGGGTGAAACAAGATCCTAAAGATTTGATTAAGAAATCCGGGAATATTTACGTGGAAACCATTGAGGAAGAAACCTGCTGCGGATTCGGGGGCAGTTTTTCCGCCAACTTCCCGGCCGTCTCCCATGAAATATTAACCAAAAAGCTGGCAGACGTGGAAAAATCCGGGGCTGATATTCTGGTAACCGAATGTCCCGGATGTGTGATGCAGCTTAGGGGCGGGGCATTAAAGCAGAGCCGGGATATTAAGGTGATTCATCTGTCTGAATTATTATGTTTTGAAAGGAAATAAAATGATTTTAGCACAATTGTCAGTATATCCCCTGGGTGAAGGTACAAGTCTTGGAAGATTTGTGAGGAAAGGAATTGATGTGATAAACGATTCCGGATACACCTATAGTGTAGGAGGGCTTTCCACAGCAATTGAAACCCCTGATATGGATTCCTTGTTTGCTTTGATCAAAAAGGTACATAAGGCTCACCTTGATGAAGGGGCAAAACGTATTGTTGTTGATTTGAAAATTGATGACAGACGGGATAAGGATGCCACGCTGAACAGCAAAATTACTTCGGTTACTTAAAAGATTTTGTGAATGTGGCTGTTGTGGCCCCATAACTGACAGAATAAATAATTGGTACTACCATAAATATTAAGAGGGTCGTGATGAAGCCGGAACTGGTAAAAGAATTGCAAACAATTGTGGGGTCTGAGTACCTTTTAACTGATATAGAAGATCGGATGACCTATTCATATGATGCCGCTGTCCTTGACCCCCAGATTCCAAGTGCTGTGGTCATGCCCGGAACCAGTGAAGAAGTCGGAAAGATTGTTGCGCTATGCCATGAAAACAAAATCCCCATAACGGTTCGGGGTTCAGGCACAAACTTAAGTGGCGGCACTATTCCTGAAGCCAAAGGCATTGTACTTTTAACCGGCCGATTGAATCATATCCTTGAAATCAATGAACAGGATATGTATGCTGTTGTTCAGCCAGGAGTGGTCACTGCCACACTTGCAGCAGCAGTTGAAAAAAAAGGGCTTTTTTACCCGCCGGATCCAGGCAGTCAGGCCGTATCAACCCTTGGCGGTAATGTTGCTGAGAATGCAGGAGGGTTAAGGGGCCTTAAATATGGGGTAACCAAGGACTATGTCATGGGGATGAATTTTTTTGATGCCACTGGCGGATATGTTAAATCCGGTTCAAGAACTGTTAAATGTGCCACTGCATATAATTTGACAGGCTTGATGGTGGGATCCGAAGGCACGCTTGGCATTGTTGATGAAATTACCTTGAAATTGATTCCATACCCTTGTGATAGAAAATCCATGGTTGCTGTTTATGATACGATTGATAAGGCATCTGAGACCGTCGCTGCCATCATTGCGGCCCGGATTGTACCGGCCACCCTGGAAATTCTTGATAATTTCACCATCAGGGCAGTGGAAGATTACAGCAAGGTCGGGCTTCCTGTTGATGCGGCAGCTTTGTTACTCATTGAGGTAGATGGCCATCCAGTGGTTGTTGCAGAAGAGGCCGCAAAAGTGGAAGCCTTATGTCAAAAAATGGGAGCGATTAATATCAAAAAGGCTGAAAATGACTTGGAAAGAGATCGAATATGGGCTGCCAGGCGGAGCGCATTATCTGCACTGGCAAAGCTTAGGCCCACGCTGGTTCTTGAAGATGCCACCGTTCCCAGGAGCAGGATTCCGGACATGGTAAAAGCCCTTCAGCAAATTGCAAAAGACTTTGATATCAGCATCGGCACTTTTGGTCATGCAGGGGACGGTAATCTTCATCCCACCATTCTTACTGATAAGCGCGATAAAAAAGAATGGCACAGGGTTGAGCAGGCCATAGCACAAATTTTTGAAAAAGCGCTTGAAATGGGTGGTACCCTTTCGGGAGAACACGGTACAGGCATTGCCAAAGCCCCTTTTTTGATAAAGGAACTTGGATTTTCATCCATTGAGTTCTCAAGAAAACTTCGGAAGGCTCTTGATCCTCATAATATCCTTAATCCAGGAAAAATCACAGGAGCATAATACCGTGGGAAATATAAATACATTGGCATTTCTGGTTAAAGAATTAGAAGATCAACTGGTTGTCTGTATCCGATGCGGAATGTGCCAGTCGGTATGCCCTGTATTTGAGCAGACCGGACGGGAAGCGGATGTGGCAAGGGGAAAACTTGCGCTTTTGAACGGGTTGATGACAAAGCTCTTTACTGATCCGGATGGGGTCAATGATCGATTGAACAAATGCCTTTTATGCGGTTCCTGTGCAGCCAACTGCCCGTCAGGTGTTAATGTATTGGAGATTTTTATCAAAGCCCGGGCAATTTTAACAGAATACAAGGGGCTTTCTTTTGTTAAAAAAATAATATTCAAGCAGATGCTTTCCAAACCCAAGACATTTGACACCATTATGGTCTGGGCTGAAAAATTCCAAAACCTGATGGTGAAAAGTAATACCACGGCACAAGGAACGTCCTGTGCCCGTTTTGTTTCACCATTACTCAAGCATCGTCATTTTATGCCCATTGCAAAGCAACCCTTTCATACATCATTAGATACCTTGGATCTTGTCTCACAATCGCCAGGAATCAAGGTCGCCTTTTTTACCGGTTGTCTGATTGATAAAATCATGCCCCAGATAGGGATAGCCTTGGTTAAGGTTCTTCGCCATAAGAACGTGGGGCTTTTTATTCCGGACAACCAGGGTTGCTGCGGAATTCCAGCACTGGCTTCCGGTGATAGAAAAACTTTTACCGCTCTTTTAGAACATAATGTGAAATTATTTTTAAAACAGGATTTTGATTACCTGATCACCGCCTGTGCCACCTGTACTTCCACCATTAAAAAATTGTGGCCATCCCTTTACCAGGGCAATGATAATGGTTTAAAAACAATCATTGATGATCTTTCAAAAAAAACCATGGACATCAATCAATTTTTAATCGATGTCATAAAAATCAAACCAGATGTCGGCTCCAATAAAAATCAATCTGAAACTATTACCTACCATGATCCATGTCATCTGAAAAAATCATTGGGCATCTTCACCCAACCCAGGCAATTGATCACAGCATCAGGTCATGAATTAATAGAAATGAAAGATGCTGATAAATGCTGTGGCATGGGAGGCAGCTTTAATCTGTTTCATTATGATATATCCACTAAAATCGGCAATCTGAAACAACAAAATATTATTGAAACCAATTGTTCAACCATTGCCAGTGGATGCCCGGCCTGCATCATGCAGATCAGTGACATGCTCTCAAAAACCGGCTCAGGTATCCAGGTAAAACATCCTATTGAATTGTATGCAGATTCTCTGCAAAGATCTTGACTGGCGGTATGTTTTTGATTAAAAAAAGGAAACAATAATGAATCAACATGCTTTTTCTCAACTTAGTGAAGATATAGATTTAGAGACCATCAGGGACTGGGTGAAGCAATCATTGGTCAATAAATCTGAAAAACTATAGTCCCCTGTACCACAGTCAGAGTTTTGTGATCAACTTGATGGAGATTAAAACTGGTTGGTTTTCAGCAGTACAAGGGTACAGGCTTCAACCACTTCAATACCGGCAGATTCAAGTTGTTCTTTGGCTGCCGGGTTTTCCGTATCCGGATTAAATATCACTCGTTTTGGGGCAAGTTTAAGGATGTCTTTGATCGTGGATTCTTGTCTGGCCGGGCCCAGATAAAGCGTTATAGTATCGATTTTTCCCGGGATTTTATCAAGCGACGGAAATACTTTCAGGTTTTCAATTGTTTCATGGTTCGGGGCGACGGGAACGGGTGTGTGACCATACTCAGACAGCATCCTGATCGCTTTGTTTGAATATCGGTCCGGTTTCGGGCTTGCGCCGATGACAGCAACTATTTCCATGGCAGGCTCCTTTATGAATGTAAACTTTTATGGGAGTATATTTTCTATAGCTGTATCATTACATATTGTAAGGCTTGTTTCAAGTTGATACCATGGCAGGGCATGTGACGTTCTACATAGAAGATGGTATAAAGATGATGAATGACAAAGAGGCGAATAAAATAGATTATGGGATTATTTACACTTGTTTCAGATTTTTCTCCCACCGGTGATCAGCCGGCAGCTATTGAATATCTATCCAAAGGCGTGTTGAACAATGAAAAGCATCAGGTTCTGTTAGGGGTAACCGGTTCAGGTAAGACATTTACCATGGCTAATATTATTGAACGCGTTGAAAAACCAAGCTTGATTATTGCGCCGAATAAAACCCTGGCAGGGCAGCTGTACAATGAATTCAAGTCGTTGTTCCCGGAGAACTGCGTGGAATACTTTGTTTCCTATTATGACTATTATCAGCCAGAGGCCTATATTCCGTCTTCTGATACCTATATCCAGAAAGATTCATCCATTAATGAAATCATTGATAAGATGCGGCATTCAGCCACACGATCTGTTCTGGCCAGAAGGGATGTGATTGTGGTGGCCAGCGTTTCCTGTATTTATGGTCTGGGTGCACCTGAAGATTATCTGGACTTGCGGGTGACATTGACAAAGGATATGGAAATCAGCCGGGAAAAAGTTATCGAAAAATTTGTTAATATCCAGTATACGAGAAATGATACTGACTTTCATCGCGGGGTGTTCCGGGTCAGGGGAGACCGGGTTGAAATTTTCCCTGCCTATGAGGAAGATAGAGCCGTCCGCATTGATTTTTTCGGGGACACCATTGAAGGCATCAGTGAAATCGACCCCTTAAAAGGGGATGTGCTCAAGCCCTATGACCAGATGGTTATTTATCCGGCATCCCATTACGTGACCAAACAGCAGACCCGGAAACGGGCCATTGAAAGCATTGTAACAGAGTTGAAAGATCGTCTTGAATATTTTCATGCCAATAACAAGCTTGTGGAAGCCCAGCGTTTGGAAGAAAGAACCCGGTATGATCTTGAGATGTTAAATGAGATCGGGTATTGCAACGGAATTGAAAATTATTCAAGGCACCTAACCGGCCGGGAACCAGGGGAAGCCCCTCCCACGCTGCTGGATTATATGGATGATGATTTTTTATTTTTCTTTGATGAAAGCCATATTTCCGTGTCCCAGCTCGGCGCCATGTACAAGGCGGATCGATCCAGAAAAGAAACCCTTGTGGCCCATGGGTTCAGATTGCCGTCTGCTGTGGACAACCGGCCGTTGCAATTTGAGGAGTTCAAACAAAAGGTTCCCCAGACCATCTATGTTTCAGCCACACCGGCAGACTATGAAATGGAAAAGGGCGCCCATCGGGTGGCGCAACAGATTGTCCGTCCCACAGGACTGCTGGACCCTGAAATCGAAATCCGGGATGCAACCTCCCAGGTGGATGATCTGTATGAAGAAATTATAAAGCGG
>JBDRQO010000087.1:0-15704 GCA_043826275.1 Pseudomonadota bacterium
AAAAAGAGTTTGAAACCAATTATCTTGAGGATTTTGCATAAAAACAATAAAGGCCCTGAACGAAATCCTCGTCCAGAGCCTTTATTTTCAAGTCACCAGGGTGACTATTTTTTCAAGCTAAGTAAAACGGTTAACTATAGCAGGGTTACATTTGTTGCAGCAGGACCTTTTTGTCCATCTGCCACGTCAAAGGAAACGCGGTCCCCTTCGTTTAGGGATTTGAAGCCTGTTGAATTAATACCGCTGTGATGAACAAATACATCTTTTCCGTTTTCTTGTTCAATAAATCCAAAACCTTTTGAGTCGTTAAACCATTTTACTGTACCTTTAGCCATGTTGGCAATCTCCTGTAATAAAAAATAATAAACTAGCTTCTAACTTTGGGAGTAAACCACATTTGAATATTGGGGATATACACCTTAAATAGGAAACACTTACGCTTTGCTTATTTCAGCGCAACTATCGCCAACATACAGGAATACGGATAAAAGTCAAGTACTAACTTTCCATTTAAATAAAAATTATTTTACATACAAATTATGACACGAATCGAATCAGACAAAGCCATATGTTTTTTATTTTATTGCAAATTATATACAATAGTGTATAGTATCAACTTATAATTCAAGTAAGAGCACATTTCCTGTTGATAAAAATTCAACAGGCCACTCTCGTTAACCTCGTTGTGTATTCAACATCGTTTGTTGCCGTTAAAGTTTATGCTGATTACTTAAAAAACCCAGTATGAGGTTTTTGACGGGAACCATTGCAATACGATTTTATTGCGTTTGTGAACGACACACCCCCCGCACTATACAATAATTTCATACGCTAAATAACAACCAACGGATACAACATCCGAATTTTGACCTGCCTGGAACATTCCCGGCTGATCAATCAACACACAGGAGTTTTAATGAGCTTTAAAAATTTTAATTTTCACCAGAAAATAACCGCCGGCATTGTTGCCTGTGGTTATACCGTCCCCACCCCAATCCAGAAAGAGGCGATTCCACCCATCCTTGCCGGCAAAGATATTTTTGGACTTGCACAGACCGGCACAGGCAAAACAGCGGCTTTTGTTCTTCCGCTTCTTCAACGGCTGCTTGACAGCCCTACAAAAAGAGAACAAGCACTGATCATGGCCCCCACCAGGGAGCTAGCAGAACAAATCCATGACAATATCATAAAGATGTCCCAAAGCACCGGACTGAAAAGCGTTGTCATTTATGGCGGTGTCAGCAAACAACCACAGATCAGAGCAATCCGTAACGGAGTCGACATCATTGTTGCCTGCCCAGGTCGTCTTCTTGATCTGCTTAACGATAAGCGTACCCGTCTTGGAAATGTTAAACTGCTGATTCTTGATGAAGCTGACCATATGCTTGACAAGGGCTTTCTTCCGGACATCCAACGAATCATCAAGCTTTTGCCGGTTAAAAGGCAGTCCCTTGTTTTTTCTGCGACCATGCCAAAAGAAATCAAGATTTTGGCAGAAAATATATTGCAAAACCCGATAACGATACAGGTCCGGCATAACCTTCCTGCGCCAACTATTTCCCACGCTCTGTTTCAGATTGCCAAAGAATCAAAAACTGATTTGCTTAAAAAAATTCTTCAAGACAGCCAGATGAAATGTACACTGGTCTTCACACGGACCAAACACAAAGCAAAAAACCTGGCCAGACAATTGGAAAATTCCGGTTTAAAGGCCGCTTCCATACAGGGGAATCTTTCCCAGACCAATCGACAGAAAGCACTTAACGGGTTTAAGGATGGTACATATAATATTCTGGTTGCAACAGATATTGCGGCTCGCGGAATTGATGTGATAGGAATTTCTCATGTCATTAATTTTGATATGCCAGACACAGTAGAAGCTTATACCCATCGGACAGGACGTACCGGAAGAGCGTCCAGAACTGGTCAGGCAATCAGCTTTGTCAGCCAGGAGGATAATAAAATGCTTAGCCTGATTGAACGCAACCTTGGGAAAAAAATGCAGAATAGCATTTCTCCTTCTTTTGTTGCAGCACCTGTAAAAAAAGCATATAACGGCAAAAAGGAAACGGTTACAGATCAAAGATACAAAAGCAACCGATCAACGCAGATAAAACGTCCAAAACGGTGTTGCACATGGTCTGAATCCCTGGTTTTGGCATAACACTATTGACACCAAACACAATCATATGAATGGGGACAACTATTATGATGAAAAGAAATTATTCATTTGAAAAGCGCCAAAAAGAGATAGCAAAAAAGAAAAAAAAAGAGGAAAAAAGGCAGCGCAAACTTGAAAATCAAAAAGAGTCTCCTGAAGAAAAAGATGATGATTCTCTCACTGATTAAACAATAGGCTGTCCTCCTCATTCAACGACCAATAATCATATAGATTCAATCTAACACCCCACAAGGGGGTATAAGTGCCTTTCGCAGAATATTTTCTTTTAAAAAAAACAAGAAAATATTCTGTAAGGCACTAACAGGCGCCGTTTTTGAAGTGACGTCTGTTAGATTTGTTATTCAATTCTAAAAAAAACTATCCTGTAAAAAATCCGTTTGTAAAACATCTTGCTAAAATTGATGCTATGCAATAAAGTTGCATAGCATTTTCGTTCATTCTTAAATAGAGAGGAAAAATGAATACCTTTTTGGTCCGAACCTATCTTTTTTTAATCGTATTCTTCATTTCAACACCTGTGCTTGCAGCTGAAAAACACATCGTTTTTGTCAGTATTGAGCCACAGAAATATTTTGTCCAGGAAATTGGAAAGGATTTGATTGAGGTCATGGTCATGGTTCAGCCGGGTGCAAACCCTGCCACCTATGAACCCAGGGCCAGTCAAATGGCAGCGCTATCCAAGGCAAGACTTTATTTTTCAATCGGAGTACCATTTGAAAATACCTGGCTAAAAAAAATAAGCGCTGCCAACCCAGATATAACAATGATCCACACCGATCAGGGTATCCAGAAAATTCCCATGGCCACCTTTAACGAAAATGCAGATGGCAGTCTTAAAGGGCATGAAGACCATGGACATGAAGGATTAGACCCCCATATCTGGCTGTCACCCGAACTGGTCAAGGTTCAGGCAAAAATCATATTAAAGGCTCTCAAAGAGCTTGATCCTTTGCACCAGGCCGTATACGAAAAAAATTTTCATAATTTTATAACCCGCATAGAAAAACTGGATGAAAACCTTCACTATCTTTTTAAAACTAAAAAAGGATTAAGGTTTATGGTTTTTCATCCCTCCTGGGGATATTTTGCCAACGCCTATGGTCTTGAACAAATTCCCATAGAAATCGAAGGGAAAAACCCCAAACCTGCCCAATTAAATAAATTGATCAGATATGCCAGAAACAACAATATCAATATCATCTTTGTTCAACCCCAATTCTCCACAAAGAGTGCCAAATTGATTGCGCAAGAAATAAAAGGCCATATCGTGTTTGCCGACCCTCTTTCAGGAGACTGGATGATTAACATGTGGAACGTGGCACAAAAATTTATGGAGGCGTTAAAATAGATACCGCAATGCAAAACCCCATTGTTGAACTTAAAAATGTCACCTTTTCATACAATGGACAGCCTGTGCTGGAACAGATCAATCTTAGCATTAAACAAGATGATTTTACTGCTGTGATCGGCCCTAATGGCGGTGGCAAAACTACCCTGCTCAAGTTGATATTAGGGCTTTTAAATCCAAACCAGGGAACGATCACAGTCATGGGTGGGCTTCCCCGGAAAGCCTCTTCTGTTATTGGTTATGTGCCGCAAAATATTCACATTAACAACCATTTTCCGATTACCGCCCTGGATGTTGTGCTCATGGGAGCGCTTAATCTTAAAAGCAAAAAAAATACTGAGAGCAACCGTGAAGCCGCCATGAGGACGCTCCATCGGTTTGGAATGGAAAATCAGGCTCACAAACGGATCGGTGAACTATCCGGCGGCCAGCGCCAGCGCGTATTTATTGCAAGAGCGCTTATGACTCAACCCCAATTACTACTGCTGGATGAACCCACAGCCAGTATCGATACCAGTGGCCAAACCGCTTTTTACCAATTTTTAAAACAATTAAATCAAGAGGTCGCTATTTTAGTGGTCAGCCATGATCTGTTTGTTATCTCCAATTATGTCAAATCCATTGCCTGTGTTAATCGAGGTCTGCATTTTCATTCCCAGGAAGAAATCATAGGAGATATGTTTGAAACAATGGTTTCATGTTCCGTGGAAGATGTCTGCCGGGTCCAGATACTTGCACACGGCCTGCCTGAAAAAAACCTGCACGATCCAGAGGGGACACTTTAATGGAAATTCTTGAATTTGACTTCATGCGAAATGCCATTGCCGCCGGCCTTCTGGCCAGTATACTTTGCGGGATCATGGGAACACTGGTGGTGGTAAACCGGATTGTTTTTCTTTCCGGCGGTATTGCTCATGCAGCTTACGGTGGAATCGGTATGGCATTTTATTTTAAATGGCCGATAATGCTCGGCACCATGGGATTTTCCCTTGCAGCATCCCTGCTCATGGCTGGTGTGACGCTTAAAGCAAGGCATCGGGCTGATACTATTATCGGTGTGATATGGGCTTTGGGGATGGCAACAGGTATTATCTTGATCGATCTGACACCAGGTTATAATGTGGACCTGATGAGCTATCTATTCGGCAGTATTCTTACCGTGCCTCAGTCTGATCTGTTAATAATGCTTTTTATTGGAATCTTTATGACTTTTATGGTGATCTGGCTCTATAAAGACCTTTTGGCCATTTCTTATGACGAAGAGTTCGCCAGAGTCCGGGGCGTTCCAGTCAAACGCATATATTTTTCCATGATCGCCATGCTGGGTCTAACCATTGTCATGGTCATCCAGGTCGTTGGATTGATCATGGTGATTGCTCTGTTAACCATTCCACCATTTATTATTGAAAAATATGCCAAATCACTGGCCCATATGATGATCGGTTCCAGTCTTTTAAGTGCTGTGTTTACTTTGTCCGGATTGTGGTTGTCATATACATTTGACCTGACATCAGGAGCGTGTATTATCATGGTTGCCGGATCTGTCTTTTTAATCATTTTGTTAAAGGATCAGATCAATCGTTTTCTTTCTTACAGAAAATCCAAGGCAATACCCAAAAGAATATTTAACAAACAAAAGGCAAAATAATCATGTGTAACCAATGCAATTATACGAAAATAATAGAATCTGCTACGCTTGAACCCACTGAAAAACGACTCAGGGTTTTAGAAATCATCGGTAACAACGCTTTTCCCTTATCCGCATCTGATATTCATGATACCCTCGATCGAAACAAGCCTATCAACCGGGTAACTGTTTATCGTATTCTTGATCTTTTGGTGGACAATGAAATTATCGAACGGATCAGTACCGGCGGCAGATCTGCTTATTATGGCCTGGCCCCAAACGATCATCACCAGGCTCATCCCCATTTTTATTGTAAATCCTGCGGCCAGATGGATTGTCTGAGTCCTGATGCCCTTACCATTAAAATGAACAATGTCGGCCAGACATTTCCAGGCAGAGTTGATAAACTGGAAATGCGTCTGGACGGGATCTGTAAAAACTGCTTAAAAAAACTGCCCTGTTGAACTTAATCGTTCCTGCCTTATGTTTGACTTTAGACATTAGAAGGAAACTGAATGAAAATTGATATAAAAGCGCTTAAAGATTCAAATGAATTTTTAAATACATTATTACAAAACATCGAGACTGCTGTTTTTATTGCCGATGAGCATCTTCAGATCCAGCAATTTAATGACAGTTTTCTCACTCTTTTCAGCGGCCAAACCTTAAATCAGATCTCAACTGGCGTTACAAATCAAGCTTCTGGTCAAACTTGTATTCAAGACACTACCATTGTTCATACCGCCTTTGGTAATGCAACGGGCTGCATCAATGCGGTAAAGGAAAACAAACCCTGTGGTGAGACATCGGTTTGCCAGAATTGCAGTTTAAAAAAATCTTTGCTCAATACTTTAGAAACACAAAAATCAAGTGAAAAACAATCTCTTGAACGTATTTTTTATTTCAAGGGCAAGCCCGTTAAAAAATATCTGGAGTTCTCTTCAAGACCCATCACCTTTCATGATCAAAAAATGATCCTGTTTTTTGTATATGACATTACCACAATCAAATTATCAAAATTAGAACTGGAAGAAAAACAAAAACAAATTGATATTGATTTAAAAAAAGCAGGAGACATCCAGAAGTCTTTGCTCCCCAGAACCCTTCCCGATGTTGATAGCATCCGGATCGACTGGTTTTTTGAACCCAGCCTGACAGTGGGCGGAGATATTTTTCACATCTACAAGGAAGATGAAACCCATATCAGTGCTTATATCCTTGATGTATGCGGCCATGGTATTTCAGCTGCTCTGATCGCGGTAACAGTCAAACAATTTATAGATCAATTGCATGCCCAGGGCCTTTCTCAAAAACATTTTTTTACGCCAAAGCAGATGCTTAACGCCCTGGAAAAAGAATTTCCATTTGAACGTTTTGATTGTTATTTAACCATTGTCTATATTCGGTTAAATCTTGAAACTGGAAAACTGGTCTATGGATCAGCCGGCCATGTTCCTCCAGTCATCGTTGGTGACAACAATAGATTTGAAGTACTTGGCCAACATGGGATGATTATCGGGCTGGCCTACGACCCTCCGTTTGAAGAATATGAAACCTGCCTGAATCCCGGTGAAAGGATTGTTCTCTATACTGATGGACTGATTGATTATTTTGGTAAAAGAGGTGCTGTTTCCAACACCCAAGCCTTTTACGAGACCTTGAAAACAAATACCCACAAGCCGATAGATCAAATGGTTGAACAAATCATTGTCCGGCAAAAAGAGCTTCAAGATGGAATCGTGGCTGGCGATGATATCAGCCTGTTAGTCATCGAGTACAAATGATTGCCCATTTTCTTTAAATTTTTCTTTTATCATTGGGCTGTTGATGATAAAAGTCTATTGTAACCCTAACAAACCAAATGGATCAAATCGAATAAATCCAATTGGCCCAACAAACAAAATTGGCCAATAAACAATAATGGATTGGCAGGATAAAAATGGACAATATCAGCATAAAAAAGAAAAACTTAATTTCGCAATGGGCATTTGATACCCGCCCGATTCTAGGCCGACTGCACCTGTGGCTTGAAGACGTGACCATTGAATGGATTTCAGGACAAACTCAAGATGAGTTAAATGACTGCATCTCCTTTGTGGGCAACCGCACAGAAAAGATGTTGGCCATGACCTCGGCAGTCACGGCTTTGGGCACTAAATTATTTGGCCGGTATGGTCAGGGTAAAGGGCTTTCCAAAAAAGAGCTCAACCGGGTTAAAAAAGATGCTGATGCCATCTCAGCCTATGCCATGAGTGAGAGTCTGTGGTATCTTTCGCGGTCTCTGCCTGAAAACCATGCCATCATGGTCTGCCTGGGCGAAGGGTTGATGCCCAAGGCAGGCGAAACCGTCGAAATGGGTGCCAACCCCCTCCTGGGTTTCGGACGGGTCTACGCCAGGCCGGAAGTGGCCCAGTTTCTTGATAAATGCATAATAAAACTGATCAACGATAAAAAATACCTATGGGATGATTTTCGACGCACCATTGCTTTAAAAGACATCACCGTATGGGGTGCAGCCATTGATACCCTGGAAAATACCAGCCGTTTTGCCAAAGGGGAACCCACAGGTCCTATGACCATTCTTCATTTGTTTGACCAGCCGTTGGCCATCAGTGACCAGTATGAAGGATATATCGGCACTTTGGTTTTGCCAAGGGCTGTGGTTGAAACTGCTGCATTGGATTCCCTCCTGGTAAATTTTTTCACACCCAGACAAAAAGTGGTCTCCGCCATAAAAATGACCTATCCTGATATCAAGTCTGAAAATATTCATGTATGGACGCTCCAGGGGAAACCCCGGAAATCCCGTATTGGAAAAATCTGGGGCCAATGGATCAGTGAAGGGGCTCACATCGTTGATGATGCCTGGGAATTACCCACTGGAATTAAGCCGTTCATGGATTCCGGGACCTATGCACCCTGCTTTGCGGTTAAAACCTGGAAAGATAAAAATAATGACACCCATTTATTTGTTGTTGACGGCTATGCCGCATCTGCTGAAGCCATGCAGGCAGCCAGCCTGTGTGAAATTTTAGATATTAATGTGTCCCTGGCTGTATTGTCCTCCAAGTTTGCATTACCATTTGATCAGGACGCTGCCAGCATGAAGCTGGACCCGGATGCCGACGACTTTGCCCTTCGCCTGAAGGATGAAATCGTTAAAGCCGACATAGATGATGAACTGGTCCAAACCTATAAAGAGAGTATCAGACAGGCCAGAGATGCCGGTATTCCTTTAAAGGAAAGGACCATCTCAGCAGATGACTTTTTTTCAGAAAAAAAATGGCGTGCATTGGCCACAACCGGATATATGCTGCCCGATCCCTATTCAGGCTCACCCGGTGTGATTGAAATAACAAAAGACACTTATTCGGTTACCGTCCGGTTATCCTCTGAAACTGGAGATAAAAAAATCACGCTTACACTCAAGCTTCTTGAAGGTTTGGAAGACAGCAAACTGATCTTTTCCCCACTTCTCAACCGCTTTTTAAAAGGCGAAGATTTTAAAAGCCGTGCCGTAAAGATTTCAGACTCCGGCAGGATCAGAAATGAACTTCAAACGCTTTGCACAGATGCCCTGGAATATTCAGGAGACTGGGTCATGCTCAATTTTAATAAAATCCCTGTGGCCACCATTTCCCCTGAAGATCAGAAACTGCTCAAAAATATCCTGACCTGGTATAAACACAATTATCCGGTCTGGTTTGAATGGTTAATGTTAAAAGATGATATCGAACCGTGAGAATCGATAAAAATGACGGCCCCAATAAAACCGCACAAAAAATGATGGAGAAAAATAGATATGGATGAATTTAACATCACATTTCCCGAGAAGAAACGAGTGGATGTAAGATTCAAAACATTTGAACTTAAGACTGATCAAAGTATTGAAAACGGTGGAGAAGAATCAGCTCCAGAACCTTTTGAGCTTTTTTTATCTTCCATTGGCGCCTGCGCCGGAATCTATGCTAAATCCTTTTGTGATTTCAGAAAATTATCCACATCCGGCATGCATCTTTCCCTGGACGTTTTTTTTAAAGACGGCCAGAAATTAATGGAAACAATTAAAATTACCCTGTATGTCAACCAGGCCTTTCCTGAAAAATATATCCGATCGATTATTAAATCCATGAATGGATGTGCAGTTAAAAACCAGCTTCACCCGGATATAAAAACTGAGACAACCGTGGTCTACATGGAAGAGTAAACAGGCTGATCAAAACACAATAGTCCCTGTACTCTGTCAACAAATCAGATCCTGAAACGGTTCTTTTAACCTGTGTTGAAAATCCTTAGGAGAAACAGATGGCATTATCATTCATGGAAGGAAATGAGGCCCTTGCCAGGGGAGCCATGGCCGCGGGTTGCTCTTTTTTTGCCGGCTACCCCATTACACCTGCCACCACTATCTTTGACAATATGCTCAAAATGCTACCCCCTAAAGGCGGTGTCTGTATTCAAGGCGAAGATGAAATTGCATCTATTGGATATTGCATGGGTGCATCCATGGCCGGTAAAAAAGTATTAACCGCAACCTCAGGGCCTGGTATCAGTCTATACAGCGAACAGATTTCATTTGCCATTGGCAGTGAAATCCCCCTGGTGATTGCTGATGTTCAACGATTGGGCCCCTCTACAGGTTCTGCCACAAAAGCTGCGGACAGTGATATTCAGTTTTTGCGATGGGGAAACACAGGCGGACTACCCGTAATTGTCCTGGCTCCCAGGGATGGACTGGACTGCTATCTGCTTGCCGTTCATGCCTTTAACTTTGCCGAAGAATTCAGGTGCCCGGTCTTTATTGCGTCTAATAAAGAAATCGGCATGACCCGGGAAAGCATGGATCTGGACTCGGTCACCCTCCCTCCAATTGTTGAGCGAAAATTATTTTCAAAAGGGCATTACCTGCCCTTTAAAGCTGAACCAGCCTCTGCGCCGCCCTTTCTTCCCATTGGGGGAAAAACACTGGTCAGACAGACCTCATCCACCCATGGACCAGATGGATATATCACCATTGATCCTGAAATTATCGAGGCCAATTTAAACCGATTGAGCCTGAAAATTCATGCTGCCCAGGATCGTTTAACCCTTTTTGAAGAACAATTAAATGAACAAAGCAATACGCTTGTTATCTGTTACGGTATCACTTCCCGGGCTGTGGAAGATGCAGCCAAAATTTTGCAGGAGAAAGGAACTCCGATATCCACGCTAACCCTTAAAACATTATGGCCGGTGCCCGAAACCCTGCTGACCCAAAAGGCAAAACCCCATAAAAAAATTATAATTATTGAAATGAATCATGGGTTGTATGCAAGAGAAATCGGGCGGGTACTTAAGGATAAAAAGATACACTTTTTTGGCCAGATGAACGGCCTTTTGATTTCACCGTCCCAGATTATAAAAAAGGTTGAGGAGGTCATTGAGAATGAAGACGTTCATTAATCAGGAACGGCCAAGTGTATATTGCCCGGGATGTACCCATGAAAAAATCACCACAGGACTTGACAAGGCTTTTGTGCAATGTGGTTTTCTGGCTGATAAAATCGTCATTGTTACTGACATTGGATGTTCAGGCCTCTTTGACACCCGGTTCAATGTCCATGCCCTTCACGGCATTCATGGCCGGGCATTAACCTATGCCGCCGGCCTGAAACTTGCCGATCCATCGTTGAATGTCATTGTGACCATGGGCGACGGCGGGCTTGGCATTGGGGGAGCCCACCTGCTGGCAGCCTGCAGGCGAAACCTGGATTTGACCCTGATTATCCTGAATAATTTTAATTTCGGCATGACCGGCGGCCAATATTCAATAACCACCCCTGCCAGTGCCATAGTGGGGTCAAGTTTTCTCAACCAGGCAGAAATCCCCCTGGATATCTGTGCCATTGCACAAAGCGCTGGAGCGACCTGGGTTGACAAATGTTCAGGCTATGATGCGAATCTATCGGACAAACTGGCTATGGCCTTCAATCACAAGGGTTTTTCGATCATTGAAACTCTTGGGCTTTGTACGGGTCGTTATACAAAAAAAAACCGGCTCACCCCTGCCATTTTAGATCAAATGGTCGATGATAGCTTGAAGAGCAGACATTTTGAACCCGTACAAAAGAATCAGCGTCCTGAATATGGAGACCGTTACCGGGCATTAGCCAAAACCCATGCGCCCTTCCCCGAACTTATCACATACTCAAAGAAGGTTGAGCTTAAAAACTATACTACCCAACAGGTTATTATTTTAGGCAGTGCGGGTATGCGGATTGTCACAGCCGGTGATGTCCTGTGCATTGCAGGCCTGTTTGCAGGCATGAATGTATCAATGAAAAACGATTACAACATCACTGTTCTTCGAGGACAATCGGTCAGTGAGGTGTTGATTTCACCCGAAAAAATCAGATACACGGGAATTGAGTCTCCCACAATTGTCCTGGCCCTGAGCGATGAAGGTGTTCAACAAAGGAAAAACATTTTTTCAAGCCTTTCAGCCGACACCTTTATTCTAAAAGAAAAAAGTGTTACCTTACCAAAAACCAATGGAACTATGGTTGAAATTGATTTTAAGCCACTGAATATTAAAAAACACGACTGGGCACTTGCCTCCATCGGGATTCTGGCCAAAAAAGAAAAAGCCCTTGATCAGAATATGCTGCATCATGCGGTTAAGCAACGATTCAGCAAAGCACTGCTTCCCAATGTGATGGAATTATTACGTAAGATAGAAACGCTTTGTTTATATTAATCAGGTTAAAAAAATGACAGATAATCAAAAAAAAATTTCTTCAGGAATAATGGGTTTAAACCATATGCTCAATGGACTGTTTATCGGAGACAATGTTGTATGGCATGATGATGCCGGAAGCCTTGCATCAGAGTTCTGCTTAAAATTTATACAGGAGTCTGAGCAAAAGAACAAATCCATTGTCTATGTAACCTTTGACCGATCGCCTAAAAACTTGATTGAGAAACTCGGTACACTGGCTCAGAACCAGCAGTTGACCATCCTGGATTGTTTTACCAATGGCAAGGGCGACAAGGCTCAGATCTTCAACAAATTTTATGAAAAAGATGGGGCCCAATGGCCGTATCAGGTCATTAAAGTGACAAGGCCGGATCAACCGAAAGCTGTCGCAGATGCAATATATGGCCTTCACAAAACCTTGACAGGCGATGTCAGATTTATCTTTGAAAGCCTGACCGGTATGGCCGACCTGTGGGAAGGTGAAAATCCTGTCTTAAAATTCTATTCACATACCTGCCCCCAATTATACGAACTGGACACCATTGCATACTGGATTATCGAAAAAGCGGCCCATTCCGAAAAATTAAAAGCCCATATCAATCAGATTGCACAAGTTGCCATTGATCTGTCTATTGATCAGGGAAAAACCAAAATCAAAATTCTAAAAGCAGAAAACCGATCACCTAAAACGTTGGGCAAGTCATCATTTTATACTTATGACGGCAATGATTTTCTCTTCGAAGACAGCCCCAAAGAAAGCCAATTGTTGAATCTGGGCGCTGCGGTTAAAAATTTTCGCAAAAACCAGGGCATGTCACAAAAAGAATTATCACGCCTTGTGGGGGTGACACCCAGTAATATCTCCCAGATTGAAAGCAGCCAGGTTTTTCCATCCATCCCGGCATTATTTAAAATCGCCAACCAGCTGAATGTTGACCTTGGATCTTTCTTTAAAGATGCCTCCTTTCTTGAAAAAATTATTTTCCCTTCTTCACAAGGGGTCGACATCAACCTGCCCAACGGCAATAAAAACATTTATCAAATCACCCAACTCACCCCCTTTGACCTGGATGGCAAATTAGAATTATTCATCATTAAATTTTTTCCGGAAAAAAAACTGCCAACCCATTTTTTCCAATATAAAGGTGAAGAAGCAGGGTATCTGCTGACCGGAAAGATTGATATGGTCTACCAGGATCAGGCTCACCACCTTGAGTCCGGCGATAGCCTTTATCTTAAAACCGCCAACCCGACAAAATGGGAGAATAAAACAAAAGCGGAAGCCATTTTATTATGGATCAAAATTAAATAAACAAAAAATATTCAGGCTAAATCAATTGGTTGATAACGTCCAATACTTGGTCCATGGAAAAAGGTTTTGCCAGGACTGCATCAAATTCACCTTCATCTAAGAGCCAGGGCGTACCTGACATTCCGATAACCAGTATCTTTTTTTGTCCTGTTACTTTTATATAATCCCTGACATGTCTGCCTGTAAGTCCCGGCATCAAGATATCTGTTAAAACCAGATCATACTCGTTTGAATCTATTTTTTTGATTCCATCATGTCCATTTATGGCAGTATCAACATTAAATTTTTTTCTTGAAAGCATTTTTGAAAGCAATTTTAAAATTTGTGGCTCATCATCAATAATGAGAATTTTTAGGGGAGTTGAAGTATACATAAAACAGAACCTTGAATAAGCCTTCTTGTTTTTATTTTCAGTATATTATCAAATATATATCATCTGAACCATGTTTATCGTGCAATATAAATAATGTCAAACAAAGAATACTAAAAAACTTAATTCCTGCTTAATAATTAACAAAACAGCACCGCATCAATTTAAAAAGGGCTGAAAAATATTTTCCAGCCCTTTTTTTTATTACAAATGGTGCAATGGATCTAAATTACCGTCCTAAGAATTCAATATCTCTTTTGCTTTATCATTATTCACATCAGTTACGTGGGGGATACCTGTTTCAAGTGCGGTTTCCCTGTTGCCTGAAAAAATTTCATGACGGGTAATCTGATTCAGTGAGAACTTTCTTGCACCAGCCATGAGTTGCTGCAGACCGCAGCCGAGTTTATCTGCTTGTGTGTAAAATGCGATGGCTCCGTAAGGAATATTTTTCATTTCATCTTTACCCAGTTTTTTCTCAAGATCGTGGTATCCTGCAAAAATTTCTTCCGCTGTTTTGCCGATTTCAAGAACGGTTTTGGGCAGTTCATTCCAATTACCACTCACTGCAGCACGACGCTCTGGATGAATGGCACCTTCAATATTTGATCCTAAAAATCCCGGAACCATAATGCCTCGACCCATACAGATCAATTTGGTATAAGGTGCTCCAAGAGCCAATGCTTTAAAAATATGGTCTTCCAGGGCAAATCCACCGGCAAAGGACATATCCACGACATCTTTTCCATTTGCAGTCATGATGCTGGCATATTCATGGGCCTTTGAATGCAGATTGATGGAAGGAACGCCCCAGCTTTGCATCATATTCCAGGGGCTCATACCTGTGCCGCCGCCAGAACCGTCAATGGTCAAAAGGTCAAGCCCTGCATCTGTTGAAAATTTAATGGCCATGGCCAATTCTTCCATACCATAGGAACCTGTTTTAAGCGTTATTCTGTCAAACCCTATGCCACGCAGATATTCCACAGAGTTCATAAAATCATCACGGACCTGATCAACTGAACTCAGATTGGTACCGCCCAGACGGCTGTGTCGGGCAAAGGACTTAATTGCGCCTTGTTCAAAGGCCTGCTGAACCTCGGGACGCGATGGATCCGGATCAACCACATATCCACGATCTTTCAGGAACATGGCATATTCAATGCTTGTTACCTGAATTTCACCACCAATATTCTTTGCTCCCTGGCCCCATTTCAATTCAATAATGCACTTGTCCCCATATTTATCTACAACATATTCAGCCACACCATTTCGTGTATCTTCAACATTGAGCTGAACAATAATCGCACCATGTCCATCAAAATAACGCAAATATGTATCAATCCTTCGGTCCAGCTCCGGGGCGCTGGTTATTTTGCCTCTTTTGTCAGCCTGGGGACCGATCTGTGAATTCTTATCCACTCCCACAACATTTTCACCAATGACAACAGGGATACCAATCAAAGCACCGCCAATGGCAAAAGAATTCCAATATTTTTCAGCAATAAAAGTTGATCCCAATGCACCGGTCATCATGGGCATTCTGATCTTTGTTTTCACTTTTTTCCCAAATTCAGTGGTCAGGTCGACATTGGGGAAAATACAATCATCCGGGCTGTTGGTCATATCACCTGTAAGTCCGGTTGACCCATACGCATAGCCTTGAATTCTTAAAGAGTTGTAAGAGACCCCCACGTGAGTTGTATTATTTGCGCCTGCAGTCACCAGACCAAAGCTCCTTGGATACAACAATTTTCGACCTACCATGCTGGACAACCATGTTTCGCATTTCCCATGACAATCAGCACGACATAGCGTACAAAGACTTGATTCGCAGGCATTGCCTCTATTTGTTGTTCCCAGGGCATCATTCCCTTTTGAAAATCTCATGTCCATTTTTTCCTCCTTTAAAACCTTTTTTATTAACAAGTTCTTCATTGAAATAGTTATATAAAAACAAAAAGGCGTAGTTTCTTTTCACATAGAAAAGAAAAAGACGCCTTTGTCATTTTTAAAATTTTATTCTCACGCCATTGTAAGAATAAAATTAAGTAGTTTTAAAGACTATCGCAAGGATATTTTAATGTCAACTTAATATTTTATTAAAAATAATTATATACTTAATTTAT
>JBDRQO010000088.1:0-2354 GCA_043826275.1 Pseudomonadota bacterium
TCGTCTGCAGCTGATGATTCCATGGCCTTGATCAAAGAATATTCACGATGAAGTATACCGCTAATCATCATTCTGATTACATAATTTTGTGATCCCGAGGCCTTTTGACGAACAATATCCCAATCACCTTTCCGGGTAAGCGTTAAAACTTCATCTACAAGTTTCTGGTTTCTCTCCATGCCAATCCCAATCCAGAAAAAACTTCGCTCAATAATAATGGTTAAAGTAATAATTGAGCATAATAACAAGGGATACATGATGGGCCCACCGTTATGAAATATTTCAATCATAAAATTATCGTCTCCTTTTTATTTAAAGCATTTTGGGTAATAAGGAATATACAGGGTCTTTTTGATACAGGATTTTTTTGAATTTTCACTTTTGTATTGTACACGTCTTGTATTGATTTTTCAGACAGGACCTGTTCGCAGGTTCCGGTTTTATATATTTCTCCATTTTTTCCGTTTAGTAAAACAAGCCTGTCAGAGTATTCCGCTGCCAGGTTTAAATCGTGAAGAACCGTTAGTACAGATAGAGAAAGCGTCTTTTTAAGGGAACTTATCAATTCGAGAATTTGAATCTGGTGGGTAATATCAAGATGAGATGTCGGTTCATCAAGAATTAAAAGTTTAGGCTCCTGGGTTAAGGCTCTGGCAATAGCTGCAAGTTGTCTTTCTCCTCCGCTTATTTCATTGATCGATGCATCCTTAAATTTTAAAATACCTGTAAGCTCCATATATTTATGGGCCAGTGCAATGTCTTGGGCAGTTTCAAAGAATTGATATTTTTTTAAAAAAGGCAGTCTTCCTAAAAGGACATATTCTTCAACACTCATGGTAACCGGTTCAACCGACTGCATGACAACTGCAATATGTCTGGCCAATTGCTGGTTTGACATTGTTTGAATGTTTATTCCTTTTATATAAATATTTCCTTTTTCAGGTTTGTTTATCTTTGAAATGATTTTTATCAGCGTTGTTTTCCCACAGCCATTAGGGCCAATGATTGAAACAAATTCACCCGGGTTTGTTGAAAAAGAAATATTTTTCAGTATCATTTTTTTGTGGTACCTGAAATCAAGGTTTTCTATGGTGAGGGTATGATTCATAATGTCACCTGCTTTTTTGAAAGTGCCCAGATGAAAATAATACCGCCGATGATACCTGTTATTACACCTACAGGAAGTTCAAGGGGGGATATGATGACTCTTGCAATCACATCACATAGAACTAAAAATGCAGCACCGGCCAGAAATGAACTGATAAGGAGTATTCTATGGTCAGGCCCTGCTATCATGCGCATGAAATGTGGAACAATAAGTCCTGCAAACATGATGATTCCGGCAACAGATACGCTTAATCCCGTTAAAAAGGATGCAAGTATAAATAAACATTTTTTAGTTCTGGTTGTATTAACACCCAGATTTGCTGCTTCGTCTTCACCCAGAAGCAGGGCATTTAAATCAAAGCAGAAAAAATACGAGATAATAAGCCCTGCAAGGGAGCCGAAAAGCGCCATTTTTATTAAAATCGTATTGGGTTCGTCAAGAGAACCCATGATCCAGAGAACAATATTTTGCAGATCATCAGTTTTTGAGATAGCCATGAGCAGCATGACCAGGGAGGAAGCAACATAGGAAATCATAACGCCTGTTAAAAGCATCCTGTTTGACTTAATATTTCTTGCCTTATTGTTCAAAGAGTAAACAAGAAAAATAACAAGACTTGCTCCTAAAAATCCTGAAAGGGGGTATGCGATGATACCGATTTTGCTGTAAAACTTAAAAAGTATGTTGATGCACACACCAAGGGAAGCCCCTCCTGAAATGCCAAGCGTATAAGGTTCAACCAGGGGATTTTTGAACACTCCCTGAAGCAGGGCACCTGCAAGGCTCAACGCACCTCCAATGGACAGGCCTAATATGATTCTTGGCAATCGTATGCCTAAAAGGATACTGTGATCAGCACTTCCTTCACCGTAAAAAAGAATATGGGGGATGTTTTTTAATGGGATGCCTGCACTACCGATGCACAGTGAAAGAAGGCTTGCAAATATTAATATGACCACAAGGAGGATTAAAATCATAGACCAGTGTTTTATTCTGTTTTGTTTCATTTTTTTAGATCATCTCCGGGGTTTAAATTAGTACCAGGATGGATTAAAGATAAAATCTGTTTTAGCCCTTTTACAAAGGTAACAGGAGTAGGGCTGCAGATAAGTTCAGGATCGAGAACATAAATTTGGTTTTTTATTGTGGCATTCAAAAAACCAAATTTCATCCATCGTTGTTTTTCGATTTCTCCAGATTTTTTTGATGTTCCCATGGTTGCAATTAAAATAACGTCCGGATTTTC
>JBDRQO010000089.1:0-3568 GCA_043826275.1 Pseudomonadota bacterium
AAAATCAGCACAAATTTGAAGTTTTTCAAACTTTTCCGGCAAATATCAAAACAGTTTCTCTTTTCTTTTCAAAAGCTTGATTTTTTCTCTTGCCTTAGATTTGATGCCCTGATACAGGTACAACATGTTGTACCTGTATCACCCTGATACAGGTACAACATGTTGTACCTGTATCAGGGTGGAGATAATATTTCAGATTTTGGAGGGTCGTTTATGGTTTGGTTAACAAAAAGCAAGTTCTTATCCCTATCCCTCTCCCAAAGAGAGCAAGGAAAGCAAACGAAATCGAGGGGGACAAAAAGGACACAAAGGTCATCAACAAAAATTAATGAAACCTATCTCAGAAAATATATTGCTTCCTGAAATATGCAGCTGCGGATGCTTATCCTTTGATCCGGAAAGCATAAAGCCGTTTTATACGCACCAGGTAATTGAACTGCCAGAGATTGAAATGGATGTGCGGCATTTCATTCTCAATCAAGGCACATGCATCCAGTGCGGGAACGTGGTGAAAGCCCAGCTTCCTTGCGAACATAAAACCGGATATGGCCCAAGGCTCAGTGCACTAATTGCTGAGACCAGCGGTATACAGGGAAACAGCCGAGAGACGATACGCACATTTTGTCAGTCAGTTCTGGGGTTTTCAATATCTTCAGGTGCAATTCAAAAAATTATTGACAGGGCATCAGAAGCACTGAAACCTGTGCATGAAAGAATTGGCAATATCGCCCGAAATAGCTATGTCAATTATATTGATGAAACGTCATGGTTCCAGAATGGTGCCCTGAAATGGTTATGGGTTATGGTTAACAGCACAGTCGCATACTTCATGATTCATAAAAACAGATCGAAACAAGCTTTCTTGGATCTGGTTCAAGATTGGGACGGCATCCTGGTCAGCGACAATTATGGTGTCTATCAAAAATGGATCAACCTCAGACAAACATGCTTAGCGCACCTGATCAGAAAAGCTAAAGCCCTCGCTGAAAGAAAAGATCCTATAACCAGACAATTCGGTCAACAGATAACCAAGGATCTTCAGCTACTTTGTCATTGGGCAAAAGTCATTCCAGAGGATCGAGAGTGGCGGGCTTTTTATCAACGTTTTATGGATTTAATTTTTGATCATCAGAAACGTAAAGGAGAAGTCGGCACGCTGGCTCGCTCGTTGATCAGGCAAATTGAATCTCTCTGGTTATTTCTTGATATTATCGAAGTTGAACCGACCAATAATTTTGCAGAACGGACATTGCGCTATGGTGTCCTATGGAGAAAAAGAAGCAAGGGCACACAAAGCGAAAAAGGAAACCGCTGGGTCGAACGGATATTGTCATTCAAACAAACATGTTCAATCCAATCTTTGGATTCTTATCCGCTACTGGTTGAGCTACTGGATTCATATTTCAAAGAACAAGAGCCAGATCTGTCATGGATCTGATCAACTAATTACTCATCCCCCCCTGTGAACGCATACAATTCTTTTACTTTTTTTCTTCTCTCATTTTTTTTGCTTTTGATAGGTAATATTCAACACTTTCTTGATCAAATCCAGGCATTGTTTTAGCAAAATCAGCAGCCTTTTGATAATAGTCAGCAGCTGTCTGATTTTCTCCCCGGGCCTCATAAACCTGAGCCAGTCGTTCAAACCCATCAATCTGGTCTGGGTATTCATTCAATAGCTGTTTTGATACAGCCTCTGCTTCATCCAGTTTATTCTGTTTGATAAGATCCATAACACTATTTGAAAGCTGATCCAATTCTGTATAAACTGGTATGAATTTAGTGGGCTGAGACTTGGGTTGGGCTGCACCCTTCTGCAACAGCAGGCAGCATTTCTTGTATTTTTTACCACTGCTGCAGGGGTTATGATCGCTGCAATTTTTCATCTTAAGTATACTTTGTTAGTTTAATTCAAATCTCACTGGAATTTTGACCCACATTTCCTGGGGACTACCATTCTTTTTACCGGGTTCAAAGAGCCAGTTTTTAACAGTTTTTACAGCCTGGCGATCAAGGGATTTATACCCGCTGGACTTAAGGATTTTTAAAGAGGAAACTTTTCCTTTTTCTGAAACCAAGACCATTAGTTCAACAACTCCATGGTAACCTCTTTTTTGGGCGATAACAGGATAAACAGGCAAAGTGTTCTCCTTATATAGCGGTTTTGCAAATTCGATATGGGGTTTTTTTTGTTTAATTATTTCTTTCTTTTGAGGAGTTGTTCTTTTCACGGTTGCGAGTTGTTCTTTGAAATTTTGTTTTTTTTCAGCTTTGATTGGTTTTTTTTCAACCATCTTAACAGGGTTTGATTTTTTCTTTATCACTTCTTTTTGGTTGTGAATAACAGGTTTGTTCTGTATTAGTTTTTTTTCAGGTTTAGCCAAGTTTTTTTTCTTAAGAATAGTACTGGTTTTCTTTTTCGGTGTAAAAGATATGGCCTTGGGGGGTTTGGGTTTTGTTTTAATTTCGTTTATTGAACGGTTTTCTTTTTTGGGTTTGTCTGGTTTAAAAGATGTTTGTTTTAATATAGGCTGCCTGTAGGAGATAGTAACCATAACTGATTTGATTTCAGGGGGTAAAATTTTATTATTTTTGTTAAATAAAGAAGGCATTAATACCATCAGTGCAATATGAAAACCTATGGCAATTACAGCAGATATTATAATACGTTTCATCTTTATTTTGGGTCTTCAGGGTCAGCCTGTAAGGAAATTTGATTCAACCCGGCCATTCTGATCCTGTCTAAAACTTTAAAAAGATTTTGATAGGTGATGCTTTTATCTGCAAAAAGAAGAACTCTTGGTTTTTTTTCTTTTTTTGCCTTTTGCTCAAGAATCCAGGTTAAATGTCCAATGTCAACCAGCTCTTTGTTAACAAAAACCCGGCGGTTCTTGTCTATCGTAACTGCCAAAATTATATTTTTCTCAGGTTTGACAGCAGAGGATTCAGGCAAAGAGACGGGCATGCCTTTGTGTACTGCCATGGAGAGCATGGTATAGATAAACACAACCAAAAGAAGGAAGACAACATCAATTAAAGGAAGCATTTCGATCCTGGGCTTATCGTTTTCAGGTAAGATTATTTTCATCTCATTTCTTCCGGATGCTTGTTTTTGTCAAGCAGGATCTGTTCATAAACAATTTCAAAGCTGGTGGCATATTTTTCCATGATTCCTGCTGCACGCTTAATTCTTGAGTTGAAGTAGTTGTAGGGGAAAACCGTTATGATGGCGATAGACAGGCCTGTTGCAGTTGTTATCAGGGCCTGGGCTATACCTCCGGTAACAGCCTGGGGGTTGGCAACCCCTAATGTCCCCAGCATGTCAAATGAATCTATTATCCCGAGGACTGTACCTAATATGCCCATGAGCGGAGCAACGGTAATCATGGTGTCAAGGGCTCCCATAAACCGTTGCATACGACTGATTTCGTCTGCAGCTGATGATTCCATGGCCTTGATCAAAGAATATTCACGATGAAGTATACCGCTAATCATCATTCTGATTACATAATTTTGTGATCCCGAGGCCTTTTGACGAACAATATCCCAATCACCTTTCCGGGTAAGC
>JBDRQO010000090.1:0-5164 GCA_043826275.1 Pseudomonadota bacterium
TGCTTCACTGCCGCATAACTGCGTTATGACGGACAGGTTGAAGCAAAGCTTCAGCCGTAGTCAAAGGTGAAATTACCACCCCACATTCCCGGGCCGCAGAACAAACCACTGCACATAGACAAGCTAGTGAGTTAAAAGTTATGTATTTCAGCCAGTTGAGGGTTCCAGTGTGGTGCCAGTTTTGCTGCCTCAATCAGAACTGTTTGTAAATGTTTATTTCTTTTTTTTGATATCAGACCACGAAATTCTTTACCTGCAGACTCTTTTTGGGCGGCACACAGTCCGCAATAGCTCACTGCCTGGCGTATGGAACTGAATCGTTCCGGCTCACTGATTTCCAATACCCAGGTCAGTGCTGTGACCTCACCGATACCTCTGATGCTTTGCAGCCGATTTACCCGCTCTCGGATCAAATGATTTTTTTTGAGTGTGTGCACAAGCTTTTTTTGAATGCTGTTAAATATCTCAAGATTCGAGCGGCTTAATTTTAACATGTCAACCACTGATGGAGGAACATCATCAATATTTTCCAGCAGCTCAAAAAAGTATTTCTTGCTGTGCAGTCGCTTTTTATTATATTCAGCGCCGACTTCCATCAAAAGTCCGGATATTTTATTTTTTATTTTAACTGCTGTTCTTACAATATGAGTTCTGTACCTTAAAATTCTCCTCAACTCTCTGAGATCACTCGGGGCCATATAACATTCAGGCAGAAGATCAACCCTGAGCAGATCGTATATTTTTTGAGCATCTGACTGGTCATTTTTCTTTTTAGCTGCTGTAATTGCTTTTAACATCTCAGGATGTGCCACCTTGATATTAGATGCATGGGGTTTAAGGAAGTCATAAATCCAGCCGGTAAACAGTGTGGCCTCCATAGCAACTGTCCAAGGTTGAGGCAAGGTTTTCATCCATTCATCCAATGATGCACGAGTTGCTGATATCATGCCTTTGTTATAAATTGTGTGTTGAGCACTGTCCCTTCCTTCACCCCTCATGCTTTTGTCCTTAATGCGTTAAATCCCGGGGGCATTGGGGCTGGCCCCCATTTCAATCGGGTAAATTTCCTTTAAATTTTTAACGATTAAGGTCATCATAATTTTAATCAACTTATGCATTCAAACACCTTACTTAATTCAAATAAAAAAACACATTGACCAAGCTGTACAGACAAGTTTAAAGCATCGATTTAATTCAAAAACCCGGAGGAGAAAATCATGGGCAAAAAACCGATCGTAAAGAAATCATACATTAATCTGTTGTTTGAAGAATGCCGGAGCATGGCCGTGTTTGCCGCGGAGCGGGGAAAACCGGTCCCTGCATCCACAGCCATGTGTGTGGCGGACTTTGAAAAGTATTATACCGCTTCTGGTGAAACCCAAATGCCGGATATGACAAAGCTTGTAGCTGCCCATGACAATCTTGCAAAAATTGTAGCTCCGGCCACTCCCCAGGCCATTGTTTTGATCAACAATGGGATGGATAAGAAATTGGTTGATTATATAGGACCAACCCCCCTGATCAGGTATATGATCTGTGTAACGGTATTCTCTTTGGTCAGCTTTCTGGTCGTGGTCCAATCCAGACACATTGACTCCAACGATATCAACATATTCAGTTCAGATGGTATAAGACTGATGTTCCAACTGGCTTTTTTAATATCGGCATCCGCCCTGGGTTCTTCATTCTCTGCGCTCTACAAGGTCGACCAGTATATCCGGAACATGACCTATGACCCCAACCAGGCGGCTTCATACTGGATCCGGTTCTTTCTGGGGATTATATCCGGACTGATAATGTCCCTGGTGATAAAGGTCAATGCCATAGAGTCCACTTTTTTAGAACCCAATATCATCCGGCCGATATTGGCCATCCTGGGCGGATTTTCCGCCGATCTTTTCTATACCTTTTTGAACCGTATGGTGGAAACGATGAAATCACTTTTTGAGGGTAGCAATAAGGAAATTCTGGAGAACAGAACCCAATCGCTGAACCTTAAGGCGGCACAAAAGGAGATCACCACCAAGGTGATGCTGTCGGAGCAATTACTGACGCTACAGAATACAATTGCCCAGAACCCGATCCCTGAAAATGTAAAACAGTCCTTGGATAAAATGTGGGAAATGCTGGGTCCGGGTACAAAACATTCAAAAAATGAACCAGGGAGTCCGCTATGCAGATCAATCCTCTATTAAAAAAGCGATCAGCCCCCCAAGGGAAGCTGCTCATTACCCAAAAAACCAGCTTACCGGATGGCCGATTCTCTTACACCGGGCAGTTATTAGGGTCCGTGGGCCTATCACCGATCGTGTTTGTCGACAGCAAGGACAGGGCTGTTTACAGCGTCACCCTGCCCCCTCCAAACCTGCTTCAGGTAGACAGCCTGCAGATTAATCAATTCGTGAACCTTTCGGCGCAATCACCTGAGAAGGCACAAAAACCCAAACGATTGACCCCGGAACGAATCGACAAGGCACGCGGTGGCATTGTCGAAGATGTTATGAAGGGGGCCACCGGTATTACCCTGACCCATGTTATCCAAAAAGGCGGGGCTGCTGTGGCCACTCCCATGGTCGTTAAAGCCCTCGGCGCCACCAACGATCCCGCCGCGACCACAGTCATCGGCAACATCGTGTCAGGCTCGGAGATTGCCAAACATGCCCAGCTCTTCGGCAATTTCCTGAAACTGGTGATATTTGCGGGAACATTTTTTGGGATTAGTCTCAAGCTATTGGGGCTCTTCTTCCATGATGATGTCCCCGGATGGGCCTGGATTACCAGCATTCTGGTCAATCTTGTCCTGACAACCGTTTTTGGTCTATACCTATTCGATATCGGTCCATTCGCTCCTTCACCGTAACCACGCTCGGGTTTCCTGACAGCAGAACATAAATGAAAGCGCTTTTAAAACCCCAACCATCAAAATGAAACGGCAAGCCGGTTATTTGGAAACAATTCATCTCTGGACACACGGGGGCGGAGCAAGCAGATTCTCGTATCATCTTGTTAATAAATAAGAAATTTGTTCGGCACCCTCAAAGACTGCCTTTAGCGACCTCACTTTGACACCAAAAAAGTGATACAAGACCTGACCTTTGACCCCGATAAGTTTAAATTAAAGGCAAAGCCTTAATACTTGACAATCCTGCTGAAACTTGATTATGTTCGCAGTTCGAAATTAATTTGTAGTATGGAGTACTATTATAATGAAAATACTGATAGCGATCCAAGGTGCCTATGGCCTGAGAATCGTCGAAAACATAAAGAAACATGCACCGTCCGGCTGGACAATAGAATCCGTCTCAATTCCGTTGGATTTGCCGTTCATTATTGATGAGCCTGAAGAATTTCTTCCTGAAACCCTGCCAGAGGCAGACTTGATCATCTATCTGAGTGAAACCCAGAATGCGCCGCAGTTAATTCCCGATCTCATTGGGTTGACAGGTGCCAAAGGCATCATTGCGCCCATTGAAAATTCTTTGTGGATGTCGCTGGGTCTGAAGGGCCAGATAAGGGATGAGCTATCCAGAAAAGGAGTTGGTTCGGCTTTCCCTAAAAACTTCTGCACCCTGACCGAGAATACGTATGGGTACAGAGACAGCGCCGAATCATATGAGTGTGAAATTATTTCGCAGTTTGCCCAGCATTTTGGAAGACCCGAATTCAAACTCCATATTAACCCGGAAACAAAAATCATCGAAGATATCAAAGTGGTACGGTGCTCTCCCTGCGGAGCCACATATCATGCAGTGGAAAAAACCATTGGCAAGCATGTGGATGAAGCTCTTCCCAAAGCCGGATTAACCAGTATGCAGTTTCCTTGCCTGGCCTCTATGGCGATGGAGCAGATCGACAAAGGAATGTATAATACGTTGATGCACCTTTCAGGGCAAATTTTTAATGAACGGATGTTGCCCCATCTTAAGCCCTATTTGTCGGATGAACAAAAAACCCCTGGCAAAATCCATACTGTGAAAGGGTTATCGGCATTATCAGGCGTGATTGTTTAAATCATATGATTGTGCTTAACGAAAAACATTTAAAAGCTATTTTGTCAGATTGTTTCAAGTATTATCATCACGATAGAACGCATCTTGGCCTTTCAAAAGAGACACCTTTCGAACGCCAGGTACAATCTGAACCAGAAAAGGGTAAACTGATCGCTCTTTCACGGGTTGGAGGGCTTCACCATCGCTATATGTGGAGAGAAGCTGCTTAATTTTGATTTTACTGTGGCTACAATTTGTCCCAGCCCAGCTAAAAAAAATGGACTTCCGTCAACAACTACAATCATGAGAATCAGTATCTTTCAAAGTTTTATTAAAATACTGGTTAATTTTTATTTTCTTTTGTAATCCCTGCTCCAATTTTTCAGGATGTTTTTACAAAAAGATCAGGATTATCAATATTTTTAAATTGAATTGATTAATGCGAGGGACAATTGAAATTAGAGCCTGAGATATTGAAGATGCTTGAGCAATTCAATGGCTAACCATTCCACATAATTTCAACAATTTTAGCAGCCTGTTTCATGGCTTCATCTTGACATAGATCTCAATATGGGCTAAATTAAGGTCAAATTAATTATGGAGAACAACATGAAACTCAGTGAATCTGTTAAACCCATCAGCTATTTTAAAGCACACGCTTCGGAAATCATCCGACAAATCGTTAATAGTCGACAGCCCATGGTTATCACTCTAAATGGGGAAGCCAAAGCGATTCTTCAGGATCTTGTCCAATATGAACAGACCCAGGAAAGCCTCGCCATGTTGAAAATGCTAGCCCAAAGCCAAAATAGCCTTAGAAAGGGAGATTACAGGCCTGTTACCGATGTTTTCAACGACTTGAAAAAAACTCTGGGAAACCAATCTGAATGAAATACAATGTTTATGTCATTTCTGATGCGGAAAAAGATCTTTTTGAAATTTATGATTATATAAAAAAATCCGGATACCCGCAAAACGCAGGAAAAAATTTTTCAGAAATTGAAACAGCTTGCCAAAATCTGTCATTTAGCCCGGAAAAAGGTCACTATCCTCCAGAGCTACAACGAATTGACGTACATGAATATCGCGAAATTCATGTGAAAGTCTACCGCATTATCTACCAGATCATCGAATCAGATGTTTTTATCCATTGTATCCTTGACGGCAGGCGGAAT
>JBDRQO010000091.1:0-9942 GCA_043826275.1 Pseudomonadota bacterium
GCAACTTAATGTCACGGCACCTTATTTTACCACTTTGGGAACCGTGTAAAAATCATCATCTCTTTCCGGTGCATTGGCCAGTGTCACCAACGGGCCGGGGGAGGGTTTGAGTTCATCCTCTCTCAGGACATTCTCCACAAACACCATGCCTGAAGAAGGTTTAACCCCCTCGACACCCACATCTTTGAGCTTGTCTATATACAACAGGATATGGCTGAGCTGCCCGGCCATTTTTTCTTTTTGCACATCATCTATCTTAAGTCGGGCAAGATGGGCCATTTTTTCGACTTCATCCTTTGATATCTTCATTGTCGTCCCTTTTTATAATCATTGCCTTTATATTGGCCTGGTTTAATTTTTCCAGATATTTTTTTGCATCATCATAAATTGCAAAGGATCCGGTTCTGATCCTGTACCAGGTCACTCCGTCTTTTTGCGCCTTTACCCTGTAGGACGCAAATCCTTTTTTTTCAAGAATGGCCATTTGGGTAATCGCATCTTTAAAATCTTTATACGCTGCAACCTGAATGGTGAAGTTTCCTTTTGAAATTGCTTTGTCCATTACCGGTTCAGGAGTTTTACCTTTTTCCAGGACAGCCGGTTTTGTTTTGATTTCATCCGGTGCTGGGGTATCTGCTTTTAACGTTTGTTGAATTAAACTCTCTGTCCCGGTGGTGTTTCCCTGATGTTTAAATGTCTGCTTCTTTCTGCTTGTTTTTAATGGAATATTTTCTGCTGTGACCATTTCTTCTTTTTTAGGAATGATTTCCAAGGATTTTTTTTCTGGCGACGCTCCTTCTTCCTCTGCTACAGGATCATCCAGCACATCATAAAATTTTAAATCAATTTTTTCCCGGGTCTTGGTTTTGCTGCCGAATTCATTGGCAATGATCTCCAGCCTTTTTTGAAATTTATGGGTATCAAAGGTTACAGGAGAAGTGCCCCGGCCAACCATGATGCCCAATAAAAACATCCAGCCGGCAATACATATGTAAACCAGATATTTTAAGATCCCTTTAAAGGATATCATCATTTTTTACATTCTTTCCGGTGCCGAAACCCCAAGAAGTGTCAACCCGTTTCTAATGACTTTTTTGACGCTGAGAACAAGGCTTAACCGGGCCAGTGTCAATTCCCTGTCATCGGTAATCACCTTGTGTTTATTATAGTATCCATGAAAAGCTGATGCAAGAGTCATCAAATAAGTAAAAATTATGTGCGGGTGCAATGTTGTTGCGCTTTTTTCCACATTCTCCTGGAATGAATTTAATATCTTTAACAGATGAATCTCTTCAGGTGCGGCCAGCAGATTCAGGTGCTCACCTTTATTAAAATCAATCTGGGCAATAATTTTGACTTCTTTGGCTTTTAACAGGATCCCTGTTATCCTTGCATGGACATATTGGACATAGTAAACCGGATTTTCAGAATTTTTCTGCTTGGCAAGTTCCAGGTCAAAATCCAGTCCTGAATCACAGCTCCGGCTTAGAAACATGAACCGTGCTGCATCTTTGCCCACTTCATCAACAATATCTTTTAAGGTGACAAATTCTCCTGCCCGCTTAGACATTTGAAAAGGCTTTCCCCCACGCAACAGGTTGACCAGCTGCACCAGTATAACATCAAATTGTTCTTTTTTATGGCCTGAGGCCACAATGGATGCTTCAATCCGCTTAATATAGCCATGATGATCAGCTCCCCAGATATCTATCACCCGCTCAAACCCTCGTTCATATTTTTCTCTATGATAGGCAATATCTGAAGCAAAATAAGTGGTCAGTCCATTATTTCTTACCACCACCCTGTTTTTTTCATCACCAAAATCCTGGGTCCGAAACCAGAGGGCGCCATCTTCTTCATAAATCAAATCTTTGGACTGGAAATGATCAATGGCTTTTTGAACCTGACCTGAGTCAAATAAGCTCTGCTCACTGAACCATTGATCAAAATGAACACCAAAGCTTTTCAGATCTTCTTTAATCCCGTTAAGAATCTTGTCGGCTGCGAATTTGGCACAAACCGTGATGGCCTCTTGTTCGTCAGCCTTACAAAAATCTTTTCCCTGCTTTTCAAATATCTGACAAGCCAGATCCTTGATATAATCACCTTGATAGCAGTCATCAGGAAATTTTATGCTTTGCCCTGATTTTTCCAGCACTCTTAACCACACAGACGTGCCAAGGGTTCTGATCTGACGACCTGAATCATTAATATAGAATTCTTTTTGAACATCAAACCCGGCAAAGGATAAAATATTTGCCACGGCATCTCCCACCGCAGCACCTCTGCCATGACCCACATGCAACGGACCTGTCGGGTTTGCACTGACAAATTCCACCTGTACCCGTTCATTCTGACCCAGATCCAAAGAACCATATGCTTTATCTTGACCGAGAACCTGATCCACCACCGGGTGCCACGCTTTATTTGAAAGAAAAAAATTGATAAACCCGGGGCCTGCAATTTCAACCTTTTCGATGATTCCTGACAATTCAATACTTGATACCAGACATTGGGCAATCTTTTTTGGCGCCATCTTCTGTGTCTTTGCAGACACCATGGCAATATTTGTGGAATAATCCCCAAAAGATTGATGGCGGGATTCTTCTATTTCCATTTCAGGAATCTGATCACAAGGAAGGTCGCCTTTCTTATAGGCGTTTGATACAGCATCTATAACAATTTTTATAATGGCTTGTTTCATTTTAAATTCTAATTTTCATGTTCAGATATATCTTCAGGAGTGAACATAGGTGTATCATCCTCAGAATCTATCTCTTTAATTTCATCTTCGTTTGAATCCCCGTCTTCTTCCAATATTTTATCGATTTCAACGATATCATCTTCCAGCCTGAATTCTTCTGTCTTGGGAAACGATTCAGCATCATCATACTCAATCTCTAAGTTTTTTTCTTCAGCATTGCTAAAAAAAGTGATTGTATTTTTATACAATTTTCCGCAAAGATCTGATGTGGGGAAAAACGTTCGTCGCCTCAATAATTGGGTAAAGGCTTCCACGCCTTCTTCAGATGCTTTTATCATCTGATCAAGATCATACTCTTCCTCAAGAAGCGGCATAACAATCCCGGGATCCACTTCACTGGACTCTAGAATAGTTAAAAGGCCTGCTTTTAGGTTCTTCTCAAATCTTATTTTCTGTCTCATCTACACTCTCCTGTAAAATATTAATCTAAAACATTTAAATATAGCGCAACTATTGTTCCTGTCAATAAGAATCCCCTTGTCTTAAAAAGTAAACGCATACAAAATTAAGATATCCATGATATCTTTTACCCATATAAATTTATTTTTCCTTTACATTTTTACCTCAAAAAACACACCCGACTGGGTGGGGATACACTAAGTTTATCCTTGACCTGTTTCAGCCAAGGTGATATAAAATTTGGGTTATTTCGGAGGAGTGACTGAGTGGCCGAAAGTGGCGGTCTTGAAAACCGTTGAGTCGAAAGGCTCCGTGGGTTCGAATCCTACCTCCTCCGCCAATTTTAAAAAATACGGAGAAATGGCCGAGTGGCTGAAGGCGCTCGCCTGCTAAGCGAGTATGGGTGTTGTTATCCATCCAGAGTTCGAATCTCTGTTTCTCCGCCAGTAACAACAATCTTAGGAATTTTAAGCCTTGGCTTTCAATTCCTTTTTTTGTTTGGTGATGTCAAACTTCAATTGACTATCCAAAAAAACGGTTCTCTCTCAAACAATTTTGCACCATTAAATTTAGATTTAAGTAATTGTACACTAAACAAGGCACGTTACGTCGTTCGCACAGTCCCCCAACTACGGCCGCCTTGAATGAATCAGAAATTTTGCTTTTGAAATATTAGTAAAATCTGGTATTTATAAAATTAATCTTGATGCATGGCGAAATTCATGCTGTAAATGGTTTAAAAAAATAGGGGGACATCGTGTCAAAATTTAAGTTATTTATTTTATTTTCAGTTTTTTTAATGACCTGTTTTCCAGTGACAGGAATAATAAAAGAGGCGAGGGCGGATGAGAAAGCAACCCTGGAACGGTTGGAAAAAATCATCCTTGAACAGCAGGCCCAGATTGAAGCATTGCAAAAACAGGTAAATGAAATCCAAACAAAATCCGAAGAAACACAAAAAACGATCCAAAGTGCCCAATCTTCTAAAGAACTTATAAAATCAAGAAATAAAAACTCCAGTGTGACACTTTACGGACAGGTCAACAGAGGAATTTTAATTTCAGATGACGGTGACAATACAAATATCTATCAAGTGGATAATGATAATTCATCCACACGTATCGGTATTAAAGGATCAGCCAAAGCCTCGGAAGCCCTGGAGATCGGTACAAAGATCGAGGTTCAGTTCGAATCCAACTCCACCGCTGATGTGAACCAGAACAATCAACGGGGTGCCGGTAGCAATAATTTTACCAAACGCCATCTGGATCTTTATTTAAGTTCCACATCGTATGGAAAATTATCAATTGGGTTTGGTTCAACTGCATCGGATGGAACAAGTCAAACCGATTTTTCCGGGACAAATGTTGTGGGGTACTCTTCGGTTGCCGACATGGCAGCCGGACAGCTTTTCTATGATAACAACACAAAAGTGTTAAGCTCAACCAATATTGGTAGTGCATTTTCAGATATGGACGGCCTTAGCCGAGATGAAAGAATTCGATATGACACCCCCTCGTTTAACGGTTTTTCAGCTGCTACCTCTTATATCGCTGACGGCGGGGGGGATGTTGCCTTTCGATATGATACCAAACTGGGCCGGTTTAAAGTCGGTGCAGCAGTCGCATATGCCGATCCTGCCTCAACCTCAACAAAGACAGACTACCAGATCAGCTCGTCTTTCTCCGCACTTCACGACAGCGGTATCAGTCTGATCCTTTCAGGCGGGCAAAGAGAATATAAAACTGATACAGATGGTGACGGCCTGTTTTTTTATAGCAAACTCGGTTACCAGGCAGATTTTTTTTCCATCGGGAAAACAGCATTTTCGGTTGATTACGGTATTTTTGACGACATTGCCATGAAAAACGATGAGGCCTCCACTTTTGGCGCTCAGTTTGTCCAGAATATAGCGGATTGGGGAACAGAGTATTATCTTGGGTATCGATTTTACAAACTGGACCGGGATAATACTGATTTTGAAGACATCAGTGCCATACTTTCCGGTTTCCGTGTAATATTTTAGAGCTATTTTCCTTTTCTTTTTAAAACCATTTGTAGCCGTGCAATACTATTACACGATCCTTGATTATGAAAATAATACAAATGATGCAACTGATTTGAGAACGAGGTTGATTTATTCCTTCTAAACGACTCGAACTGCTCATATAGTTTGAACAACGGGGGTATAATTATCTCCGGTGTTTTTAAAAAAAGGTATTATCGCCTGCATTCATAATTACTTACAAAAGTATTAAAACTGAATAGCCGTTGTAAACATGAGAATGTCGATACCATGGTTCGGTGCTTTTAAGGATGCATTTGAATAGTGCATATACCGAAAGTTCAGATCAATAAATCCAATTCTCACACCCGCACCGATACGATCTTCAAATTGAAGATTGCTGGAAAGATTTCTGTCTGCAATAAAATACTCATCCAGATAGGCAACCCCGATACCACCTTCGATATAGGGTCTGATCAGATTTGACTCATCTCCAAAAAAATAGGCAAACACAGGAGAAAGCGCCACGCCATTTATATCCTGGCTATTCCATTCCCAATAGTTATACGACAGTTCAAAATATCCAGACACGTATCCAAAATCAGTTTTAAACCACTTGGCTGTAAAATCCTTTTTGAGCCCTACTCGGTAGATATCAATATCAGGATCTGCCTCTCCATAACCAAAAGAAAGACCATAGCCTGAAGATTCAGCCATTGCAGAACTGTAAATCAGAGCCAGGCCAGCCACCAGAAGTATTACTTTTTTCATCGTCATTTTTATTTCCTGTATAAAAAACTAAGGATTGATAATGCTGTTATTTCTTAATATTTCACTCCCTTTTTTAGACGGATTACAACATTTATTCAACAAAAAAGATGTTTTGCCGTCAGATGAAACAAGTTTTCACAGTTTGAAAACGCATATAGAATGCTGTTTTACGTGCATTAATCCTTGACATAAACCAGAAGGAAGTTTATACAATTCGAAAAATAATATAACGGAGATTTTTATATTTTTATATAAAATATTATAATCATAATGCAATTAAAACAAGTACTTAAGAAAAAGAATGACGAATTTATAAAGCAATGGTTTCAAGCCACAATTAATACCTACCCCAGCCAAACTGCAAAAATTATCGGCAAGGATACCAACCGCTTTGATAATCCGATAGGTGCGGTCACCCGTGAAACCGTTGAAGATGTTTTCAACCATATATGTGAAGATTTTACCCAGGAATCCCTTGAAAAAAAGTTAGACCCTATTCTCCGCATTCGGGCAGTGCAGTCTTTTTCCGCTGCCCAAGCTGTCAGCTTTGTCTTTGCATTAAAGACAATCGGGGAGCAGATTCTTGATGAACATTTAGTATTAGAATTTCATAGACTTGTTGACCAGATTGCACTTGCTGCATTTAACAAGCTGATGAAATGTAAAGAAGAGATATTCCTTTTAAAAGCCACTGAAAGCAAAAGACGCATTCACAGAGCATTTGAAAGGGCAGGTTTAGTCGCTGAGCTGTCAGAAGAAGAACTTCTGGGCTCCTATAAATCATAACATGTATGTGCAGTTTGACTTTGCCATACATCAACCAACGAGGTGGTTATAATTATGAATCAAAAGTACTTGATCCCCTTAACAACTGTTTTTCTGCTTTTCTTAGTAGCATACACAGGCGTTGAGGGAGCAGGGCTTCAATGGTTCTTTGGAATTGTTTTCCCCTATGTTGCAGTGATTGCCTTCCTTGCCGGGTTTGTAAAAAAGGTTTTAGGATGGGCATCTTCGGCTGTTCCGTTCAGGATTCCAACAACCTGCGGGCAACAGAAATCGCTGCCATGGATAAAACAAAACTCCATTGACAACCCTGATACGTCAATAGGCGTGTTTATTCGCATGGTTCTTGAAATATTTGCTTTCAGATCCTTGTTTCGAAACACAAAAGCAGCATTCAACAAGAATGCATCCAACCGGCTCTCCTACTCATGGGAAATTTTTCTCTGGGTGGGTGCTCTTGCCTTCCACTATGCCTTCTTAGTGGTCGTGCTCCGGCATTTCAGGTTTTTTACTTCTCCGGTTCCAGCCTGCCTGCAGTTCCTTGAAAAATTAGACGGAATTGTTCAGCTTGGACTTCCTGGAATTTTTCTGTCTGGTGTTGTATTGCTGGCAGCAACATTATTTCTTCTTTCAAGAAGAATTTTTGATGCCAAAGTAACATATATTTCCCAGGCTGCTGACTACTTTCCCTTATTCCTGATCATCGGAATTGCAGCTACCGGAATTGCCATGAGATATTTCACAAAAGTTGATATTATCGGCATTAAGACCCTTACCATGGGCCTTGCTACTTTCAGTCCAACCATCCCCGAAGGTGTCGGCGGTCTTTTTTATGCCCATCTGTTTCTGGTCTGTATCCTTTTTGTATATTTCCCGATCAGCAAGCTGATGCATATGGGGGGAATTTTCTTAAGCCCGACAAGAAATATGGCAAACAATACTCGTGCAAAAAGACATGTTAACCCCTGGAACTATGATGTGAAAACCCATACATACGAAGAGTATGAGGATCACTTCAGAGAAAAAATGATTGAAGCCGGCCTGCCGGTGGATAAAAAGGAGTAATCAATGTCTAACGATATAAAACCCAATGAGTTATTAGATAAAATAGACTATGGCACCCCCAAAGAGCCAGAGTCCGGCAATTGGATGAATACAACGGCCAATGTCCAGATCAGACCGGGCATGTACTGCTATGCAGCCAAGCCGGAGAGTGTTGAAACGCTGGGCCTGCCCAATGCCAGAGCCTGGAATCCGCTGGATGATGACTGGAAGCTGCCCGACAACTGGCAGGAAATTGTCTTTGAGGGATTAAAAGAACGCCTGGATAAATTCCGGACATTCAAGATTTTCATGGATATCTGTGTACGCTGCGGCGCCTGTGCAGACAAATGCCATTTCTTCCTTGGCACGGGTGATCCTAAAAATATGCCGGTTTTAAGAGCTGAACTCCTAAGATCAGTGTATCGAAATGATTTTTCAACTGCATCAAAAATTTTGAACAAAATCCCCGGTGGTAAAGCGTTGGCCGGAGCCCGGCCAATGACCATGGAGGTTCTCAAGGAATGGTGGTACTATTTTTTCCAGTGCACCGAATGCAGACGCTGTTCCGTTTTTTGCCCCTATGGCATTGATACCGCTGAAATCACCATGATGGCAAGAGAGATATTCAACCTTTTAGGGTTGAACATTGACTGGATAGCGACCCCGGTTTCTAATTGTTACAAAACCGGTAACCACTTAGGGATTCAACCCCATGCCTTTAAAGACATGCTCGAATTCTTTGTGGAAGATATTGAAACGGTTACCGGCGTCAATTGTACGCCCAATTTTCAAAAGAAAGGGGCGGATATTCTGTTTATCACTCCATCGGGTGATGTATTTGCAGATCCGGGAACCTATACCTGCCAGGGATATCTCATCCTGTTCCAGTATTTAAAAGAAAAATATGGTCTGGATGTTACCTGGAGCACCTATGCATCTGAGGGCGGCAACTTTGGCTCTTTTACCTCACATGAAACCATGAAACGGTTGAATGCCAAGATGTATCTGGAAGCCAAACGTCTGGGCGTAAAATGGATCCTGGGTGGTGAATGCGGTCATATGTGGCGGGTCATTCATCAGTACATGGATACCATGAACGGCCCTGCCGACTTTTTGGAAGTTCCCAAAAACCCCATCACAGGTACGGTTTTTGAAAATGCCGCTTCCACCAAGATGGTTCATATCACAGAATTCACTGCTGACCTTATCAAACACGGAAAACTTGAACTGGATAAGAGCCGTAATGCCAACCGTATCATGACCTTCCATGATTCATGCAACCCTTCAAGGGGTATGGGTCTTCTGGATGAACCACGATATGTGATTAATCATGTGGTTGATCATTTTTATGAAATGCCGCCCAACACCATCAGAGAACAAACCTTTTGCTGCGGTTCCGGTTCCGGCTTGAATGCCGGTGAGAACATGGAACTTAGAATGGCGGGCGCCCTTCCAAGAGCAACTGCCTTAAAATCGGTTCACGACAAATACGGCGTCAACACCCTGGGCACCATCTGTGCCATTGACAGGGCAACACTGACGACCATGTGCGAATACTGGGTGCCGGATGTAGAAGTATACGGTATTCATGAACTGGTCGGGAACGCATTGATCCTGCCAGGAGAAAAGAAACGTACAGAAGACTTAAGGTTTCAACCTTTACCTGGCGTTGAGGAGGAAGACGATGAATAAAAATATGATCATCACAGGGCTTGCTATTTTTGCCCTGGCCGTGCTTTCACCGTTCTGGTTTAATATCATTACTACGACCCAGGCCGCTCCTGAGCCAGAACTGTTGGGCAAAGCCAAGACAGAAAAAAAGTGTGTCCTTGATAAATATGACATGAGAGCCAATCATATGTCTCTTCTAGATGAGTGGAGAGATTCTGTGGTTAGAGATGCAGATAGAATGTACAAAGCTGCCAATGGGCATACATTTAATATGAGCCTGTCAACCGGTGAAAATTCTTGTCTTGGATGCCATGAAGACAAAGCTAAATTTTGTGACTCCTGTCATACCTATGCTTCAGTTAGTCCCTATTGCTGGGAATGTCACACAAACCCCAAGGAGATTGAATGATGAAAAAGAGCAGAAGAAGCTTTCTTAAAGTAGCAGGTATTGCTGCCATTGGGTTAGGTGCTGCTCCGGCAATGAACTTTGCTGCATCTGATTCTC
>JBDRQO010000092.1:0-11608 GCA_043826275.1 Pseudomonadota bacterium
TGTGTTAAGCACGCCGCCAGCGTTCATTCTGAGCCAGGATCAAACTCTCCAGTTATAATCCTTTTACTGCTTAAACTCTTTAAGGTCTGTTTTAGACCCGCTTTAAAATTTCTCACTGACCAATTTTCAAAGATCAAAACCGTTCTTCGTCTCCTCAGAAGAACTTAATGAGAATATATGTTTTTTATTTTTTTGTCAAACACTTTCTCATTAAAAACCAATTAATTTCTTATGCTTTTAAAATAAGGCCGGAGGGCAGTTTCTCACCAAACTGGAGGTTTTTTTCATTTATATCCACTTTGTTTTTTTCTTTAACTATCCGGATAAAACCTTTAGGTGCACCTCTTTGACTCAACCAGTCAATAACTTGCTCCTGGCTTTCAGCCTCTATATCCCGGGTTCGATCGCCTGTCTTGCGCGAAAGTTGAGCAATTAAATTTTCCACTGGATCAGATTTTTTCCAGGACATTTTCATAATTTGATTTATCCATCGCACCACCTCTTTTGCCGGCACCACCCGATCAATCGATCCGTATAATAATTCTCTGGCACCCAGACGCGACATGGTCCAAAAAAGATAGTCCTGTTTTTTACCCGGTTTTAATCTGGGCAGCAACACTTTTGCCAGAGCCACTTTATCTTTTATCAACAGCCTTTCCAGATTGCCGGCTACCATCCAAAGTTCAACCTGTTCCTGGAGGGACAAATCAATTTTGCTTTTTTTATTTTTTAATATGACTGGAGAAATATCCTGAAAAATCTGTCGCTGCTGCCCAGCTTTCAACCCGCCAACAACCCGGCGATTGAATATCCACCATTCCAATCGATTCTGCTTTGACTTTTCAAAAGTCTGACCTGAAAGATAGATTCTCCATATTTTTTTTGACCGCTCTTCATCAAACGCATCTCCAAATCCGGGCCGCATACAAAACCCTGTCAAGTTCAGCCATCGGGCTTCATGCTCAGCCGATTGGTTTCGTACGTCTGACAACTCAATGAGTTTATCTGCAAGGGCTCTTAAAAAGGACAATGGCCAATTGATTTTTTTCTGACCAATAATTTCTTCAATCTGATTGACAACTCTCAACAAATCAGTCTTTTGGGCATCTAAACCCGTAAAAGCCTGTTCCAATTGCAAACAAGCCATGGCAATCAGTTCACTATCATATACTTCACTCTCAATTGCCTGTCCTGGGACCTGTTGATCTCTAAGTTGAAATTGTAATTTCCATTTATGATCACTAACCCCGGAATGACAATACATGGCAAGGGTTCCCATTTCGGTATACTCTGCTCCAATGGTTACAGGAATCGTTTTTTTATCTGATTTTTTACCGAATTTAATAACACTCTGGATGGGTGTCATAGGGGTCATGGACTCATCAATATCAAGAATATCTCCTGACCGATCTCCTGATCGATAGCTTGAGCTATAAATATCGAAATTCACCGGCTCATTGGCCCTGACCTCATATTCCATCTGGGAAAGATCAATCACTGACCCTTCGTCAAGTCCTCTTTCAACCAGACAGACTGCCTTTGATTGACCTGTTGTTTCAGCAGAAACTCCAAGATAATAACTCAAAGGACTGCCACTGCCCACACGAACGCCCTCTCCTTGTTTCACAAGCCCATAGTAAGATGCGCCAATGCCAACAGCCAGTTCCGGGTTCGTATTTTCAAGGATTTTAGGAATGTTTGATTCAGAAACCTTAAACCATTTTCTAATGGCCTTAATAATTCTTTCCTGTACCAATACTGGTTTGAGTGTTCCCCCATTAAACAGGATCAAATCAGGCATAGGCTCTTTAAAAAGATGCTTTTTTACATCTGCTCTATGTTTTTCAAGAAAACTGATGATATGTCGGGTAACTGCAGAATCAGTTTCAAATGGGAGACCAAAATCCGTTATTTCCTTGCCATGGTCCATACCGTCTAAACTGTCAGAATCCACATCAGGAAAAAATTTATCGACAAGGATGGATTCAACCTCTTTTTGACTCAAATCAGCGGCAAGCGTACCAGCAATCAAGGAACGCCCTTCTCCTTTGATCGTTATCCTGACAGAAGCATCTCCTCTCTCAAGAATATGTTCTTTGGCTTCACGACATCGATGGGCCAAGGTTTTCCATTTATCTGAGGACAATTGTGTTTTTGATTTAAATTTTGACTCCACCATTTTTGCCAATGTCAAGTCAATATTATCACCACCTAAAATCAAATGATCTCCAACCGCAATCCTTTCAAACCGTGGGGTCCCTTCAGATTCTTTGAGAGTAATCAAACTAAAATCAGTGGTACCACCACCCACATCACATACCAGGATTAGATCACCTGGATTAACAAAGGACTGCCAGTCTGCCTCATGATTGATCAACCAGGAATAGAACGCAGCAAGCGGCTCTTCAATAAGGGTCACAGTGGTGCCAAAACCAGCAAGTCTTACCGCTTCCATGGTCAGATCTCTTGCTTCTTCGTTAAATGAGGCAGGAACCGTGATCACAACAAATTGGTTCTCAAGAAACAGGTCTTCATCTTTTACAAAATAATTCCAGGCTTTTTTGATATGTGCCAGATATTCAGATGTGGCTATAACAGGAGAGACTTTGTCAAACCCTTCAGACCCCCAGGGCAAAATTTTAGCTCTTCGATCAGCATTTGGGTTGCACAACCAGCTTTTGGCTGAAGAAACAAGCCTTGACGGCAGTTTTGAACCATGATCTCGGGCAAAGCTGCCGGCAAAAAGGTCTTCTCTTTTTTTCCATGGATGTTTGAGCATTTCTTTTGAAATATCATACTCACCAGGTATGTACAAAAAAGAAGGAAGCACAGAACTTTTTGTAAACTCACCATGCCCTGTCAATTGTGGAATATTAAAGATTTTCAAATATTGTTTTTTTTCGATAGTTCTTTTTGTTTGTAAATCATCTTTCAATGCAGCCATATCCACGTACGAAACCGCACAATTGGTTGTGCCTAAATCAATACCAATAACATATCTTTTATCCTGAATATCCAAGCTTACTCCCAAAAAAATTGTCTGCTATTATTGTATCTGAGCTTCTGCCGGTATGATAATCGTTGTGGAACTTTTGTCATATTACACCTTAATTCAGATTCAGTCAGAATTATTAATCAAAACATGAAAAGTCAACATTTTTTAAAAAAATTGAATTCCTATCCACTAATATTATGCAGATTCCAGCCCACTTTTTTTAAATTTTAATCTGCGTAGCAATGTCTCAAATTTATCAAACCGGAATGTGTCAATAGAAATGAGACTCATCCCTGACTTTAGAGAAGATATGCCGGTAGATAAACAAAATCATTAATCTCATCAACATGTGACTTGTTAACGACGATTTTTTTTATTTTGTTTGCATTTTTAATATATTTTTTCTCAAATTCTTTCATTGCTTTGATTGGCCTGTTAAAAGCGCCTGCTTTCACCTCAATAAGTTTGACATTCTGCTCATGGCAAACTATAAAGTCTATTTCTGTTTTTGCCTGGGTTCTATAAAAATAGTTTTCTGTCAGAATATCTTTTTCCTGCTCAAGAACATTGAAAACATAATTTTCATAAAGTGCACCAATATCAGTACGAATGTCTAAGCTGTGAAAATTTTTGATCTGTAAATTACGAATGCCATTATCCTTAAAAAAGATTTTTTTGGTTTTGGAAATCTCTTTATTCTTATTGACGAAATAGGGGGGTAACTCCTTTATGATAAACGTCTCTTGCAGAAGTGAAATGTACTTTTTAACAGTTTGCCCTGATAGGCCAATAGTACTTTGTGCAGATGTTAGATTAAACTGGGCACCGAGGTTGACGGAAATATATTTCAGCAGGTTATTATAACCATCAATGTTGTCAATTCTACCGAACTCCCTGATGTCTTTCTGGATATAGGAAGTGGCAATTGAATCAAGCTTTTCTATTTTTGCAGTTTTTTCATCCGTAAGAACAACTTCAGGGTAACCGCCATAAATCAAATACTCTTCAAAAAGATTCAAAAAATGACCGTGATGGCTTTTAACCAATGGAATTACCGATTCTCTTTCCTCTTCATTAAAAAAAGACCTGATCTTTACAAGCTGGTCTTCCTCTTTGAAAACTAAAAACTCATCAAAACTTAATGGTTCAACATGAAAAACTCGCTTCCGCCCAGAAAGCGAATCAGAAAACTTATGTTTTATGCTCAAGCTGGAAGAGCCCGTGGCAATAATTCTGAGTTGTGGGAAATGATCATGCAAAAGTTTGAATAGATTTGCGGGGTCATCTAAAAGCTGGATCTCATCAAAGATCAGCAAGGCAGGTTTGTCGAAATTCACACCTTCCAGTTTGAAAATATTTTTGAGCAGCTGGATCGAAACAATTTCAAACAGGCTCCGATACTCTTTGTCCTCAAGATCAAAAAAGAAGATCGAACCTGCCTCATATTCCGCACAATCTGCAACAAGCTTGGTAAGAGTAGTTTTTCCGGTCTGGCGGGTGCCCAGCAGAAAAATTATTTCATGTTTTTCAAGTTGGGTTAGTATTTCCTTTGTAAGATTCCTGGGCCGCAACATGGCACACTCCTATGTATTTCAACAATAGCATTACCCCATAAACTATGTAATAATGAAACTCACCTCCTAACTTAACTTAGTTAAACAAGAAAAGCAAGCGCGTTTCAACTCTAATCACTCAGTCTTCAAAAAACATTATTTCTCCCCACCCAGATTGAAACTAAGGTTGTAACTTAACGGATTTTCGATGATTGGGACCGCCGCTTAAGCCAAGTCATCTGCATGAACCAAAGCTGAATGATGAACGTCTGTTTTGGGTAACATTATTCGTGAGGCAATAGAACCGCTATGGTTACATTTAACGAGAGTCAATGTGCAGAAAAAAAATGTTTGTCGTTGCTCTCAATACCAACAACATATGATTTATCCTAAATATCCAAGGTTACTTCTACAAATTGTCCACTGTTATTGTATCTGAACTTCTGCCGGTATGATGATTGTTGAATCCTGAATATCCGATAATTTTGGAATTTCTTGTTTCCCGGCTTTCCATCCTCTGTGGTTCAATGTCCCTTTAAATGGCGGCTCTCCTGAAACATTTCCAATCAACTTTATTGCATCAATATCAAAACCTTTTTCCACTATAACTGTATCGCCCTCTTCACTGTCAATCACAGGTTGGGGATTGATATATTTTTTAACAACCTTCTTACAATCTTCTTGAATGCTTCGAACTGCTGCACCAATCTGTTCATCATTATAGGCAGTTAGGTCTTCATCAAAAAAATCCAACAGCCGGCCTTCTCTTTGAAAAACAGATAATGTGTGTAGGAAAAGCCGTCTTTTTCTATCCTGCTCTATTTTCTGATCAATAAAATCTTTTTTCTTTTTTCCTGATTGCAGGCTCGGTCCCTGATCATCCTTGATTTTTTTAAAGACATCAGACATACCAACCTTTAATATCATCCACAACATCCATCCGGCTAACAAAACAAGTCCGGAACTAACCGGCAACACCAACTTATAAAAATATTGAGAAGCCAATTCAAATTGCTGGACAAGCCATGATATCTGCTTGGTATTAATTTCTTGATCAGCAAGAGTTGAAAAATGAGTCAAAAACTGATCAATCCCAAAATAAAGTCCGACATTGATGCATGCAGCAATCAATACACTCAAGACTATAATTATCCAAAATGATTTTTTTGAATATATTTTATCTGCTTCCAATCTATTCGTCTCCCTTTGTGGTCTACAATCAAAAATAAAAACCATGCTGTACATGACAACATGGTTTTAGATAATAATACAAGAATACGTAGTTTCAAGCAAATGCTTTTTAGAATATGGGAATCAGGGCTACCTCACTACAGGATTATTTTTTTTCATCCTTCACAATGATCACATCCTTATTGGCATCATAAACTTTTTGCCCTATTCCCTTAACCTTCATAATATCCTCAGGTTTTTCAAAAGGCTGGGCTTCACGATAACTGATCATTTTAACAGCGATTTTATCACCAACATGTTTGAGTGCTACAAGTTCTTTTTTAGTTGCTGTGTTAATATTGATCTTGCTGGAACCTGCAAACGCAGCCTGATTCATCACAGCAAACATCAAGCCGATCAAAAAGTAAACAGATAATTTTTTAATAGTTTTCATGTTTTTCTTCTCCTTTTAAACTAAGATAAGGCCCTGATCCCCAGAAGGTCCGATTAATTAGGAAAAAATTCAGCGATAGGTTCGGACCATTCAAGCACTATTGCATTGAATAATCAGGATACTAATATAGTTTTAAGGACATTTCAATCAGGGTAAACCCTGATTTTTAAGCAAAAAACCCGTATGAATTAGAATTATTTTTATAAACATTGTTTTTTTATTTTCTTTTAAATCATGGGGTCATGGGGGGTCAGGCTTCTCTTATTGTGGTTATTTGATCTTTGATATGCTCCATTCTTTCATACATTGACTGGCTTTTTGTAAGGCGAGTACGTACATCCTTGACCAGCCTGCTCATTGATGGCATATTCCGGTTAAAATAGTGTGTGAAATCTGACAGCGAAAAATCACAATAATCCATACCGATCAGTGCGATGATGGCTCTTGCTTCTGCCGGATGCCTTGCGCGGCTGGCACTTGTCAGTTCCATAGGTGAAACTTGATAAACCTTTGCCACAACATCCACTATCTGCTCAATTGTAATCTCAGTTGAAACTTTTTCTTTATTTTGTTTGAGTGCACCTTTAATAAAGTCTTCATTGCCGAGTATCCGTTCCTGCTTGGTGCCATGGCGGAGCTGCTCCAGAAGTTCTTCTTCTGTAGTTTGTCCCATAAAATGCAAATACGCAGCTTGTGCAGCAAATTCTGTTTTGCCAAATTGTCCCAGACCCTGATCAACGCTTAACCAGCAGGGCGATTTCACACGCCCGGTATATGCAGCATGGCTGCTCAGCGGATAATCAATGGGATCACTTACCATCTTGGCGCGTACCGGATTAAGATGAATATAGCGGATCAGCTTCGACAAATAAGCATCTTTGTCTATGAGAATGGCCTTGTACCGCCCCTGGAAAAGATGCCCGACCCGGTCATGCCGCTTATTGAACCAGTGTGTATAACGCTGGGAGATATTTTGCATCAGTTTTGAAAGTGGTTTGTCTGTGACCTGCAATGCCATGTGAACATGATTTTCCATCCAGCAGTACGCATGCAGCATGAGCGAGTATTGCTCCAGCCCCTGGGCCAGGATATCTTCAAAATACCGGTATTCTTCATCCCTATGAAAAATAGTCTGCTTTGCATTACCCCTTAGCATCACATGATAAATTGCTCCGGGGTAGTGTATGCGAGGTTTTCTTGCCATAATTATTTACATACCGTGAATATATCCACAACACAATAAGCGAAGCCTGACCCCCATGTTTTTACCATATCACTGTCAGCGGCTCTAAGCTTTTTAACTTTTTGTCCGCAGTGATTAGTGGAGCATTATGATAAATTGCAGTCGCTGCAATTAGTCGGTCGGCAGGATCTTTATAATGAAAAAAATCTCCTTGTGACAATGATGCTATTTCCGGAGTAATCGGCAAAACAGTTAATGATAAAGCCAGACAGAGATCAGCCATGTATTGTACAGGTGAGATGTCATCTCGCAATCGACCGGAATGGATAAGCATGGCAATTTCCCAAAATGAAATATCAGAACAGGCAAGAGTTTTGTCATGCAATGCAGTTTCAATGGCAGCTTGAGCAGCGTTGCTCAGGCGCTTTGGATCATCCTGCCAGAAGATCAAAATATGGGTATCACAAATTATCTGCATCTGCATTCCATTCTGCCTCAACAGGTTCTAAAATATCTCCTTTGATCATTGTTCCCCTCAATTTCATAAGCCTGTTGTGTGCCTCTTTTGCAGCACTGACTTCAGGTACAAGGCGGGCAATTTTTTTTCCATGGCTTGTTACCAGAAATTCAACCCCTTTTTGTACCTGTTTCATATAATGCGGAAGATGATTGCGAAGCTCAGTTATATTAACTTGCTGCATAGTTACCTCCTGTTGGAATTTTGTTTATGTACGCCTGTTTTGTACATAATAATTCATTGGTTGTTTTTTGTCAATTTTATCGCAGTAATCATCCATTATATTTTTATGCACCCTTGCCGCACGGCCAGGACAACCCAATCCACCCCTTTTAAAACCGAGGCCAGATCCTGGCGCTGAACATTAAAAGAATATCTGATGACTGGGTTAAGGTTTACAATTATCCTTTGTATATGCTGGGAACCTTTGTTGAACAGGATCGTTTAAAGGTACGTGTTACAAGGTTTCCAACTGGATACATGTTGGTGAGACAAAAGGGATGTCTAAAAAGGAGAATAAGCATTTGAAACATGGCAAAATCAAGGATATTTACCTTTATCCGCCCTATGACTGCTTCTTGTTACAGTATTAAAAGCCCACCATGGCAGTGTTACAAAAATTATCTATATCTCAACTTCAAACCCATTATTGTAAAGATGCATTGTTTGAATCGATGATCATTTGTGATATGATAAAACAAAAATTCAACCAGGGGCAAACCAGCATCTCTCCAACGCTGAGGTTCTCTCCTGAAGTCGATTGGACAAATTAACTTTTTAAGTTTTAATTTATCCCCAATAACCACAATAAACGAAGCCTGACCCCCAAAGCTCCAAAGCTCTAAATTAGACTTTACATCTATCTTGTTTTGCTATAATATCTATTTTATAATAAGTCAAGTTCAGCTTTAATGAGAGGTTATATCATGATTCCTAATGTCGTAAAACAGGCTTCTTTTTTTGTTTTATCTCGCCCGACTAAAATTTATGAACGTTTTTTACTCGAGCAAATCGACTCAAAAGAACAATTGATTGGTATTAAGGGAGCGCGGGGAGCCGGCAAAACCACATTACTGCTCCAATACGTACATAGGTCAGGATACCCGATAGAAAAAATTTTATACATTTCCTGTGATCATCCTGCCATGGCAGGTGTCAGTCTTTATGATTTAGCTCAGGATTTTTTTCAAGAAGGGGGGAAATTATTACTTTTAGATGAAATTCATAAGTCTAAAGGATTTGCCTCTCACCTGAAAGCAATTCGCGATACTTTTGATCTTCAAGTAATTTTTTCGGGCTCTTCGGCTATTCAGTTGGATTATGAATCAGCAGATCTTTCCCGACGGGTTGCAATGTATCAACTACCCGCACTTTCCTTTAGAGAATTTTTAGAAATAGAGACCTCAATCCCATTCGATGCCGTTCCATTGGAAAAAGTGATAAAAAACCATTTAACACTTTCAAGTCAAGTTGCCGCAAAAATCCGCCCCATAGAATATTTTTTAAAATACATAAAGTATGGTGCTTACCCTTTCTATTTGGAATCAATTGAAAACTATCCAATGAAATTACTTGAGGTGATTAATTTAACCATAGAATCAGATTTACCCGCCATATTCAATATAGAACCCAGCAAGCTTGATAAGCTCAAAAAACTGCTTTATATGTTATGTACAACACCCCCTTTAGAATTAAACAAGGTAAAATTAAGCGGGGCAATTGGAACTTCATGGCCAACGGTTTCAAAATATTTAACCTTGATGTCCAAAGCATCCCTTATTCATCAAATAAGAGGAGGTGCGGGAATGAGGACGATTAATAAACCCGATAAATTGTTGTTGGACAACCCGAATATATTTCAGGTATTGTGCGCGCAACCAAATATCGGCAGCCTGCGAGAAAGTTTTTTTGTTTCCCAGCTAAGCCATGCCCATCAAATACACTATCATGACAAAGCCGATTTCATTGTGGACGACACCTTTGTTTTTGAAATAGGTGGCCCCGGAAAAACCCAGAAACAGATAAAAAGCCTTGATGACGCTTATATAATACAAGATAACATAGAAGTGGGCTCCCTAAAAGAGATCCCATTATGGGCTTTCGGTTTCCTGTATTAGGCTATTAAACAGATCAATGAGGCTCGTATACCGTGACCAGGAATGCTTGTATTGGTAATTTTTCTGTCATGATGTCTTTGTTGATATTGACCCGCAGACCCGCTCCGACCCCGCTATCCGCTATTAAAGTACCCCATCAACATCAAATCACCCTCGTTTTTATCATATAGTTATTTCATCAAGTAGGTCTGGGTGGTTATCCAGGAGTTTAAACAAATTGGTGACCGATTGCAGTGGTTTAGCCTTGCCACATTCGTATCGAGAAAATGCATTTGCCCCTCCCCCTGTGAGCAATGCGGCTTGTTTCTGAGTCAGCTTTAGCTTTTTACGAATTCTTGCAAGTTCAGCAGCTTCTTTGGCATCAACTTCTTTGGCAAATTGTTTGATGGCCTCGGCAAAACGAACACCTTCACCCGCATCGAATTCAACTTCCCTGCAATTGAAACAGTGCCATCCCTTGATCTTGGAAATAACAGTATTGTGCCTCTTATAGGCGTATGGCACATCTCGGACAGTATGCACCATTTCTTTTTCTCCACAATTTAAGCATTCACGCTTCATATCATTTCTCCTTAAACTGAACCACGATCGATCTATCCTGGCGTAAAGTAATCTTTACATAGGCTATTCCAGCAAACGTTTCTGGGTAGTAAACATCCTGCCAAATCTGGCTTGATGCATAAGTCGTCATGCTTTTGTAAAAATCGGAACGGCCCATGGAACAAACCACTTCGATGGCCTGAGCAACTTCAAGCCCCATTGCCTGAGCGCCGATCAATGCCGTTGCGGTAAAAGCATCTGCACCGCGCAAACGAATAGCGGATTGCACTGTTAAAAGATCATAATGCGGTTTTCGCTTTTCCATATAACAAATTAACCTTATAGGGTAATTTTGTCAAGAGTAAGCGGGGTCAGAAAAAAAATTGATACTTTACCCCCAAATAATCACCATAAAGAAAAACCTTCTTTTCCATTCACAATTCACCATTAAAGACACCATTCATCATTAATCTTAAACACCCCTTTTTGACATCAAAAAGTGCACTCTAAGACCTTTTTAGCCCCTGATTCAGGCAATATCTTTTGTAAAAACAATTGTTACTGGGGTCAGATCCCGCATACCCGCTATATCATACCCAAATAACCACAATAAGCGAAGCCTGACCCCCAAGTTTTTCTCAGGCACCTGTATACAACTGTAGGCCGGGCGGTGAAAAAGCATGGAAAATCGATGCATGATTGCAAGACCTGACCCTCATCCCTACCCATCCCTACTATTCATTTTATGCAAACAATAACCGGCCTTTGGCGCACGGAATTTCACGCCCCAACTCTATAGCTGTTTTAATCCATTCACTTATAATAATTTCAGCACTCGCAATAGCTTCTTGATATGTTGCACCATCAGCCACGCATCCAGGTAACTCAGGAATCTCAGCAATAAAGGAATTGTCTTCATCGCTCCAATAAATAATTATCTCGTATTTATTCATCGTTCCCTCCCAAATTTAATTTGTATTTTAATATTATTTTCCGAATTTGTTTCACCTGATAGGGTTTGGACTTCGAGCCTATTGGTTGTAAATTCAATATTTCCTCAATATCATTTTTTGTAAAAA